>NZ_JAYJLF010000004.1:0-92631 GCF_036903175.1 Winogradskyella sp. ECml5-4 | reverse complement strand
TTTATTGCGGTTTTATTGCGGTTTTATTGCGGTTTTATTGCGGTTTTATTGCGGTTTTATTGCGGTTTTATTGCGGTTTTATTGCGGTTTTATTGCGGTTTTATTGCGGTTTTATTGCGTAAATATTTTAGTTTCATTGGTTAGTTACAAGCATATTATTGCGTTTTTATTAAAATTTTATTATCAATTTAAATAACTAATCACACGCATACTAAGCCCGACTAAGAACCGAAACAACCTGTTACCATAAACTTATTTTCTCTCTTAATTGACAAATACCCTTCACAAACCTCTTCACATTTCAATTCTAAATTTTAACCCACTCACAATAAAAACTTCAAATAAAATTTTATAAATTTGAGTCATATTATTTTTAACAAAAAGTGAACACGAAACCGAACACGTTTTGGAACACGATTAAGAACACGGTATTTTTTTAATAATTTGATTATCAGTGATTTAAAATTTTTAAATTTCTTCAAATTAAAATTCATAACCCAGAGGTCACGAGTTCAAATCTCGTTCTCGCTACAACAGTAAAAGTCTAGTACGAAAGTGCTAGACTTTTTTTATGCGTTGTGCTGAAGCTAGCTTCAAAGCGCATAAGTATAAAAAAAGGCCAATGCAATGCCCTAGCATTGTAGACTTTTACTATTGTACAGCTCACCCGCGAAGATTCACTGAAAGTAAATCAAAAAATATATAAAGCGCAAAAGCATAAAAAAAAAACCTCAACAATGCCCTAGCATTGCAGACTTTTACTATTGTACAGCTCACCTTGCGAAGATTCACTGAAAGTAAATCAAAAAACATATAAACCATTAAAGCATAAAAAAAGGCCAATGCAATGCCCTAGCATTGTAGACTTTTACTATTGTACAGCTCACCCGCGAAGATTCACTGAAAGTAAATCAAAAAATATATAAAGCACAAAAGCATAAAAAAAGGCCATAACAATGCCCTAGCATTGCAGACTTTTACTATTGTACAGCTCACCTTGCGAAGATTCACTGAAAGTAAATCAAATCATTTAGAAATCGTTAAAGCATAAAAAAAGGCCAATGCAATGCCCTAGCATTGCAGACTTTTACTATTGTAAAGCTCACACTGCGAAGATTCAGCGAAGCTAAATCGAGCACAAATAAAAAGCCAATAGCGGTGCTCCAGCACAACTAATATTCCCCATCATATAACTCAACCATACCTAAATGATTAATATTTAAACGATTTAAGTTAAAGTCATGAAA
The DNA here is from genome assembly GCF_036903175.1 of Winogradskyella sp. ECml5-4. Classification (NCBI taxonomy): domain Bacteria; kingdom Pseudomonadati; phylum Bacteroidota; class Flavobacteriia; order Flavobacteriales; family Flavobacteriaceae; genus Winogradskyella; species Winogradskyella sp. ECml5-4. The sequence continues at coordinate 91,384 of NZ_JAYJLF010000004.1, read as the reverse complement.
TTTATACCACTATATTTAAATTGAATTTTAAATAGTAATCTTATGAAAACAACATATCCCTTTTTAGCCTTAGCACTATTGACGCTTTCTTTTTCTTGTAAAAATGAAACCTCAAAAGAAAGCATAGACACTAGAAACCCAATGAACGAAGAACTTACCGATACCAGAAATTATGAAAAGGACGGCAATTTTGAAGAAGACGTTTATACCTACGAGGAAAAAACCGGTGACATAGACCAAAACTGGAATCTAAACAACCCAGAACGACAAATGCGTTTATTTGCGCAATTTGAAATGAGTGATGATCAACAACAACGTTATGAAACGGCACTCGCCAATTGGATGGATTCCAATACAGGAACCCCTTATAAAAACCTTTCGGCTAACGACCGTATCAACGCAGAAGCTAATATCTTAGAGACTATCCTAGATAAAGAACAGTTTAACCGTTATAAGCAATGGGCTAATGCTAATGACAAACGTTAGTTACGCCCTTGCGAGGACACAGAACAAAGCAATCTCAATTAAGCAACTCAAGCTGTTCGGCTCCAACCCTATAACAACGTTCCTCTCCAAGATACAACGGATTACCATGCTTCTCAGACCAAAAGCCATTTAATAAGTCCTTAGTAATGCATTTATAGACCACAACCCCTTTATAAGTAAGATCATCATCACCTTTATAATTAAAATTAATAACCAAAATGTTGTCCTTATAAAAACCAGTACCAAATTGCTCTTGATTATTATTAATTAACCACTTTGCCTCTATTCTGTTGTGTTCATTTAAGGCTAATTCTAATGTGCCTTTGTAAGCTATGCCGTTTTCGTCTTGGTTGCTTCCTATGATGTTGTAGGTGCCTGGTAATTCGTTTATAGTCATTTGGTGTTTTTGTGTCGTTTGTTTGGGTTTTATCCACTATATAAAAAGAAACGTTTTATAAATATACTTCTAAAGAATATAAAAATAAAAAGTGCACATTTAAAAATGTGCACTCTACCCTCTTCCTTAGAATAATATATTAATAGCAAATAACAATGTGCCGTAAAATTAAAAATGATTTATCTAATTACCTTACGGTTTTCCATAATCGGAAAATTAAATAAGCCCTAAGTCTTTTACAATGGCCACTAAATGTATGGCATTATTAGCTTTAAACTGCACTCTAAGTTTATTTAAATGTTTTTCTACAGAACTTAAACTGCTTGGAGATATCTCATGATGCTTTAGAAACTTACTAATTTCTTCTTGAGATAAACCATTAGAAAGTTGTTTTAGCAATACAATGTCGTAGTCTCTTATTTCTAAGTCAGTACTAGGACTCAAAGCGTGCTCTATTTGTGGTGAAATGTAAATACTGTCATTGTAAACCGATTGAATAGCTGCCTTTAACTCATTAAGACCTTGTCGGCCTTTACATACATAAGCATTAGCCTTATGTGTTTGAATTAAAGTTCTTACCCTTTGCAAACGATCCTCTACTGAATACACAATAATCTTTAACTCAGGATATTCTTGTTTTAATTGTTTTACCAAAGCTTCACCAGAAGCATAAGTTTGAGATCTATGGTCTGTTTTAAAAGACAAATCTGTAATTAACAAATGATAGGGCTCTGCTATTTGATACGCACTTTTAACTTTTAAATAAGCATCATCACAGTACTGTACTTGTGTTACATCTGTAATGCCAAGGCCTTCTAAAACCGTGCCCACACCTTTATTGATACTCCCTAAATCATCGGATATTAATACTTTTGAAAACATATTAAATTATAACTTGTGCTTTAAAGCCTTTATTAATTTCTGAATCAAAAGTAATTGATCCGTTGATAGATTCTATACGGTTTTCCGCATTTTGCAAACCATCGCTTTTAATAATGTTACTACCAACACCATTATCTTTATAGTCAATCGTTATTTTTTTATGGGTTTGACTAAAGTCTAAAACAACAATAGAGGCTTTACTATGTTTACGCATATTGGTCATTAACTCTTGTAAGACCCTGTAAAGAATTATTTTTTTTATATCAGACAAGCCATTCCAGTTAATGTTCGAACTGTTTTTAGTAATCACATTAACAGCCTTGGTTCTATAGCTCGATAGTAAATCTAAAATTTGCGTATTAAAATTACCCTTCACATCTATAACACTATTTTCTTTTGAAATATCTCTTGTTCTAACATAAATATCTTCTAAATCGTCTAAAAGATCTTCATTTACATGCTCGCTATTCTGAAGTTTAGTCATTACATGATAAACGTCATTAGCGACTTCATCATGCACTTTTTTAGAAATACGAGTTTCTGTATTATAGACTTGTTGTAATTTTTCTTTTTTGTACTTATCATTAAGTTTAAGCACTACAAATACAGTTAATAGTATTACAAAGCCTGCTATAGATTGAACAACCAGACGTTTAAATTTCTCTTTCTTCTTTAAAATTTCATTTTCATCTGCACGTTTTTTCTCTTTAAAAAATTCATACTTACTTGATGCAAACTGATTTTTAAACACCTGATTTGCCAAATTAATACTATCATTCAATGTCTTAAACCTAATAACCTCCTCATCATTCTTCAATGTCATTTTAAACCCTAAAACATGAGCTTCATAATATTTATTTCCACTAGTCTTGGCCAAGGTTAACGCCTTATCCGTATATGCTAGTGCCTGACTTTTCTGATTTCTATCACTATAATACTCCGCTAGATGTAAGTAACTGGTAATTAATCCTGAATATGATTCTACAGCTTTTCTCATACCCAATCCTTTTTCTAAATTGCCTAAAGCTTCAGGATGATCAATTTTGGATTGCGCGTAACCCAAATTATCATACAGCCTGGCAACTTTAGTTTTAGATTCATTTTCAATACTAAAATCTAAAACACTCAAATAATCCGCTATAGCATCTTTATACCGCTCTAGCTTAAGATAAACATTAGCACGGTTTTTTATAACCGAACTCTTAGTATTAAAAACATCTGCAATAGCAATGGCCTTATTATAATAATTTAAAGACAAGTCATTGTTTTCTAATTTCTCATTAATAAGTCCTAAATGATTATACAATGCTGCTCGAGATTCATTTTCTAAAGAATCCTTTATACTAGAATGGTCTAACAGTTTTAGAGCTTCAACGGCATAATTCTCACTTTCATGTAAAAGTCCTTTTTTCCTAAGAGCAATAGAAATTAAACGCAAATCATATATAGCACCAATAGTATCTAATCGTTCTAATTTAGCATCTTTAGAATTTAAATAGAATCTAAACCCTTTTGTTAAATCCGAAATATTTTTGGGTTTTAAAATTAAACGCCTGTAGTCTGTAGTGTCTTCTTGTTGTTGTCCGTAACAATTTTGATTAGCGCTAATGCTGAATAATAACATTAGGAGAAGGCAAAAAAAAAGAGAAGAAATTTTAGTTGAAATCATTCCCCTAAAATAATAATAAATTTAATATTAACTAGTCCTACCTACTGATGGAGTTGCAGAATAGAGATGAAGTAATAGAAGCATAATATCTTCTCTTTTTTTCAATATGCTTATGGTTCTGTTTTCATCTACCAACCTCTAAAAGTTAGATAAAAAAGAATGCTAAACTGAAAAAAAAACAAAACAGTTACATCTATTTTTTACTTTATATAGAATTATAAATCCCATATCGTATAACTACATGAAATTAAACATAAATCCATCAATTTAAAACGGAAACATCAAGTAACATTTACAAATACAGGCGAGACAATACAAAAAACACGACTCATTTAGTCTACCAGAACAAGGCTTAAAACGGCAAAAACTCACAAAAACTACATTTAATCGGATTTATTTGCATTTTATAGATAAAAATATTATGTTTGTCGAATAATTTAGTCCCAAACTAAATAAATTTAACCACTTATGGATCGTGTTCATATTATATTGAAGCGCTTTACATTATGCTTATTGCTTATGTATGCGTTTAACGCTTTCTCTTACAACACTTTAATTACAGATAATAAGATATCTGAATATGAAGATTGTAACGACAAAGACAATAATTCGGATTTTACAGATACTTTTAATACAACAAGTATATCATCTGAACCACCTGTAGATATAGACGGAAAATTCCAGCTTTATTTTGACGGTGTTGATGATTATGTTGAAGACGCCTCACTATTAAGCGGATGGCAAGAAGTATCATTAATGGCATGGGTAAAAATTGATCCCTCAGGTCCAGTAATTCAAACTATAGTTGGTCAAGATAATTTTTCTTTACTTTTAGTATTTAACCAGTTGGTTGTTAAAGCTAACGGTACCTCTTTAATCTTGCCTTTGCCACTACCAACCAATCAATGGATTCATATTAGCGCAACATATAGTAATATTGAAAACAGACTAAAACTATACGTCAATGGTGAAGAAGTAAATAACATTTACCTTAACGGCGGCCCTCTTAATACAGATAGCACACCATTTTATGTTGGGAGAAGATATTACGGACCAGATGAATGGCATTTTAAAGGACATATAGACGAAGTAAGACTTTTTAACAAAGCGCTTTCTAATGAACAAATCCAAAAAATAGTATACCAAGAAATTGAAAATAATGGCAATGTTCGCGGTACAGAAATCCCCATAAATATCAGTAGCTTATCTTGGTCTAATCTCATTAGATATTACCGTTTTGATAGTTATAGAGGAAATATTACAGACAACTTAACTACGCCAGCTATTGACACAGGTACAGGCGCAACACTCCACAACATTGCCACTAGTCAGATTGTACCTCAATCAGCACCAATGCCATTCGTTACACAACGTAGTGGCAGCTTAGATGCTGCAGTTGAAAATACGGCCGATGGAGTTAATGGAGATGATGTCATAACTTACGATTGGTCTATTGTTAGAGTAGAACACAATAATGTTACCTATAGTAGTAGACAAACGCATTTAGGTTTAATTATTAATGAAAACGATGCCAGTTCTAATCCCATAGAATATCATGTTACAAACGATTCAGAATTGAACGTATCTTGGTATTTAAAATTAGATGGCTTTATTGATCTCGAAGGCGAATCACAATTGGTACAAGGTGAAGATAGCATCCTCGATTCTGCAAGTATTGGTAAAATAGAACGTGACCAACAAGGCACTGCAGATACTTATACTTACAACTATTGGTCTTCTCCTGTTAAAATGCAAAATTCAGCATCAAATAATTTTAGGGTTATGGATGTCATGAAAGATGGTTCAGATCCTAACAACCCTATCAATATCAACTTTTCATCTTCTGGTTACGATGGTGCTGCAACTAGTCCTATTAAGATTGCTGACTATTGGATATGGAAATACGCCAATCTACCAACTAATACATATTCAGCATGGCAACATATTAGAAAAACAGGTACCATATTACCTGGTGAAGGATTTACCATGAAAGGCCCTGGGACCGGCTCAATTACTACACCACAAAATTATGTGTTTTCAGGTAAGCCAAACAATGGAGATATTAACCTTACATTGGCAGCTAACAATGATTATTTAGTAGGAAATCCATACCCTTCGGCTATAGATGCCCATGAATTTATTCGAGATAATGGTCCAACATTAGACTATGACAATACTCCAGTTCCAGACTCCACTCCTTTAATAAGTGGTACACTTTATTTTTGGAATCATTGGGGAGGAGGTTCTCATTATTTACAAGATTATCAAGGTGGATACGCTACTTACAACTTTTCTGGAGCAGTAGCTGCCGCTTATAAAGGTAGCAATCATCCAGACGTCGCTCCAGGAGGTGCACCTACAAAAAAACCAGGACGTTATATTCCTATTGGGCAAGCGTTCTTTGTTACTGGCGAAAACCCTGGTACTATTAATTTTAACAACGGGCAACGTGTCTTTAAAACAGAAGATAATTCTTCTGTATTTATAAGAAGTGCGTTTAACAATACAACTCCAACTAGTGAAACTAATAGTACTGATGATGGTGATGACAGAATGAAATTTAGAATAGGATTTAATTCCGTAAATACCATTCGTCGTCAATTATTATTAACCATAGACGATAATGCAACTCCAGGTGTTGATTGGGCTTATGATGGCAAATTAAACGAAACCCAAATAGATGATATGTTTTGGGTAATAAATACTGATGCTTATATCATTCAAGCCAGTAATGAAGCAGACATTAATACCACATACCCTTTAGGTATTAAAACAGATATGGATGGTATCAATTCAATAATGATTGATGCATTAGAAAATGTTCCTGACGATTTTAATGTGTATCTACATGACATGGAACTAGATGTCTATCACGATTTAAGAGCTAGTAATTACGATATTTTCTTAAATGAAGGAGAATATTTAGATCGTTTTGAAATTACATTTGGTACACCAGAACAAGTATTAGGTATTGATGATCAAATAGCAAGTCATATAGATGTATTATACTCAAATACTATTGAAAAAATTGTACTTGTTAATCCAAATCAATTACACGTAAAATCTATGACTTTGTATAATATGCTAGGTCAATCTGTTTACACAATTAACAACATAGCACAACGTAATTATTCAGAATATAAAATAAGTAATTTAAATGTTGGTACTTATATCATCAAATTACAAACCGAAACGGGTTCCTTAGTAACCAAAAAAGTATTAATAAAATAGTTGATTGTTTTTAGTTAGTGATTAGAAAAGTCTCAGTCTACTTAAAACTGAGGCTTTTCTTATTTTAACACCTCTAATAACTCATCAAAGGACAATTTATTTTGCGCTCCAGAATCCATATTTTTAAGCGTGAATAACTTAGCCTTGACTTCCTCTTCACCAACCAAAACTACAAACGGAATATTACGACGATTCGCATAATTCATTTGTTTTTTCATTTGCTTACCTGAAACTGCGGCATCTGGAAATAATTCTGCTTTTACATTAGCTTGTCGTAATTTAGTTACAGCATTCAAACTAAATAACGCTTCTTCATCGCCAAAATTAATAAAGAGTACTTTAGTAGATTCTGTAATGGTCGATGGAAATAATCCCAATTCCTCTAACACCAAATAAATACGATCTAAACCAAAGCTAATTCCTACTCCACTCATATCTTTAAGACCAAAGATTCCAGTCAAATCATCATAACGACCTCCACCACCAATAGAACCCATTTTTACTCCTTCTGGAGCTGAGACTTCAAAAATGGCTCCTGTATAATAATTTAGTCCTCTTGCTAAAGTAACATCAAGTTGAAGTTTTGCCGTTTTTAATTCTAAGTTGGAAATAGCAGTATTTATAAACTCAAGTTCTTCTATACCTTTTAATCCAATTTCAGAAGTATTTAAAATAGATTTTAAACTTTCAATCTGATTGCCAAAATCTCCTTTTAAAGTAAATAACGGTTGAAGCTTAGAAATACCATCTTCCGAAATACCTTTACTACGCATTTCGTCTTTTACTTTCTCCTCACCTATTTTATCTAACTTATCTAAAGCCACTGTAAAATCGATAAGTTTATCTTGCGCTCCAATAACTTCTGCAATACCTGATAAGATTTTACGGTTATTAATTTTAATCGTAACACCTTCTAATTTTAATGCCGAAAATACAGCATCATACAATTGTACAAACTCTACTTCTTGAAACAAGGATTTAGAACCTACAACATCGGCATCACACTGATAGAACTCTCTAAAACGTCCTTTTTGTGGACGGTCTGCACGCCAAACCGGTTGTATTTGGTAACGCTTAAAAGGGAATTCGATGTCGTTTTGGTGTTGTACAACGTATCTTGCAAAAGGGACTGTAAGATCGTAACGTAATGCCTTTTCTGAAATTTTAGAAGTTAGTATAGCTTCCGACTTAGACTTATAATCTTCATCTGAAATTTTTTTCAAAAACTCACCACTATTCAAAATCTTAAAAATCAAACGATCTCCTTCGTCTCCATATTTTCCCATTAAGGTCTCCGAGTTTTCAAAACTTGGAGTTTCAATAGGTTGAAATCCAAAAATTTGAAACTGTGCTTTTATCGTTTCCATGATATAAGAACGCTTTGCAACATCTTCTGCGTTAAAATCTCTTGTGCCTTTTGGTATGCTTGGTTTTTGTGCCATATTAATCTCCCACGAAAGTGGGAGTCTTTTTAAGTGAAACTCTATTTTATAAAAAAAAAACACTTCGACTATCCTCAGTGTGACTTCAGCCTTAAAACTATGAAGTTTCTAGGATGAAGTCACAAAAATATTATAATTTTTAGAGGTCTTACTAAGATAATTGGATTTTATAGTAACTTTATGCTACTTAAGTAGTCTTATACTTAAAACAACCCAACTAACGTATCCAAAAACTATGTTTTCATTAGCTAAAGAGAATATTAGAATTGCTTTCGACTCTATAAAAAGTCAATTATTACGTACCATACTAACGGTTTTAATAATCGCTATTGGTATTATGGCACTGGTTGGGATTTTAAGTGGTGTATCTGCATTAGAAAATACTATTACTGGTAATTTCTTATCTATGGGTTCTAATACTTTTAATTTTCAGCGTTACGAATTTACGGCACAACGCCAAAGCAGTAGAGAACGACAGAAAATAAATCCAGTGATTAGCTACCGAAATGTAAAAGATTTTGAAGAAAATTATAACTTTCCGTTTACAAAAGTAGCTGTGTCTTTCTTTGGGACTTCTTCTGCAGAAATAAAATACGAGAGTAAAAAAACCGACCCTGAAGTAGCTGTTATTGGAGCAAATGAGTTTTTTATTGAAAACTCCGGTTTAGAAATAGAAAATGGCCGTTCTTTAAATGTATTTGATGCAAAAAACGGAAACTCTGTTTGTGTGATTGGTAGCGATTTACACAAAGCCCTGTTTCCTGAAGACAACCCTATTGGCAAAACAATTAGCGTTAGAGGCTCTAAATTTAAGGTCATTGGCGTATTAAAAGAAAAAGGATCTACGTTTGGCAACAATCAAGATTTAAGAGTGATTATGCCTATCCAAAAAGCACGTTCCATCTTTACCAATCCAAATATTAATTACAATTTAAGTGTTAAGGTTGATAAAGGAGACATGCTTGAAGCTGCAAAAGAAGATGCCATAATAACTTTTAGAAACATTAGAGGCCTTAACCCTATTGAAAAAAATGATTTTGGAATTAAGGGAAGTGATGATTTATTAAACCAAGTGGCACAAAATACAGCAGCACTTTATGTAGCTGCTTGGATAATTAGCATTATTACCATTTTTGGATCTACCATTGCCTTAATGAATATTATGCTCGTTTCCGTTAGTGAACGTACTCGTGAGATTGGTGTAAGAAAAGCGCTTGGAGCCAAGAGCAAAACTATTGCCTTTCAGTTTTTTATGGAAACCATAATCATTGGTCAACTTGGTGGTCTCTTAGGAACTATTCTTGGTATTTTAATAGGATTAGCAGTTGCCAAAGGATTTGATCTCGAATTCTCTACACCTTGGGTAGCCATGATTTGGGCTACAAGCATTGCTTTTGTTGTGGCTATTGTTTCTGGTTTATATCCTGCCACAAAAGCCGCAAAATTAGATCCTATTGAATCTTTACGTTATGAATAAAGACTCGTAAAGCCAAGAGTCTTATTCTAATAGAATCCTATTGATAATTGAGTTTAGCAAATGTCACTGATTCCAGATTTTTGATATTAAACACTTTTTTCCCATTTTATTTCTAAATGAAATAATGCATATAACAAAGCCTTTCTATATCATTGTTAATTACAAATCAAAAGAAAGGCCTATAAATAAAAGTGATTAAACTAAAGGGGTTTATGCTCCTTTTACCAAATTAGCAAAATAATTAAATAATTCCCCTTTTGTGATATTGGCTCCAGCCTGAATCATTTTAAAAATATCTAAATGCTTATCGTCTGAATAGTCTTTTTTAGCATTAAAGAACTCAACAGAATCTGATAATAAATTATCTCGTAACCAGTTAAAACCTTCTTTAGTTGTAAAATCGACAGCCTTATTTTGGATTCTTAGGGCAATTAAACGCATACTCTTTTCATTGCACTGAAAAAGATGTATTTGCTGTGGCGAGATATGCTCTAAATATTGCACTTTATTTAATACTCCTAGCCATACTAAATCACTAAAGACGTCTAATTCTTGTTCTGCAACTTCTGGTTTATTCTTTTTTATATCTTCCCATTCGTCTGCAGTAATGGATTGTGTTGCTAAAAAGTTGATGAATTCTTGGTGTAATTCTTCAAATTGTTCTTTTGTTAATCTTGTGTATTTCATGACAAATTTATTTGTCTTTCCGCACTTATGCGGAATTTGTTTAATTATTATTTACTTTTTAATGTGCATTTCTACTGCGCGTAATACGACTGCCAACACTTCAAATTTAATTATTGATCGCTTTATAAGCTTCAAAAGGCCTATCTGTAGCTATGATATCTGCTCCTTTTTCTTTCCACTGAACATATAATTTATCTCCTCTTGCTTCTGCACTTTTATCTAAGTTTCCTAATGTACCTAGAATACAAACGATATTTTTATCGTGTAAACTTTTAAAAAGTGCCGGATCCGATAAACGTGTCCCTGTAAAAGCCAACATATTTTTAGTAGGAATATTAGTTTCTAATAACCGATTTAGCTCGTCATCATTTCTAGCTGAAACGGACAATAATAAATCTGGTGCTATTTTATAAGCGGTTTTAGCTTCTTCAACATTGTAAGTAATTATAATACAAACATCTTCAGCTTTAAATTCTCTAATCGTTTTAATAACGGCTTCTTGACTTACAGATTTTTTAATATCTACTGTTAGAATGACATTATTTTTTACACACCATTGTAAAACTTCTGAGAACAAAGGAATTGTAAAGTCGGTTTTATTACCATAATCATCCTTTAAATTAAATTGCTTCAATTCTTGGTATAATAATTCATCTACTTTCCCACTTCCTGTTGTTGTTCTATCTATCGTTTTATCGTGCATTAAGACTAATTTCCCATCTTTGGTCTGAGCGACGTCAACTTCATAAACTGCAACAATGCTATCACTAACATATTTCAGTGTTTCTATACAATTTTCTGGATAATTTATAAATCCTTTTCCACCTCTATGTACACTGATATTTGGATACTCTAAATTTGAAACCTTAAAGAGTTCTATTAATTTAGAAGGCTGTAGTTCTAAAGTGTCTGTTGACGTTTTAGTTTGTTTACAAGCCCAAAAAGCACAAAGCGCAAAAATTAAAAGAAACTGTTTCATATTATAAATATTGCAATGCTTAAGCGGTTTAAATCTTATATTCTATTCAAAAAATAAGTTATAAAAAAACCGCTTAGTAAACTAAACGGTTTTTAATAATTGTAATAAAAAGATTATGCGTCAGCGACAACGTCGAAAGTTAAATCAACTGTTACTGATCTGTGTAATCTAATTGCAGCTTCATACTGACCTAAACGCTTAATGTTACCACCTGTGATAGCAATAAACTTTTTGTCAACTTCATGACCAGCGTTTTTAATAGCAGCAGCCAAATCTATGTTGGTAATAGAACCAAATAATTTGTCTCCAGCAGTAGCACCAGTACCAGCTTTAGCTGTAATTTTAATATCTAAACCTCTTAAAGCTTCAGCAGTTTTTTCAGCTTCAGCAATAACAGTTTTTTCTTTATAAGCTCTTTGCTTTAAAGTTTCTGCTAATACTTTTTTAGCAGAAGAAGTAGCCATTATAGCTTGTCCTTGAGGAATTAAAAAGTTTCTACCATAACCGTTCTTAACAGATACAATATCGTCTTTAAATCCTAAATTTTCAACGTCTTGTTTTAATATAAGTTCCATTGTTATGATATTTTATTTTAATAAATCTGCTACGTAAGGCATTAAAGCTAAATGTCTCGCTCTTTTTACAGCTACAGACACTTTTCTTTGATACTTTAAAGATGTTCCTGTTAAACGTCTTGGTAATAACTTGCCTTGTTCGTTTACAAAACCTAATAACCAATCTGCATCTTTATAATCTACATACTTGATTCCAGATTTTTTGAAACGACAATACTTCTTATTTTTAGAAGTTTCTATGTTCAAAGGAGTAAGATATCTAATTTCTCCGTCCTTTTTTCCTTTTGCTTGTTGTTCTATTGATGACATAATTACGCTTTTGCTTTTGCTTTAACTTTCATTTTTTCTCTTCTTCTCTCAGCCCATGAAATAGCATGTTTATCTAATTTCACAGTTAAGTAACGCATAAAACGCTCATCACGTCTAAATTCTACCTCTAAAGGTTCGATAACTTCACCAGATACCTGGTATTCAAATAAGTGATAAAAACCACTTTTTTTGTTTTGAATTGGGTAGGCTAATTTTTTTAGTCCCCAATCTTCTTTTGATACCATCTTAGCTCCTTTAGAAACGAGGAAATCCTCATATTTCTTTACTGTCTCCTTTATCTGGTCTTCAGATAAAACGGGATTTAAGATGAAAACAGTTTCATAATGATTCATAATAAATAATTTTGTTTATTGTTAAAACGGCTGCAAAAATACATATAAATTCTATATTTGACAACGTTTTTCTAATCTAATATTAAGACTACATTATTGCCTTAAAAATTATGTTAAATCTTACGGTTTGTCGGTAATATTTGTTTTTTAACCGAATTTATCGTACTATTGTCGATATCTTAACCTAAAATAAATAATGTTATGACTTTAAACTGTGTAGTTGTTGATGATTCTGCGATTCAGCGCCTCTCTATAGTAAAGTTAATTGAGAATCATTCCTCACTTAACCTTATTGCAGAGTACAGCAGTGCGTTAGAAACAAAAAACGGTCTTAATACACATAAAGTAGATCTTATCTTCTTAGATATAGAGATGCCTGTATTAAACGGTTTTGAATTACTAGATGTACTCAACAACAAACCCCAAATTATTTTTGTTACTGGTAAAACCGAGTATGCTTTTAAAGCATTTAACTATGATGCTACCGATTATCTTCAAAAACCAATCACTAAAGAACGTTTTAATGTCGCTGTAGAAAAAGCTATTGAGCAACACAAATTAAAACTAGACTTTAACGAAACGGATGGCGAACATATCTTTGTAAAAAGTAACCTTAAAAAACGTAAAGTTTATATTAAGGATATTAAATGGATTGAAGCGCTTGGTGATTACGTAAAAGTAGTAACTGAAGAAAACAGCTTGGTAGTACTATCTACAATGAAAGCTTTTGAACAAGAGTTACCCGAAGGTAAGTTTTTAAGAATTCACAAATCCTACATTGTGAATCTCGATAAAATTGACCGATTTAACAGTAAAAATGTTGAAGTTGGTGCTTATGAAATTCCTTTGAGTCGAAATAAAAAGACCCAATTAGTAGATGCTTTAAATAATATGTAAGAATATTATATTTACATATAAAGCATTACATTATAAATTATAAAAAATCCCAAGCAAATGTTTGGGATTTTTTAGTTCTTAAAATTTATAAACTAAGAAATTATTTAATTTTCATATCCCTAAAGTCACCTTAATAAGGACAATACCCATCAAGAATATTCAAGTTTCTTTAGTGTAATTCATGTTATTTAGAAAAAAAACATCAATCTATAATAAAAAATTAGTCCCATAGGTTGTACCCTTGAAGAGGCTTTATGAGTATTTTAAAATTTGGATTTAATAATTATCCACATTAATAACAACTCTCACTGACCTAAAATCTTTTACTGCATTAAAGCTATTATCTATTTTCCTAATCGCTTCTTTTGTTTTTGCCAAGGATTGTTTTTGCGGAATTTTTACCAAGATGTTTTTATGATATAAATTTCGAATTCTTGATACTGGCGGAAATTCTGGACCTAAAACATTAGCTTTAAATAATTGCTTTAATGATTTTGCATACCAATCTGCAGCCAAATTCACTCGATTATAATCCTTATGCTTGAAAGTAATTTTAATCAACCTAAAAACTGGTGGATATTTAAAATTATAACGCTCATTCATCTGCTCTGCAAACATCTCCTTATAAGCATTAGTAGATACTTGTTGTAAAATATTATGATGCGGATTATACGTTTGAATTAAAACTTTCCCTCTTAAATCCGTACGACCTGCTCTACCAGACACTTGTGCCATGAGTTGGTAACTACGTTCGTGTGCTCTAAAATCTGGAAAATTAAGCAAGTTATCAGCATTCATAATGCCAACTAACTTTACAAATCTAAAATCTAGACCTTTGGTTAGCATTTGCGTTCCAACCAAAATATCAACTTCGCGTTGTTCAAAGCTGTTAATTATTTTCTCGAAGCCATATTTTCCACGTGTGGTATCTAAATCCATACGCGCCACTTTCTTATCTGGAAATAACACTTTGACCTCTTGCTCTATTTGCTCTGTACCAAAACCTTTAGTATCTAATGTAGAGTTACCACAAGCCTGACAACTTTTTAGCATAGCCGAATTGTATCCACAATAATGACAACGCAACTGATCTCTGTATTGGTGATATGTTAAACTGACATCGCAATTAGGGCATTGAGGCGACGTTCCGCAAGTTGTACATTCGATAATTGGTGAAAAGCCACGACGATTTTGAAATAATATAATTTGAAATCCTTCTTCTAAAGTTTCTGTCATTTCTTCGATTAATCTATCGCTAAAATGACCTTTCATGCGCTTACGCTTATATTTATCTGCCAAATCTACCAGCTCTATATCTGGCATTAACACATTGTTATATCGTGAATTTAATTCCACCAATCCATATTTACCTTGACTGGCGTTAAAATAACTTTCTAGACTTGGAGTTGCAGATCCTAAAAGGGTTTTTGCTTGAAAGATATTTGCTAAAACAATTGCCGCATCTCTTGCATGATAGCGTGGTGCAGGATCAAATTGTTTGTAGGACGACTCATGCTCTTCGTCAACAATAATTAATCCTAAATTACGAAAAGGCAATAATAATGACGATCGTGCGCCGATAACAACCTGTGCTTTTTCGGAATTATTAAGCATATTTTGCCAAACTTCTACCCTTTCATTTCCTGAATATCTCGAATGAAAAACAGCGACTTTCTCACCAAAATAATCCTGAAGTCGGTTTACCAATTGTGTAGTTAATGCAATCTCTGGCAATAAATACAAGACTTGTTTTCCTAAATCTAATTGTTTTTGAATGAGCTGAACATAAATTTCTGTTTTACCCGAAGAGGTAACTCCATGTAATAATGCCACTGATTTTTCTTTAAAAACAGCCTCAACCTCATCACATGCCTGTTGTTGAGCTTCACTTAATCGTTTAGCATCTGAATCTCCATCGCCATCAAATTGAACCCGATCGACTTGAATGTGATATTCCTCTAAAATATGTTTATCAATTAAGGTTTTAATTATCGAAGTAGATGCTCCACTGCGTTCTGCTAAATCTGAAACTTTAATTGGTTGCTTCAAAGAGGCTTCCATTGTAAATAAAGTAAGTACAACTTCGCGCTGCTTTGGTGCTCTACTTAATTCTTCTAGCAACTCTTGTAGCTTTTCTTGAGATTTATGGTTGTGATGTAACTTGACGTACCGCACTAATTTTGGCGTGTACTTTTCGTACATTTCTTCTTGTAAATTTAAAACACCCTTTTCTACCAAGCCATTGATAATTGGCAGTACGCGCTTTTTATCTAATATAGATACAACATCATTTATCTTTAATGAAGATTGATGTTGTAGCGCTTCATAAATTAAATATTCTTCGTCTTTTAATTCAGACGCTTCAATAACAACTTTTTCATTTCTAGAGATTATGGTTTCGCTTTCTAACAAAAATGCATTTGGCATTGCCGCTCTCATTACCTCTCCTAAACTACACATGTAATAATTAGCAATCCATTCCCAATGTTGCAATTGTGTTTCTGTTATTACAGCTGTATCATCTAAAATTTGATGAATCGTTTTTGCATCGTAAGCCGTTGGTGGATTTTGATGGATTGTATAAACTAAAGCCGTATAAATTTTACTTTTCCCAAAAGGTACTGCGACTCGCATTCCTGGTTTTAAGAATTGAGATTCTGCCTCAGTAATATGATAGGTAAATGCCTTTTGAAGTGGAATTGGTAAAATGACGTCTATAAAATGTAGCATTATTTAATACGTTTCCAATATTGAGTTTTATAGAAAAAAGCGATATATCCTCGTACTTGAAGAGTATCGTTATTGTCGTCAAGTTTTAATTGACACTTATACACTTTTCCATTTTCAGGATTTAAAATCTCACCATCATTATAAACATCATCATCTTTAGTTAAACCATCTATAATTTGAAGACCAACAATAGGTTTGTCTTTATCCTTTCCTTTACATTCTGTACATATTGGGTTTTCAACCTTTGGTTTAATTAATTCTATAATTTTCCCATAAATTTTTCCTTCAGACTCATAAATCTCAACTATCGATTTTGCCTGACCTGTATTATCGTCAATTGTTTTCCATTTCCCTGTTATAGATTGTGCTGAAAGGCTACAAAACAGGAGAAGCATAACAAAACTTGTAATATATTTTTTTAACATCGTTTGATCTTTCTTAAATTAATCTAGCTACTTATTAAATAACATAACTGTTAGCAATGGTATATATTTCAAAAGTAATAGGTTTAATTAAGAAAACCATCTCTAATTGAGATGGTTTTTTAAGGACTAGCCACTTTTTGGATAGTTTATTATTACTCGATTACATATTCAATTTCATTAAAAACACCATCTGTAACGGCGTAGGTGATATTTGAATTGTCATCATCAATAGAAACAAATTGAAACTCACCAGAAACGACTCTATTAATCTTATCAATGGCCGTTATTTTTACATAAGCCTCCATATTTGACTCTGAACTAAGATAAGTATCATTTGTATTTTGCTCGTTATAATAGCCAGCCACCGTTAAGTCTCCCTGTTGGGCATAATACTCTCCACCTGCGACAACCATATCAAAATCTAAACCGCCCAAAGCAAGACTTACAACTCTTGCATTAAAACCATCATCAAATGTTGTAGCTCCAATTCCAAAAACAAAAACAGAATTAGATTCTACCAATTGCGCATACACTCCTGTTAAAATACTATTACCCTCTACCACAAAATCTTCACCATTAACTTTAGCTGTTAAATAAGCACCACTTAAGTCATTTGGTTCATTAAAATCGTCACTATTGTTACTAGAACAAGCTACTAACACACTTAATGACACCAACATAAACAGCAGTCTTTTCATCTTTTTAATTTTGTAACAAACAGCTAAGCTCTCTATTTTAATCTTGAGTAATAGCACTAAATAACTGTACTATCTCTCTTGCATTTTCTATACTTGATGCTTCAATAACAATTTTATTACCATAGCTTTTTATCTCACCATCTTTATAGGTTTTTATAATTTTTTCAAAATACTTCGTATTCATTTCTACTTGTACTTTTTTCCCTGAAGTTGTCATTACCACACTTTTAGAATTAATATCCTTAAGCCCAAATTCGTACACTTCTTCTTCACTCTTTTTAGCATTTGAAAAAATATGAGTAAGCTTAACAATATGAGCTTCTTCATCTACAAGTTCTATAGATTGCTCATAGTTATCTTCATTAATTTTAACAATTCCTATAGCTTCTGTGAGTTTTTCTAAGCCTTGTTTTTCATCAATATCATTAGTTTCTTTTACCATATCTGAACAGCTTTTAATAATATTCTGAAAAGCTTCTTTAGCAATCATCGCTTCTTCAATAGAGTTAACATATATCCTTGTATCATCATCATAGTTTTGTAATACTCCATTTTCTACATGTTTTATAAACTTATTTTTCTGATTGGTATTTAAGGATACAAACAGTAAATCCTTTTGAGAATTATAATCTATATTATCACTATTTATATCAATAAAATTAAAGGTGTAACTATGATCTTCATTAGCTTTACTAGTCACTAACTTTACTTCTAAATCTGTAACACAATCGTCTGTAATAGCTTGTGTAAAAGCTTTGTCTTCTGATGCAACTTGAGCTATAACACTATTTAAGTAACTAATAGCATCAGATCTGGTGTCTATTTTTGGCTTAGAGCTTTCAAAAGCCTCTTCTGCCAAAGGAATAATAGCCTTCAAAACTTTGTAAATATCTTTTCCATTTTCTATGCTTGTGGCATAAAATTCCAACTTATTTATAAAACTTTGCTGAATATCATTTTCAAAAGTTTTGATATTTTTTATGTTTCTTCTTGTTGAAACCTCAATATAAAACTCATCACTTTTAATTTTAAAATCTATGCTATTAGGATTTAAAACCGCAAAGTTAAATTCGTAATCCTCGTTTGAAGATTTACTCTTAGCGTTTACTATGGTCTCCAACTTAGCGTATCCGTTTTGCTTAGAGTCATTGCTTAGCTTTTGTATGTATTGTTTTTTAGAATAATCTACTTCTGCTACATTATCCATTAACCATTGCAAATGGTCTGAATACGTATTAAGTGACAGTTTATTTTTTTCTAAAGTTTCATTTAACGGAATAATATTTTTTATAGCTTCTGAGATATGTCTTCCATTATCAATATCTTTTGCGTACAAAAAGAGCTCATCGATATAACTTACTTTATCTCCTCCGTCTTCAATTTTTTTAATCAGTTTTTGTTTTCCTTTAATAAACAATTGAACTAGGATAAGATCCTTCTTAGTAATACTCCTTACAGTATTAATATCAATATCAGAAAAACTAAATTCGTAATTAACAGCTTCTGTTTCTCCTTTAGAATTTACTACTGTTATTGTCAAAACAACATAACCAGAAGAAACAACTTTCATTTCTTGACTGAATTGCGCTTTTGAGGCCTCGACAGTTTCAAAGTTTGAAGCAATAGCCTCTACTTGTTCATTGAAATTTTGTGAATTAACGATAGAAAAAAAAAGAATAAGACACAATGTTAATAAACTACTTTTTGACAGATTATTAGTAGAATTGTTCATTTGTTGGTTGGTTTATTTTTTATGATTAAGGCTGAAAGTTAGTCATATACTCCTAGAAATCAAAATAATCGGAAATACCTTAACCATAAGAAAACAACTAATAATTTATTTTACAATTTAAGTAGCTTACGTAATGAAGAAGAGTCTTTCTTTTTTTCTAGTTTGTGAGTTCTACTTTTACGACGAGAGGTTTTTTCTATGGTTTTTAAAGATGTGTTGTCTTTTATCACTTCAACCTGTCCTATTTTTGAAATATTAGCAATAGTACCACCTGCTTTTTTATCTGAAAGCGCACGTAACCTAGCTACTTCTACATCATAATCGCCTATATATATCTTATCGTAGAGCGCAACGGCTGCACTAAAATCTTCTTGTTCTTCATATATAGAAGCCAATAACAACAATTCGTGTCTCGTTGCTTTTTCATTTTCTTTATTAGGATTAACTTCTAAACTTTTAAGAACATCAGCTTCAGATGCTTTAATATTTCCTAAATTAAATTGTAACTGAGCGCGCATAAAATAAGCCATTGCGTTTGGTGTTAAAGCGACCATTTGATTGTACTTTTCTAAATCACTTTCTTTTGCGTTTTCTCGCGCAATTAATTTTTGACTAGTTCTTTGGTAATCGAGGTGTTTAAAATACACATCACAGCTATAAATTAATTCGTATTGCATTGCAAATAGTAATGCTTTTCGAGCTAACTGGCCTTTATAATATTTTTTACTGACATCTGGTTCTACAATTTCTGCATCAATTTGTACAGCATATTTAGGAAGCGTCTCCCTTAAACACGCTTTAAATGTATTTTCTGTAAGTGTACGTTTTAGACTTTCTTCCTCTAAACAAGAGCACACATCTGCCCTAAAAGCAGCCTTATAAGTTTGGGCATTTACAGACAGAAGACCAAAACAAAATATTACAAACGCGATATAAGAATTCATAAATATTGGTTTTTAATTATCTTCATCATCTTCTGTTCCCATGAAATAAGCTTTTACAGAAAGCATACAAAACCTCAATGCCTTTTTTGTTCTATTTAAATTAAAGGTCGCTTTTGCTTGTTTCATAAAAGGAGCATCGCTAATCGCTTCTGCTATATCTGGCACTTCCTGCCAAAGACTATCTGCATCTCTTTCTGCATGCTCCATTAATTCATCTTCAATTTCTGCAGGCACTTCTACACCTACTTTTGTTAAACTATCATACACAAAAACCTTATGATACAATTCAAAAGAATGCTTTACAAAATTATCTACACTTGTTATTTTAGATTTTCGTTTTGGTGGTTTAATTCGTTTATCTTGAGACCAAACATTCATTGGCATAAAAAGACCTATAAACAAGCCTATAGAAATATAACGAGACAACTTACGGATTGATTTCATAAAGTATATATTACTGCGTTATTACATGATTTTTGAAATTTCATTTTCAATCATAATTAATCGTACCATTCATAGTTAAAATAGTTCCTGTATCTACATTAATAACAGTGGTGTCATCAAACTTCACTTCTTTTGCGACTTTATCTGTACTAAACCCTACACCACAATCCATATTATCTGCGGCACTTGTTGGAGGTGTAGAACATACATACCTATACTCTTCACCATTTTTAAGAATAGTCATTGAAATTGTTTTATCAACAACAGCATTATCATCAAACTCTGCTGCAACAATGATAAAACCATTAGAAAAATCGGTTGGATTAGGCACACCATTTTCAAAGGTTGTATTTTCATCTGCAAGCACCACAGAACTTGAAGTTCCTGTTGAGCCTAAAGCATCTGCATTAATATTTCCAACGGTTAAAGTGCTGCCTATTTCAGAAGTATCTGGTCCAGACAACTGAATAATTCCATAAACAGTATTATCTCCTGAACTATCATCGCTGCTTGAGCAGCTTACAGTTAGCAAAACAATTAAGGCGATGTTTAGAATACTACGTTTCGTTTTCATTTTTTTTGAATTATTAATAAGTTAATTACATCTAAAGGAATAACTATTTATAGTTATAGGCTATAACCAACCTATTATCGTTGGTTTTGAATTTATTAACGTTGATTTTGTGGCTTATTTTCAACAATTAATTACTATTTTTAAGCCAGCTATTAACTAAATCACTAGATGAAAACATTACTGATTACCATCTTTTTACTAATTTCTACGTTTTGTTTTTCACAGAATAAAATGATTGATTCGTTAGAAAATGTAATTCAGAATTACAAAAACAAAGACACCACTTATGTGAACTTAAGAATTAAGTATGTTGCAAGAAAAATGTTTTTAACTCCTGCTGATACCACATGGACAACTTATGTTAATAAAACATTAGCGATTTCTAAACAACTTAATTACCCCAAAGGCATTGCCATTTCTTATAACAATTTAGGAATTATAAACCATTACTTCTTGTCTGATCCTTTAGAAGGCTTAAACTATTACCAAAAGAGTTATGCCATTTTTGAAAAAGAACAGAAATTTAAAAAATATGAGGTTGGTGTACTTACCAATATCGGACTTATATATTATGAGCAACAAGAATATGACAAAGCCCTAAAAAGTTTTAAAACGCTATTAATTAATCCTGAAAACAAAAGTAAATTCAGCACACAGTTTTATATTGGCAATATCTATGGAGATCAAAAAAAATTAGATTCTTCTATCTATTATTATAAAAAAGCACTTGTAGGTGCAGAACAAAATAAGCACACAATATTTATTGCAAACATAAAAACCAATTTAAGCATTGTACAAGCTAATGCTGGATTTTTGGAAGACGCATTAACAAGTACTAATGAAAGCTTAGATTTAATAGAACAACACAATATTGAAGGCTTACGCGTCACTGCTTACACAAATGCAGCCGAAGTACATTTACAAAATAAGAATATTGAAAAAGCCGAATATTACGCCACTAACAGTTTAAAATTAAATGAAGCCTTAAATAGTTTATCGACACAAAACACGGCTCTAAAAACTTTAGCTAATGTGTATGCCGAAAAAGGAGATTATAAAAACGCATTACTCACCTACCAAAAACATATTGTTTTAAGAGATAGCTTGATAAATGCAGATCGAAAACTTGAAATATCTCGAAAAGAAATTCAATACGAAGCCGACAAACATAAAGCTATTTCTGAAGTCGAAATTGAACGTCAAAAATCCATCAAAAACGCCTCGCTTATTGGCGGTTCCGGATTAGTTCTAGCCTCTTTAATCGGGTTTATATTGTACAGAAGAAAGCAAGAAGCCGTTTCAAAATCTAAGGAAGCCGAATTTAACGCAAAGGTGTCTGATACCGAATTAAAAGCCTTACGCTCGCAAATGAATCCGCATTTTATCTTTAATTCGCTTAACTCAATTGGTGATTACATTTTAAAAAATGACACACAATCTGCAAGCGACTACCTGAGTAAATTTGCCAAGCTAATGCGTCTCACTTTAGAAAATTCAGAAAAAAAAGAAATCCTTTTAAGTGACGATATTTCTTTGCTTAAAACCTATATGGATATTGAACGTAAACGCTTCAACTCTAAATTTAATTATACTATTACTATAGATCCTAACCTTGATGCTGAAAACATTTTAGTACCACCAATGATTCTCCAACCGTTTATTGAAAATAGTATTATTCATGGTTTAGCACAAAAAGAGGGTGTTGGACTTATAAACATTTCCTTTAAAACAGAAAAAAACATGCTTATTTGTAGTGTTGACGATAATGGTATTGGTCGTAAAAAAGCCACTTCAACTAATAATAAATCTATGGGAATGGCAATTACCAAAAGCAGGATTGAAATAATTAACAAACTCAAAAACACCAATGGCACTGTTGAAATTATTGATAAAACCGAAGGCACAAGAATAGATGTTTCACTACCAATAGAACTGGCATTTTAGCATGATAAAAACGATAATCATAGATGATGAAGCTCATTGCTCAGACCGTATTTTAAGCCTTACCAAACAACACCAAAACACGTTTAATATACTTGCTGTAATTGACACCGTAGATGACGCTCTAAAAATGGTACCGCAATTACAACCCGATTTGGTGTTTTTAGATATTAAAATTCACGATAAAACAGGATTTGATTTTTTACAAGAATTAAATGATGTAAACTTTAAAATAATATTTACGACCGCTTTTGACAATTACGCTATTAAAGCCTTCAAATTTAGCGCGTTCGATTATTTATTAAAACCTATAGATTCTGACGATTTTAATCATGCTATTACACGTTTAAAAGCAGATTTATTACATCAAAATATGGGACAGCAACTTCAAAATTTGTTTAAAAACCTAAAACCAGACCAAAAGAAAGTTATTACCATTCCCTCATTAACAGGATTTGAAACTTTAAAAGTTGAAGATATTATTCATTTAGAAGCCGACACTAGTTACACACATATTTTCACAAAAGAAGGTAAATCAATGGTCTCAAAACCTATAAAATTCTACGAGGATTTATTAGGCGACAATGCCTTTTTTAAAACTCATAAATCACATTTAATAAATATAGATCACGTTAAAAAATACTATAAAGGCAAACAGAGTTATGTACTTATGTCTAATGACGCACAAGTTCCAATTTCGGTAAGACGCAAAGATGAATTTTTGAAACATTTTACTTAATCAAGCTTTCAAAATCCTTTTGTTTAATTTCTTTTTTTGCTCTTGGATGCTTTCTTAAAAATTGAAGTGATGCATTTAATTCATAACCTAAAAGTAAAATATTAGAGTTAAGCCATAAATAAAGCAATAAAATTAATAGAGCTCCAATAGAACCATAAAGCTCATTGTACTGCGAAAAGTTTTCTATATAAATCCCAAACAAAAAGGATGTTAACATTATGAGTAAAGTTGTAAGTAACGCTCCAACGGAAAAGAATTTAGATGCCTTTCCTTCTTTAGTTCCAAAATAATATAATGTAGCCGTTGCTAAATAGGTCATTAAAACAAAAAACAAGTACTTTGCAAAGATAATCCAACCTACACCTTTATCACCTTCGGTAATGGCATGACCGCTTAATCCTTCATACAAAGGTTTAATCACATAAATCTGAAAATACCCAAACACCGCAACAGTTAACAACAAAAGAAACGCGAGAATTAATGCTACACCAATAGCATAGATATATTGCTTAAATATATTTCGATACAATTGTTTATGATAAGACGTTTCAAAACCTGAAAAAACAGCATTTACCCCATTTGCCATTAGAAAAATAGACAGTAAAAATATAGAAGAGATTAAACCTCCACTGGTATTGCTACTCATATCTTGAAAAATACTATCTATAAAAAACTCTGAAGTTTGCGGTGGTAATATAGAATTTAAAAAATCTAAGAAATCGCCTCTAAATCCATCAATAGGAATATGTGGTATAATGATAATTACAAAAAGTAAAAATGGAAAAATAGCTGTAAAAAAGCTAAAAGCAATAGCACTAGCTCTAGTTGTTAGTGCGCCATTAATAATACCTTTTATATAAAGTTCTAACAAATCGTATACAGACAAACCTTCAAATCCAGGTAATTTAATCTGCTTAAAAAAGCGCACAATTAAATTCAGGACTGGAATTTTATTTAATTTATCTTCTGTGGATTTAGACATAATTTGGCGCTTAGCCTTTAGCTTTATAATTTTATAAAAAAGGATTAAATACTGAGATTGAAATTACAAATCCTTAAACCGCTTTTAGACTCAAATCTTTATTATATACCGAATGCGTCAAGGCACCAGATGAAATAAAATCGACACCACATTCTGCATATTTTCTAACTGTATTTTCATTAATTCCTCCAGAAGACTCTGTTAAACATTGGTTTCCAATTAGCTTTACAGCTTTACGAGTATCTTCATAATTAAAGTTATCAATCAGAATTCGGTAAACACCACCACAATCTAATATTTCTTTAATTTCTTCTAAATTTCTAGCCTCAACAATAATTTTTAAATCACGATTTGTATCTTTTAGATATTGCTTAGTTTGGTTAATTGCTTTTGCAACTCCACCTGCAAAATCAATATGGTTATCTTTTAACATAATCATATCGTATAAGGCAAATCTATGATTTTCTCCACCTCCAATTTTTACAGCCCATTTTTCTAAAGCTCTAATACCTGGAGTGGTTTTTCGAGTATCTAAAATTTTTGTTCCTGTACCTTCTAATAAATCTACAAATTCTCTAGTTTTTGTAGCTATGGCACTCATACGTTGCATAGCATTCAACACTAAACGCTCTGCTTTAAGAATAGATTGCGATGCACCTTCTACATAAAACACAATATCTCCATGTTTTACTTTTTGACCATCTTCAATTAATGTCTCTACTTTCATGTTCTCATCAACATAGGCAAAAACTTGCTTTGCAAATTCAACTCCAGCAATAATACCTTTGTCTTTCACTAGTAATTTAGCTTTTCCTTGAGCAGAAGCAGGAATACATGCTAAAGAACTATGGTCGCCATCACCAACATCTTCTCTAATGGCATTAGCTATTATCAATTCTATTTCTTTATCAAACTGTGCTTTTGAAATCATCTGAATACATATTTGTTGTAAAAATAGGAATTGAAAGGTGAAAAATATCAAAAAGTAAATGTCAAATTATAAAGGGACAAACTTTTTGAATGCTTTTAAATCCTTAAATTTGAAATTCAATTAGGCAGATTTTGCCACCTCGAGCGCAGTCGAGAGGTCATTAAACCAGGTCTCGACTGCGCTCGACCAGACACTACAATGCAAATAAAACTTATAGCCATAGGCAAAACCGACAATAAAAACTTAATTGCTTTAATTGCTGATTATTCAAAACGTTTAGGGCATTATATAAAATTTGAGTTTGATATTATTCCAGATTTAAAAAAGGTTAAAAATTTATCTGAAGCACAACAAAAGGAAAAAGAAGGCGAATTAATTTTAGTAAAAACGCAAACTTCTGATGTTTTAATTTTGTTAGATGAAAATGGGAAACAATTAGATTCCGTAGCGTTTTCGAATTACTTACAAAAACATATGAATTCTGGAATAAAAACCTTAATCTTTGTTATTGGTGGACCTTATGGATTTTCGGATGCCGTTTACCTTAGAGCTAACGGAAAATTAAGCTTATCTAAAATGACATTTTCGCATCAAATGGTACGTTTGTTCTTTATAGAACAATTGTACAGAGGGTTTACAATCCTTAGAAATGAACCCTATCATCATCGCTAAAAACTATAAACCCTCTGGTATTAAACGTCGAAACGTTTTTCAATTAGTGTGTTTTATAAACTTCTTTACGTTTTTTAAGTTGTCTTGTTAAATCGTTAATCGTTTCATTCATTGCCATTTCATAATTTTTCTCGTTCGATTTCGCAAAAATACGTGGACCAGGCAAGCTTAACTCTATATTACAAATCTTACCCGTTTCATGATCTTTTTCATCATGTTTAAAATATACTTGAGCTGAAATTAGAAACTCGAATTTATTAGCCAATTTTTCTAATTTTTCTGTTGTTAATGCTGAAAGTGTCTCGCTTGCATCAATGTTTACATATTGAAAATTTACCGTCATAATCTATCTTGTTTTAATGAATTATTCTTTTCACTAAGATACAAGATTTAGTCAATTCTACGACTGATAATTATCATAATAAATTTATAATTTTTTTTAATTTATCCTGTCAAAAACAACTATAAATAGAGCAAATAAATTCCGGTTGTATCATTTAAGGCTTACCCTTTTTGCTTAAACTTATAACCCACAGCTAGTTTCGCTTTAGTAAGGTTTAATCCGTAATTATTCCCATAATCAAAATCTGTATTATAAGAACCATTACTGTAAGTTAAACTAACATAAAACTGTTTAAAATTATAACTTAAACCTATTAGAAAGTCTAATTTATATAACATTGGACTAGAGGGCATATAACTTTCGTCTTGTGTTGTGATTTTTTTACTCACTAGACCTATTCCTGGCATTACATTAACAGTTGCCGTAATATCCTCTGGAAGTTTGAAATAAGAAATGAGTCCGCCTAAAACTCCAAATGCAAGACCTTGGTACCTTTTAATATTTCC
Source organism: Winogradskyella sp. ECml5-4 (assembly GCF_036903175.1). NCBI lineage: Bacteria > Pseudomonadati > Bacteroidota > Flavobacteriia > Flavobacteriales > Flavobacteriaceae > Winogradskyella > Winogradskyella sp. ECml5-4. The sequence goes on along the minus strand of NZ_JAYJLF010000004.1, from coordinate 64,339 downwards.
ACGGTCATTAAAATAAGGACTTGTTGATTCATCTAAAACACTAGAATTTGCAGAAAAGTAATCAAAACCTCCAAAAGCCCCTATTCCTCCTGTTATATAGATATCTTTATTTCGTTTTTCAAACAAACCGGCCTTCAAAAGCGCATAAGAAAACTCTATATCATCAAAAGTGTATAAATAATTTAAACCAATACTTACAGAACGTATATCACTTCTAAAAGTCGTAGGTTCATCAAAATCATTTTTTACATTAAACCCCCTGTAGGTTTGTGCATAAACATTGACGTAGTATTGATCCTTTAAAATAGTAGTTCCTTGTAGATCAAACTTTTTTGTTTCTTCTTTATTTGAATTTTTAATATTAAATGCAATATCAACTATAACTTTACTATTTGCAAAACCGACACCCAAACCATATCTATTATTGGGCACAAACTTTACTTTAGAATCATCATCTTTTATACTGAATTTATTAACTTTAAAATTGGAAAACACACGAATAGAATAATTTTCAATATCTCTATCAATAAGTAAAGAATCTAAATCCTCAATATCTTGTGCGTTTAGAGCCAAGAAACTGAAACAAAAAACTAAAAGTAAATAAAGCCTTATCATTACAGTGATGTTAAAATGTTTTATTTTGACAAATGAGATTAAAATAGATTTCTATTTTTACAAAAGCTAAATTACATTAAATAAGACCATCATATGCAACTTGTTTTCGCAACTAATAACTTAAATAAACTCAAAGAGGTTCAAAGTATGTTACCACAACACATTAAACTTTTAAGTTTAAAAGATATTGCTTGTGATGAAGATATCCCAGAAACCCAACCTACAATTGAAGGTAATGCCATACAAAAAGCCGAATACCTAAAAAACCATTATGGTTACGATTGTTTTGCTGATGACACAGGTTTAGAAGTCGACGCTTTAAACGGTGAGCCAGGCGTATTTTCAGCACGTTATGCTGGTCCGCAACGCAATGCTGAAGATAACACTAAAAAATTACTTACAGAACTTAAACATAAAACCAACCGTAATGCACAGTTTAAAACCGTCATAGCATTACATCTTAATGGCAAACTACATACGTTTACTGGAATTTGCAAAGGTATTATTACAACTCAAAAACATGGCGATGGAGGTTTTGGATACGATCCCGTCTTTAAAGCCAATGGTTATGACAAAACATTTGCTGAAATTTCTTTGGAAGAAAAAAATAAAATAGGCCATCGAGGAAAGGCAGTTTCTAAACTGGTAGAGTTTTTAAAAAACTAATACAAAACAACGGTTTGTAAAAACCTTATCATTAATCATTATCGAGTGCGCCCCCTTCTCAACCAAAATAACATACTGAATTAAAACACATTACCAAACATAAAAGCAACAAAAGTTGATTATCCAATTAATTGTTGTAGCTTTGCACCTTGCAAAAAATCCATGATTGGATTTTGTATATTCCTCAGAGTGAGGATGTGTTACCTAGAAGTTTAAGTGTTTAGTATGTCGATTCGCTTCTTTTGTAACACCAAAAGAATATAATCGAATACATATACTCAAGAATGAGCACATTCCAAGAATTAGGTCTTAATGAAGACCTTATCAAAGCTATTACAGACTTAGGTTTTGAAAAACCAAGTGAAGTACAAGCAAAAGCAATCCCTTTATTATTAGAAGAAGACAAAGACTTAGTTGCTTTGGCACAAACTGGTACAGGGAAAACCGCAGCTTTCGGATTTCCGATGTTGCAAAAAATAGATATTGATAGTAGAACCACACAAGGTCTTATCTTATCTCCTACTCGTGAACTTTGTTTACAAATCACCAACGAACTTAAACTTTACGGTAAATATTGCAAAGGCTTAAATGTAGTTGCTATTTATGGTGGATCTAGTATTTCTGATCAAGCAAGAGCCGTAAAACGTGGCGCACAAATTATTGTGGCAACACCAGGTCGTATGAAAGACATGATTAGCCGTAGAATGGTTGATATTTCTAAAATACAATACAGCGTTTTAGATGAGGCTGATGAAATGCTAAACATGGGATTTAAGGAAGATATTACTGATATTCTCTCTCATACACCAGAAGACAAAAACACATGGTTATTTTCTGCAACAATGCCAAAAGAAGTGGCAACCATTGCAAAGAAATTCATGTACAACCCTACAGAAATTACTGTAGGTAATAAAAATGAAAGCACAAGCAACGTAACGCACGAATACTATTTAGTAAACGCTAGAGATCGTTACCAAGCCTTAAAACGTTTGGCAGATGCTAATCCAGATATTTTTTCTGTAATTTTCTGTCGTACAAAAAGAGACACACAAAAAGTAGCCGAAAACTTAATTGAAGATGGTTACTCTGCAGGTGCATTACACGGAGATTTAAGTCAGAACCAAAGAGATTTGGTCATGAAATCTTTTAGAAATCAACAAATACAGATGTTAGTTGCAACAGATGTTGCTGCACGTGGTATTGATGTCGATGATATAACACACGTTATTAATTATCAACTTCCTGATGAAATAGAAACCTATACACACCGATCTGGTAGAACAGGACGTGCTGGTAAAACAGGAGTGTCTATGGTTATTGTTTCTAAAAGTGAAGTGAGAAAGATAAAAAGTATAGAACGTATTATTAAGAAAGATTTCGATAAAAAAGAAATTCCTTCTGGAAGTGATATTGTTGAAGTACAATTAATGTCTTTAGCGAATAAAATTCACACAACAGAAACAAATCATGAAATTGATAAGCATCTAGAAAGCATCAACGAACTATTCGCAGATACTGATAAAGATGAATTAATTAAGAAATTTTTCTCTGTAGAATTTAACCGTTTCTTTAACTACTATCAAAAATCGAAAGATTTAGGTGTTGTAGAATCTCGTGGAAGCGATAGAGATGGCGGACGTGATTACGGCAAGCAATCTAACGACTCTCGTTATTTTATTAACGTTGGTAGTAAAGATGGTTTTGACTGGATGAAATTGAAAGATTTCTTAAAAGAACAATTAGAATTAGGACGTGACGATGTCTTTAAAGTTGATGTTAAGGATAGCTTTTCTTTCTTTAATACCGAAAAAGCATTACAAGAAAAAGTCTTAGCCTTTTTTACAGATTTTAAACACGAAGGTCGTTTTGTTAATGTAGAAGTTAGTGAAGACAAAGGCAGAAGTCGTGGTGGCAGAAGCGGCGGAAGAGGTCGTGGTGGCAACGATAGACGTTCTGGCGGAAGTCGTAGACGTGACGATAAACCAAGAGGAGACAGACGTTCTTCTAGTGATAGACGTCCTTCTGGAGGAGATAGACGCAGCAGACGATCTGACGATACAAGAAAAGACAGAGGAGATCGAAGTTTTAACGATTCTAAAGGAGATAGACGATCGGAATCTAGCGGATCTGTTTCAGACAGACCAAGACGTTCTAGACGAAGAGATTAAGTTATCTAAATACAATAAACTCAAACCAAAACTTAAAGCATTACTTTAGGTTTTGGTTTTTTTTATGATAAATTACAAATCAACAACCAACTTCTAAAAAGTTAATATTAAGTCAAAAATAAATGTGCAATATGTTAAATCCGTTTAGTTTATTACCTTTACTGCGTAACACAAGTACATGCGCCATTTATTAATTCTATTTTTATGCTTAACTACAGTTAACAGCTATAGTCAAGACAGCACAGCCACAACAACGCCTACTAAAGTAAAAGGTACAATTGTTAGTGCCTCTACAGAACTACCTTTAAGCGAAGCAAATATTGTAAACATCAATCAAGTTGTAGGAACTGCAACAAACGATGATGGAGTATTTGAAATAAAAGCAAAAGTTAACGATACATTACATTTATCTTATTTAGGTTATAAATCTATTAAAGTTAGAGTTACCAATGACTGGTTAAAATTTGGAGACACCAAAATCCAAATGACAGAACTCGCTTTAGCGTTAGAAGAAGTTACTGTAAAGCAACTTGAATTAACAGGTTACTTAGTGGTAGATATGAAACAAGTTCCTGTAACCTCTAATAACCGTTATCGTATTTCTGGTTTACCTGGCCAAGGTTACGAAGCTGGCAAACCTAATATTGCAACCAAAGTTTTAGGTGCTATTTTTAATCCAGCAGATTTCTTATACAATATGTTTGGCCGAAAACCTAATGAGATGCATAAGTTAAAGAAAATGAAGGAGAATGATGAGATTAGAAATCAATTAGCAAAGCGCTTTGACAGAGAAATGCTACTTGTTTTATTACAAGTGACTAAATTCGATTTAGACGAAATAGTGAACCAATGTAACTACTCTAAAGATTTTATAAACACAGCTAATGACCTTCAAATTTTAGATGCCATTAGTGAATGTTATGAAGAATACAAAGTAATTAAGCGTAGTAAAGATCGTTCAAGTGCTAAGAAAAACTAAACTTTTTGAGCACTCATTTTATACCCTTATCACCTATTTAAAACGCTTAAAAAGCCGAAGCACAAAGGCTTATACTCAATTAATTTACTCTACTACTTAGCAATAACAATCTCGTTTCCATTAATACTAGCGCATAACAAATGTAGTTACAGCCCTAGGATTTCTTGGCATAAAACCGCTCAACAATAGCATCATAATCCTTAATCGTTTTCTTAATCCAATCAAAACGTTTTTCTATAACTTCGTCTTCAGTCAATTGCCAATCTATTTCAGATTTTCGCAATTGTGCTGTAACATGCTGAAGTATTATCGCTGCCGAAACTGAAATATTTAGACTTTCGGTAAAACCAACCATCGGAATTTTAAGAAAACAATCGGCTTGATTAATTACTTGCTGAGATAAACCTTCGGTTTCCCTTCCAAAGAAAAAACAAGACTTCTTTTTAATATCAAAATCTATTAACTCGCAATTGTCAATATGTGGAGTTGTTGCCACAATCTGATAGCCATTTGCCTTTAAATCTTTTATACAATCTGTAGTAGAAGTATACCGATTAAGATCTACCCATTTTTGAGCTCCCATCGCTATTTCGCGATCTATACTTTTAGAATTAACTTCTTCTACAATATTTAATTCCTGTATCCCAAACACATCACACGATCGCATTACAGCACTTGTATTATGTAATTGATACACATCTTCTGTTGCAACAGTAAAATGTTTGGTACGAAATGGTAATACTTTTTTAAAACGTTCACTTCTATTTTCGGTTAAAAACGTTTCTAAGTATTCTAAAAGTTTTAAGTCTTGCATAATTCAAAAATAGGAAAATGAAATTGAAATCTAACAGTCATTTAAACGAATGACAACACAACCTCTAGCTGCACTATTGCAAAAACTCAAAAACAAACAAATTGCCTAGGCCTAGGCCCAGACAATAATAGAAAACTTGTATTTTTATACAATGAAACATATTGTAGTATTAACAGGAGCAGGAATAAGTGCCGAAAGCGGTATAAAAACTTTTAGAGATGCAGATGGCCTTTGGGAAGGACATGATGTTATGGAAGTGGCTTCACCTGAAGGCTTTACACGCAACCCAGAATTAGTTCTTAACTTCTACAATCAAAGGCGACAACAATTAAAAGAAGTAAAGCCTAACCAAGCACATAACGATTTAGTTACCCTTGAAAACGATTACAAAGTCACCATAATTACCCAAAATGTAGACGACTTGCATGAACGTGCCGGCAGTACTAATGTTGTTCACCTTCATGGAGAATTACGAAAAGTAAGAAGTACAGGAAACCCAAATGATATCAGAGAATGCACAGAAGACATTAATCTTGGAGATATGTGCGATAAAGGATATCAATTACGTCCGCATATCGTCTGGTTTGGTGAAGCAGTTCCCAAAATTGAAACTGCTATTAATATATGCTATACCGCAGATATTCTTATCATTATTGGCACAAGCATGCAAGTTTATCCTGCTGCAAGCCTAATAGATTATGTACAGCCAAACACTACTATTTATTACATTGACCCAAAACCAGCCATAACAAATAATAGCAGAGTTACTGTCATTGCCAAATCTGCAACCGAAGGAACAAAAGAACTCATAGAGCTTTTAAAGTAAATAAAAGTTTTCACCCAAAACTTCACTTCTAGATTAATGATATAAGTTATTATTAAACATACAATAATCTATGAGTAATTCTATAGTCAAACAAAAAAACATACTAACTAGTATTTTTTATATATATTTGTGCTATGGAACAAAAACAAAAATCCGAACTCACCAAACAAGTAATTCTTAACGAGTCTTTTAAATTGTTCTATAGAAACGGGTTTAAAACGACTAGTATTGACAAGATCATGAAAGCAACTAATCTTACCAAAGGTGCTTTCTACCATCATTATAAAAACAAAAAAGAACTCGGTGTAGAAGTTATTAGTTCTAAAATACAAAAGCGAGTTTATGACGGTATGATTACGCCATTGTATCAGGATGGAAATGCTTTAGAAATTTTAGAAGATACATTTTCAAGACGATTAAAATCATTTTCATTGTTTGATAAGCAGCACGGCTGCCCAATGAATAACTTTATTAATGAAATTGCTGATGAAGAAGAAGCTTATCAAATCGCTTTAAAGCGAATTATTGAAGAATGGAAGGCTGCTTTAATTCATTTAATAGAAAGAGGAAAAAAGGAAAACACAATCAATAAAAAATACGCAAACAATGCCATTGCTATTTATTTAATCAGCGCTTTTGAAGGCATCAGAGGTATTAGAAAACTATATAATGATGATGATATTTTAGACGATTATATTTTGGGACTACAACTATATATCGACCAATTAAAAGCTTAATTACCAAACATACTACATAGTATGTTTATAAAAGAAGAAGAAAAAAAAAAAAAAAAACATGGCCACAAACAACAGAAGAAATTTTATTAAAAAATCTGCAATTTTAGGTTTAGCAGGAGCCACCATTCCACAATTTGGGTTTTCGGCCAATACTGAAGATCAAAATATAACACCCAAAAATTTAACTCGCCCTAAAGTCTTATTCTTTGACGTCAATGAAACATTACTAGATCTTACGGCAATGAAAGAAAGTGTAGGTAAGGTTTTAGGTAATAGAAGTGATTTATTACCATTATGGTTTACTACTATGCTACAATATTCATTAGTTGAAACAGTAGGAAGACAATATAATGACTTTGGAATTGTGGGAGCAGCAGCTTTACAAATGGTTGCAGCAAACCATGGAATTACAATTTCTGAAGGCGATGCAAGAGAAGCTATATTAGGACCAATACGCTCACTGCCTGCACACCCTGAAGTCAAACAAGCTTTAGGTGAATTAAAGCGCGCCGGTTATAAATTAGTATCGTTTACAAACTCTTCTAATAAAGGTGTAGAAACACAATTTAAAAATTCTGGATTATTAGATTATTTTGAAGAACGCTTAAGCATTGAAGACATGGGCAAATTTAAACCGCATTCTGATGCTTACGATTGGGCAGCTCGAAAAATGAAAATTAAACCAAGCGAATGTTTATTAGTTGCAGCTCATGGTTGGGATATTGCAGGTGCCATTTGGGCAGGATGGAGAGGTGCTTTTGTTAGCAGACCAGGAGCACAATTATATCCTTTAGCACCAACACCAGAAATTAACGAACCTAATTTAAAATTAATAGCGGAACAATTAATCGCTCTAAAATAAAATAACAATGACCCTAGAAAATAAAGTTATCATCGTAACAGGTGCTTCAAGAGGCATCGGTAAAGAGATTGCTATTCAATTAGCTAAAAATGGTGCTAAAGTTGTTGTGAATTATTCCAATAGCTCTAAAGAAGCTAAAGAAACGGTAGATACAATTACCAAAAATAACGGATCAGCAATCGCAATTAAAGCCGATGTTAGCCGTAAAATAGACGTCACAGAATTATTTGATAAAACCATTTCAACTTATGGCAAAGTAGATGTATTAGTAAATAATGCTGGTGTTATGATTTCAAAACAATTAAAAGATAACACAGAAGACGATTTTTCAAAACAATTTGATATTAATGTAAAAGGCATCTTTAATACTTTACAAGAAGCATATCACAAATTATCAGACAACGGAAATATCATTAATATTTCTTCAAGTACGGTAAAACTAATGTTTCCTACTTACGCATTGTATTCAGCTTCAAAAGCTGCTGTTGAACAAATGACACGTGTCTTTTCTAAAGAAATTGGCAGAGGAATATCTGTAAATGCTCTTGCTCCTGGCGCTACTGAAACAGAACTTTTTATGAAAGGTAAATCACAAGAATTTATTGACAAACTTAGTAGTATGAATGCCTTTAACAGACTTGCACAGCCTTTAGACATAGCAAAAGTTGTCTTATTTTTAGCTAGTGACGATTCTAAATGGATCTCTGGTCAAGTTATTGGTGCCAATGGTGCATTGGTGTAATATTTAAAAGCTTTAACAAATTTACAATCCCTTAAAATATTTTATTAAAACAACCACTAGAACAAAACATACCTAATGAAAATCTACACACTAACAATTATGACCTGCTTAGTTTTAAGCGCTTGTAATACTAACAGTTCAAAAACAGAAACTGAAGCTAAAAAACCCGAAACTAAAACAGAAAAAGCAAACAAAACATTTGAGAATAAAGGACATGAATTAGTTTATAACCTCACTCAAAAAACAGGGAATTACCAAACACTTCTCAATAAAAAAGATGTGGTTTACACCTACACCTACCAAACTCCAGATGGAAAAAAAGATGTGAGTACTGAAAAATACATCTTTAACGGTGAGTTATCTTACGGTGCTTATACACAACACGAAAGAACTCTTCCTAATCTCGAAGGATTAATTGAACAAGGTTATGATGGTAAAGAGTTTTGGCTAAAACATAATAAAACCATACTAAACGACACCACCTATTTGAAGCGTGTAGCTTTTAACAGACCAACAAATTTTTATTGGTTTGCTATGATGCCCAAACTTTTAGACCCTGGATTACAATATGACTATCTAGGTGATATCAAAATAGATGAAAAAGATTACGATATTGTAAAAGTATCTTTTACTTCAGAAAACGATAAACCTACAGATATTTACCAAATCTATATCAATAAAAAAACGCAATTAGTAGATCAATTTCTTTTTACTGTTGCAGATTTTGGAGCTATGGAAACTCCTAATTTAATGCGATTGGAATACGAAAAAATTGATGGTATTTTAATTCCAACCAAACGAAAGTACAAAAAGTCTAATTGGAATGCTGAAGTAACAGAACTACCATGGATACACGTTAATTGGACTAATATTACGTTTAATAATAATTTGAAAATAGAAGATTTTCAAAAATAAATACTATAAACAATAAATTGAAAAAGGAAAATTGATTACGCTTATTTGAACATCTACTATTAAAATAGAGCAACCCTCTATAATTAAGGCGTTTTTAGAAAATAGTTAAAAAAAACTATCTCATAAAGTACTATTTGATTAATAGTTCTGTTCATTTTTACAAAAAAGTCATTATTAAATAATGGCTTTTTTTTTATGTCTTAGTTTTAATCTATTGAACTTGCAACAGCTAACATTTTCAGTTAACTTCGAACAATTGTACTAAACACTTTTGTACCAGTGTAACAAATTTTAATTTTGAATTACTAATATTTCAAAACCACACATAAATGAAAACAATAACGAAGAAAAAAACATTGATACTTTTATCTATTGGAATATTTATGATTGCTGTTTCTCAAACACTGTCTCATTACATACATTTAACGGATTTAGGTAAAGGGTCTACTATAGGTATTGGAATAGGATTGCTTTTAACAGCTTTATTCTTTGGCAATTTTAAAACTCGTAAATAAACATATCATAACTTATCTACATAAGTAACATACTTTAAACACAACAATATAAGATTATCAAAACCACTGAATCACATATTGTACCCAAACGCTGTGCTTCTATTCGTCTTCAAGAATATGGTGTTGGAATTTTTAATGCATTTCCCACAAAATCAGCTTTAAAAAAAGCTCTAAAAAAAAACTATATTTCTGTTAATGGTGTTACTGCCACTTCTGCAACATATATAAATGGTGGTGAAACAATTACACTATCCGTTCCTAAAAATGAGCCTCCAAAGAAGAGATTAATATTTAAACTGAATGTTTTATTTGAGGATGATTATTTAGCTGTTATCCATAAACCAGGTGGAATTTTAGTTAGTGGCAATCACTTTAAAACTATTGCCAATGCACTAATTCAAAATCTAAAACCAAGTCCTTTAGAAGATGCTACACAACCACAACCTGTTCATCGCTTAGATTTTGCAACCACAGGTATTTTATTAATAGGAAAAACAAGCAGCAGCATTCGCGCTTTAAATAAACTATTTGAAGATAGAACGATTAAGAAAACCTACTATGCCGTTACGATTGGTAAAATGAAAACCGAAGGTAGTATTACAACTGAAGTTGATGAAAAACCCTGTAAATCTAACTACAAAATACATCAAACCGTTTCTTCTCAAAGATTTGAACAACTCAATCTCGTTGAATTAAAACCTTTTACTGGACGACGACATCAATTACGGAAGCATTTATCTGGTATAGGAAACCCTATTTTAGGAGATAAAGATTACGGAAAGAAACCACTTATTTTAAATGGAAAAGGTTTATACCTCCACGCCTATTCTTTAAAATTTACACACCCATTTACAAACGAAGCCTTTTATCTTAAAGATGAATTTCCTCTAAACTTTAAAAAACTATTTGACGTTCTACAATAGAAAAAAGGCAAAAACAAATAAAAATTAACCATTCTTAGCTTCAATCCATTTGCTCATATATTTAGTGCTTTGCATAGATTGATGCATAAATAATTGTCCTATAAAGTTATTTTCTCGGTGCTCACTTATATTAATAGAAAGCGTTTCTATCTTAGATTTCAATCCTTCTTCTAAATTTTCCTTATTAAACCGTTGATTTAAAATTGTAAATCCATTTTGCTGTTTCGTATGCCATATCTCAGAATTAGAATATAAGTCTATTGCTCTTTCTGCAAAAGCATCAGGACGATCTACTATAAATCCATTCTCATCTAAATCGCCAAACATACCTTCAGCAGCAATGCTTGTCATTACACAAGGAGTCCCATTTTTCATAGCATCTATTAGTTTTCCTTTTAATCCTGCACCAAAACGTAATGAAGCCAAACAAACTCTAGCTTTTTGCATCACTTCATTGACATCTTCAGCAAAGCCTTTAATAAAAAAACCTTCTTTTGGTTTATTAAGCTGTGTTACTTTTTGAGATGCATAAGCGCCATAAATATGAAGCTCTGCCTTTGGTAATTGCTTCCTTATTAACGGCCAAATAGTTTGTTTTAAATACAAAACAGCATCATAGTTTGGAGCGTGAATAAAATTACCAATGGTTATAAAATGTTGGCGTTCTTCAAATGTTGGCAACTGATTAATTTCAACTTTAGAAATAGGATCTAATAAAAACGGTAAATAATAAAGTAAACTTTTGTCAATTTTAAACTGTTGCGTTAGAATATCAATCTCTACTTCAGAAATCATTAAACTTAAATCGCAACGGTAAATACTCGCAATTTCACGCTTAGTAGTATCGTTTTGTAAATGCTCTAAGCCAACAGCTTTATTTTGCTTTAATGCTACTTCCCTAGCTTTTCTTAAACCATGAAAATCTTCGGTATCTAAAATCCTAAGAGCATTTGGGCATTGTTCTAAAACACGCCATCCATATTGCTCTTCAGTCATAAAACGATCAAACAATACAATATTGGGATTTAGGGCTCTTACAAAGGCATCAAAAGACGAATCATTTAATAGAATTGGTTTTATTTCAACATTAATACGACTTAAATCGAATGTATTAGCAGACGTTTTAGCTGCCGAGCAAAACGTTACCTCATAGCCTTGTTTTTGAAATTGAGCAATCAATTGCAACATACGACTACCTGCCGCAGAGCTTTTAGGCTCTGGCCAAACAAAACCGATAATGAGTATTTTTTTTCTCATGAGAAAATTCTAAAAAACTGTATCACTACAAAGGTAAGAGTAAAAAGCAGTGACGTTTTATGATATAATTAGTTTATTGAGGTTCTTTTAAAAACACATAGTTTAAACGTGCCATTTTTGCCCAAGCAACCATGGCATCTATTTGCTCTTGCGATAATTTAGCTTCGCTATGTGCCCAAGTATAACTATCTAAAGGCATTTCTCTAGCCTCTACCATTTCAATCAATTCTTCGAGTTTATGATCTTTTCTCTTATCATCATAATCGTTCCATTTAGATAAATTCAAATGTTTTGAACCATGTTTTACATGATCTGCCATCCAATAATTAATAGGTGTTATTTGGCTATACCATGGGTAACGTGTACTATCGCTATGACAATCTATACACGCATTTTTTAGAAGCATTTTTACATCATCTGGTGGATTAGTCTCCTCAAAAAAAGCTGCAACCGAAGTTAGATCTCCTTCATTTTTTTCTGGCCCAAAAAACTGAGCAACTATAAATACAACTAAAAGTAAACCGCCTATTTTTTTGAGAATCTTCATTTTTAATTAATTTTAGACTTCTAAATTAATCATTTTCTATTGACCAAAGCAGAACTCTATAAAGAATTAAATTATGTAAATCATTCACGCGAAAAGCGATTAAAATATGCCTATCTCGTTATTGATAACCCAGAAATAATCACACCTCTTTTAGAAATTTTATTTGATGTAGATGATAAAATATCATGCAGAGCGGCTTGGGTTTTTGAGTTTATGTGTGGTGAAAAATTAGAGGCTATTATTCCACATCTTAACACATTTACCAAAAACATATCAAAAGTTCACTTAGATCCAGCCGTTAGACCTGTTGCCAAAATTTGTGAATACCTCATTAAAGCCAACTATTCTAAAACGGACCATTTAATTAAAACCCATCTAACAGAAACACATAAAGAAAAAATCACAGAAGCTTGTTTTGATTGGATGATTAGTGACCAAAAAATTGCACCAAAAGCTTATGCTATGAATGCGCTATACTTACTAGGACTTGAATATGATTGGATACACCCTGAATTGACAATTATCTTAGAGCGTGATTTTCAGATACAAAGTTCAGGTTTTAAAGCTCGTGCCAAACAGATTTTAAAAAAAATTAAACGTTAGTACTACAGCAACAAAAATTTATTGCAAAGCCACAAAAAAGCCAAGTTAAAAACTGGAACTATTTAGAGACTCTAAAACTTCCTGATGTATTGTCAAAAACAATTAAATCCTTTGGAAAAAGCGAATTAAAAACCCCTAAAGTAATTAAACGACAAGGTTGATCGCACACGACTTTATCCTTTTGCATTACAATCATGGTATCACATAATTGTATGGCCAAATCAATCTCATGAGATGAAAACAGAATGGTTTTACCTGTTTCCTTAGTTAATTTTTGAAGCAATTTTAATATATATGCTTTATGATACATATCGAGATGTGTTGTTGGTTCATCTAAAACAATCACATCTGTATCTTGAGCTAAAGCACGAGCAATCATTACTTTTTGCAGCTGACCATCGCTAAGCTCGTAACATTTTTTATCTTTTAACTCAGAAATATTAACTAACTCTAACGCATTATTAACGATAGTTAAATCGTCTTCAGAAAGATTACCTATCCAATTGGTATAAGGATGTCTTCCCAATACAACCAATTCAAAAACCGAAAGATTTTTAGATAATAAAGGCTCTGTTAATACAATACTCAATTGCTTTGCAAGCGCTATGGTTGATGTTGATTTTAAATCTTTACTATTAAGCAATATTTTACCTGACAAAGCAGGCTGTACCTTAATTAAGGTACGCAATAAAGTGGATTTACCAATACCATTGGCTCCAACTAAACCAATAAGTTGTCCTTTTTCTAATTCAAAATTTATGTTTGAGGCAACAACAGTTTCAACCTTTTTGGTGTTGTAACCAATGGCTAAATCCTCTACTTTAAGAATGATATTGTCTTTAGATTGTAACACTAATAGATTAATTGATTAGCAATATTATTTTCATAACAAATTGAAATATAATGAATAGCCATTACAATTTGGACATTTGTGTTTTTTAAATCAAAATCTAAGGTATTATCAGAGGTGTATTTTAGCATTGATGAATGATTAAAATCGCCTGCTTTTATTGTGGTATCATAATATTGCTTGACCATAGAATTATGTTCGGTAACACGATTTAAAAAGTCATAATATTTACTATTTCGTTTAGGCACAAAATACTCATAAGAGCCTTCGTTGTTTCTACTTCGCTTTTGTTTTTTTATTTCCCATATTTCATCAAAAGTAGATTTTGAAATAGAATTAAATAATTGTTTTATTTTTTTAGGACTTATTGTGGCAAACCCCGAAGCTTCCAATCTTTCAATTTTACTTCTAAATGTTAAATGAAAATCTTCTTCCTTTAAATCCATAATATCCTTAATAAAAAAGGTTCTTATAGTTTCAAGATCTTTTAACTCTTGAAGATTAAAAACGGCTTGAAGTTCTTTAGTAGGCTGATACGTTTTACAGCCTAACAATACTGAAAATGATAATGCAATAAAACTAATCTTAATTGTATTTCTCTTCCAGAAATTTACAGTTTCTATTATCATGTTTTAAATAAACTAAAACATCATTCTCCGCTGTCTTACTAATAACCAAATTACCACAGGTGCACCAACTAAAGCCGTAATTGCATTAATGGGTAACATATAATCACTTGTTGGAACTTGCGCTATACTATCGCAAATAAGCATTACAATAGCTCCAAATAAAAACACAGCAGGCAATAATATTTTATGATTTGAGGTCTTAAATATTTGCCGAGTTAAATGTGGAATTGCCAAACCGATAAATGCGATTGGACCAGCAAATGCGGTAATGGTTCCGGCAATTAAACTCGTGGCAAAGATAATAATGAATCTACTTGATTTCAAAGACAAACCTAAGCTTTTTGCGTAGTTATCGCCTAATAATAAAGCATTCAGCCCCTTAATAGAAAAAACGCTTAGAATAATTCCTAGACTATAAATGCCAAAGAAAATTAAGATCTCTTCCCAAGATAAATTACTTAGACTACCAAATCCCCAAAAGATATATTGTTGTAATTGTTCTGCCGAACTAAAATAAGAAAGCACACTCACAACAGCTGCTGTAATACTTCCAAACATTAAGCCTATAATAAGAATTGCCATTGTATCTCTTACTTTGCTTGAAACTGCCAAAACTGCTAAAAGCACTAAAAAGCTCCCCAAACTTGCCGCAATAACGATACTCCATTTAGAAATTAAAGCCGTTGCAAACAATCCGCCAAACAGTCCAGAACCTAAAATCACTAAAGCAACACCCAAACTAGCACCAGAACTAATTCCTAAAACAAAAGGACCTGCTAAAGGGTTTCTAAATAACGTTTGCATTAACAATCCTGAAATTCCCAAACCAGAACCCACCATAATTGCCGTAATGGCTTTTGGCAACCGCACTTTTGTAATAATTACCTGCGAAGTCATATTATCAATATTTCCAAAAAGACTTCCAAAAACTTCAGAAAATGGAATACTTACAGAACCTAAACTAATGTTTAGCACAAAGCAACATAGTAAAATTACGATTAGAATTATAAATGAATATGTATGGCTAAATTTCATTTGTTTGTTTTGGCATTCTAAAGAATAAAGCATCTCTACATTTATAATTAAACTCTTATTACAAAAACGTGTCGCCCTATCTTTAATGCTATTTTAATTTTTCAAAAAAGTAAGGAGTATAATCAACGAGTAATTCTGGATGCGCAATTTTAATTAAATCTTTTAACACTAAATCTGGTCTTGCGGTTCCTAATTCGTAATATAAAACTCCGCCTGTTCCGCCTTTTTTATTGACAAATGTATATATACTTTTATTTTGAAAAGCTTTAAAATTAGCATAAAGCGGGTTTGCTTTTTCTAACTGCTCTAAACTACCATAATACGAAGGGCTTAACCACAAATCAGCATCTTTAGCTTTGACTAAAACCGCTTCAAAACTTAAAGATAAACTGCCATTTCCTGTTGTTTCACTCCAAAGGTAATTTACATTAGCATCCTTTAAAAATTGAGCTTCAGGACTAGAACCTTTAGGCAAATACCACACATCTTTGTACATAGCTCCACTTAAAACAGTAGGATTTGTTTTTGCTTTTTCTGCAATTTCTTTAGCTGCTAAATATTCTTTTTCAATGGTATTAAATATAGAATCGGCCTCTTTTTCTTTATTAAAAAGTACTCCAAAGAATTTTATCCATTCTGCTTTTGCTAAAGCAGAAGATTCTGCCCAATCTCCATTATAAATCACTGGAATACCAGCTTTTTTAATCACTTCAAAAGTTTTGTTTACACCTTCTACTCCAAAACCAACCACCACATTGGGGTTGAGTTCTAACAATACTTCTGTATTAATACCTTCATTTTTTCCTAACTCTCTAACCTTTCCTTCATCAATTAATTTTCGAGTTTTTTCTGAAGAAATATAATCTGTACTAGGAAAACCAATTAAGGTTTCTTCAACGCCTAATAATTCCAATGCCGGAATATGAGTCGTAGATGTCACCACCGTTTTAGTAATTGGTGTAATAATAACCCCATCATAATCAGCTTTATTATAAGTGGTTTTTGCAGCTTGTTCTTTTGTAAGTAATAAATAGGTATATGTTTTTTCTGCCTCTGGCCATGCCTTAGTAATCTCTATTGTTTTACTATGATCTGATTGCGAAATTTTAAAACCTTCAGCATATTTTAAAGCGATGTCTTTTGTTTTCGTTTGTGGTAAACTGTTGTCGTTTTTAGTTTCATTTTTACATGCACTAACGATAAGCAGAAGAATTAAGAACTTAATGATTTTCATATGTAACCTTTGTAACTAATATTTAAGTATTGAATTTTTAACTTTGTTAAAACTACAGTCATGAGAGACGATTCAAATTTAACACTATATATCGTTGCAGGAATAATCATTGCACATTTTTTAATCGGCTTCATTTATTTAATCTATAAAATGAATAAGAAAAAGGACGATTAATCTCATAACTTATTCTATTTTTGCGCCGAAATTAGGTTCTAGTCGTTAACCGATTAGATTAAAAGGGAATCAAGTGAAAAGAGGCACGATTAAAAATCGGAACTCTTCATTCTTGTACTGTTCCCGCAACTGTAAGCTTAGTCACATTAGTGTGATGCTTGTTATTACCTTCAATGTCACTGTCCTAAAACTTAGGGATGGGAAGACCAATAGCAAGACGCAAGTCAGGAGACCTGCCTAATTCAACAAAAAAAATCAAACTTTCGGGATAAAAGTGATTGCAGAATGATACGTGTAGTACTCTTATTTTTATTGCTATTATTTGGTAGCGTTGCTAAGGCACAAACATCCACTGATTCTATTCAGAAACTGGATGAAGTTGTATTAAGTGATGTGAAATTAAAGCGCTTTGCTCATGGCTACAAAGTGACTGTGCTTAATGATTCTTTACTTCAACAAAATAGAAGCTCATTTACCGATATTTTACGTTTTAATTCTAATCTTTATTTTAAAGAGAATGGTTATGGTATGGTATCTTCTCCGTCATTTAGAGGCACTAATGCTTCACAAACGGCTGTGATATGGAATGGTATTTCTATTAATTCACAACTGACGGGTCAAACCGATTTTAATACCATTAGTACGAGTAATTTTAAAAATGTGGTGATACGTTCTGGCGGAGGATCCGTTCAATATGGTAGTGGTGCCATTGGTGGTAGTATCCATTTAAATAACACCTTAAGTTTTAGTCCTCATTTTGACAATACTGTAACCTTATCTTATGGAAGTTATAACACTAAAAATCTCAGTTATTTGTCGTCTTATGGCAAAAACAAATGGTCTTTTAATATCGGGCTGAATTATATTGATTCTGACAATGATTATAAATACCTAAATACAGACAAACGCAATACAAACGGAGCGTATTACAATGGAAGTATTAATGCTAACGCCGGTTATGTCTTATCCAATAAAGATGTCTTAAAACTTTATCATCAAACGTTTTTAGGAGAACGCGAATTTTCTGGAACCATAAGTTCACCTTCTTTAGCGAAATACGAGGATCAAAATTTTAGAACCATGTTAGAATGGTCGCGTCAAGGTGATAAAGCATTTTCAAAATTAAAAGTAGCACATTTACAAGAGCACTTTAAATATTTTGGAAATAAAAACACGGAGAATTATACCTTCGGAAAGGTAAACACTTACCTCATTAACTATACGGCAGATATTGATTTATTAACTAATTTAAAATTGAAACCGATAGTATCTTATAATTATTACGAAGGCAGTGGAAGTAGTTTTGGTGATCCTAACCGGAAAGAATTTTCAACGACGGCGTTACTTCAATATACTCCTAATAAGAAATGGCAATATGGATTAAATTTAAGACAGGATGTAACTTCAGGCTTTGAAAGTCCGTTGTTGTTTTCTTTTGATGTAGCCTATGAGATTTCCAACAATTATAAATTAAAATTAAATGGGTCTAAAAACTACCGTGTACCTACATTTAACGATTTGTATTGGCAGCCTGGAGGTAATTTAGATTTAGTACCCGAAAATTCTTATCAAATTGATTTAGGACAAGACATAACATATAAAAATGCTAAACTTAATCTAAACGTTTTTTATATAAAGACCACCGATCTTATCCAATGGAAACCTAATACTTCAGGATTTTGGAGTCCAGAAAACGTTGCTAAAACACAAAACTATGGTGCAGAAGCAAGCTTAGATGTTTCTAAAAAAATTAAGGAACATCATCTATCACTACAATTCAATTATGCGTATAACATTTCAGAAGATTTAGAAAGCAACAAACAATTAATTTATGTGCCTTACCATAAAGCCAATATAAACTTAGCTTATGCCTACAAACGGATGTCATTATTTCTTCAGCATTTATATAACGGAGAAGTGTATACAACTCCAGAAAATTTGTCTGGCCGCTTTTATAGTGTAGAGGCTTATCAGGTAAGTAATTTTGGTGTTAATTATCAGTTATTCAAAACAAAATCACAACAAATAGATGTAAGCCTAAAGGTGAATAATCTATTTAATACCGTATACGAGAACGTGGCATTTAGACCCATGCCAGATCGTAATTTTAATTTTCAAATTCAATATAAATTTTAAAACAAGTACAATGAAAAAAATCATTTTATCAATTTTTGCAATGTCATTATTTATCGTTTCATGTTCTAGCGACGATGATGCAACATCTTCTGAACCTTTGGGTGCTTATGAAAATGGAATTATAGTTAGTGGCGAAGGAGGACCGTCTTCTATTTCTTTTATTTCTGAAGATTTAATGACATCAGAAAACCAAATTTATTTTAATGTTAATAATGAAGCAACAGGTGTGTATTTACAATCTTTAGGCTTTAATGATGACAAGGCTTATATTGTAGTAGATGCTGGTACAATTACTGTAGTTAACCGTTATACTTTTGAAAAATTAGCGACGATTTCTACAGGATTAACAACACCAAGATATATTGCTTTTGCAAATGGTAAAGGCTATGTATCTAATTGGGGAGATCCTGTTGATGAAACTGATGATTTTGTAGCTGTGATAGACTTAACTTCTAATGAGATAATCAGCACTATAGCTGTTGGTAATGGTCCAGAGCAAATTTTAGCTGTAGACGATTCGGTATATGTGTCTCATAAAGGAGCTTATGGTACAAATAATATTGTTTCAGTGATAAATACATCTTCAGATGCTCTAACAACTACAATTACGGTACATGATAACCCAGATGAAATGATTGTGAATGACAATGGCGATTTAGTAGTTTTAAGTAGTGGAAAGCCAGCTTGGACAGGAGACGAAACTAAGGCTGCAATTACTAAAATAGATATGACAACAAATACGGTATCTACAGCATTAGAGTTTTCAGATGGACAACACCCTGAATTGATGATGTATTTAAATGGAAATCTTTATTACAACCTTGGAAATTCAGTTTTAAGTATAACAGATGATGCTACTGCTGTAACAACAACACCTCTTTTTTCAACAGGAGCTATTACGTTGTATGGAATGGCTGCAAAAGATGACCGTTTGTATTTTGCAGATGCAGTAGACTACAGCAGTGCAGGTCAGTTGTTTATTTTTGACGAAGCGAGCCATACGTTAATAAATAGTTTTAACGCACCTGTGGTTGCTTCAAAAATATATTTTAATTAATTATAGTTTCTAATAAGCAAAAAAAAGCCGCTTTTACATTTTGTAGAAGCGGCTTTTTCATTTTATGGCTGTAAAAAATTTTTGTTTAGAGGACGATCATCTACCATATCATAGAGAAAGGGATTTTCAATATTTTTTTGGTCTAAATGTTTTAATGGTCGTTGCGCAGAAATTACTGAACGCCCAAAACCTGTAATATCTGCAATAGCCTCTGCTAATAAGCGTTCATTAACATCACCAAGTTGTCCAAGGTCTTCATAGAGTTCTGTGATACCAAAGCCTTCTGTTGGATCAATACCATCGTAATAACTTGAAAATCCAGCTGAATTTTCTGCTTCATAAATTAAAGGTTGCATGGCATACGTATGGTTTGGATTAGCATTTTCTCTACCTAAATTTTCAGAATCATATATAGTCACTGATGCTTGAGGTTTACCTCTTGTGGTTGAACCAATTTGAACCACTTCGATATGAGAAGACAATCCGTTAATAACCAATTCACTTGCAGACGCACTACTTCCTGTGGTAATAATATAAACCTTATTAAGATTTAAACTATTAATAGGTTGCTGATAGGTTATTTCATTATTTGTGTTTCGTTTAACCATTTCATCTACAAATCGGTTGATAAGAGATTCTGGATCATCTTGTTCTCTAGCCGCTTGAATTTCACTATTCCATTTTTCTTTAAAAAAGATGTCTCCCGTATTTTGACCAGTAATCATTGATGACAACCAAATAGCGGTACTCACACTTCCTCCACCATTATAACGTAAGTCTAAAACTAAATCAGAAACACCTGATGATTGAAATTCGGCAAAAACAGCATTAAGCTCATTAAGATTAGCATCTCCTATTCTAAAGCCGTTATACATTAAATAACCTATAGAATTCCCATCAATATTAAATACATTGTGAGTTAAAATAGGATTTTCAGTATACTCTGTTTTTGTAATTGACACAGACTCACCATTACTTGTAATAATATCATCTGTTCGTGTTTCGGGTGTTCCATTATTATCATAGTTAGCCCAACCTACAGTATAAGATGTAGAACTCAACAAATCCCCATAGTTAACTGAGGTTAAAGCGGTTCCATCAATTGTATTAAAAATCATCCCTCTTGTAATTCCTTTTGAAGCAGCATCAGAATTAGGTAAAACATAACGTACATAGCCTATGATATCATTAGCTGCATTTGGCAATTGTACTAAACCATATTTCATCCCATTACTAAGACTTGTGCCTTGTAGTAATTGCTCTAAATCGTAATAATTAGGATAAATTCTACTAAACTCATCAACATCGTCTGGCAAATAAAGTAAGTCTTCAAATAAATCTTCAGGCGAAGAAAAATTATTTAGATACTCTGTATAAGTTTCACTTGAGTCAAAACGATCATTTGCTAAATCAGGAATATTGTCTTTATACACATAAACGGCATTCATACCTTTCCATACAAAGTCATTAATTTCTAATGTAGAAGCTCTAATGATATTATCATCAGCATCTTCAAAACAACTGGTTACTGAAACTAACACCAAACATGCCAGTAGTAAAACTTTCATTTTTTTTCTCACGACACAGGCATGTATGATGTGTTCGCAACAACTTTTTAAATTTTTCATATTTAATTTTTTCTTTTAATAGCAGTAGTTTACATATAAATGTAAAACTCTAAATTTACTGACATTATTATAAATAAAAAAACTTTGTAACAAAATCTAAAGTGTATCGTCGTAACAGTAGAAGGCAATTAATAATTGTTTTCGCCAATCAATCAAACTAATAATGAAACAAACTGATTTTGTAGAAATCGTGTTGCCATTTAAGGATAAAGTCTTTCGTTTAGCGAAACGATTACTAGTATCTCGTGAAGAAGCAGAAGATGCTACACAAGAAATATTGTTGAAATTATGGAAGAATAAAACAAAGATTGGTGACTATAAAAATGTAGAAGCGTTTTCAATGACCATGACCAAGAATTTTTGCTTAGATCGTTTAAAATCAAAACAAGCACAGAATTTAAAAATTGTTCATAGTAATTACACGGATAATAATACGTCTTTACAAAAACAAGTTGAAGCTAAAGACAGTGTGGATTGGGTTTCTAAAATAATGGAAGACCTTCCAGAACAACAAAAAATAATAGTGCAGTTAAGAGATATTGAAGAATACGATTTTGCAGAAATAGCAAAAATGCTAGACATGAATGAGACCGCAATACGCGTTAATTTATCAAGAGCACGAAAAACAATAAGAGAAAAATTAACTAATACACATCAACATGGTATTAAATAATATAGAAACATTACTAGAAAAGTATAACAATGCAGAAACAACGCTAAAGGAAGAAGCAGAATTAAAAGCGTATTTCTTAAGCGACAATGTGGCACCACATTTAGAGCATTACAAGCCTATGTTTCAATACTTTTCTGAATCAAAAAAAGAACAGTACACCAAAGACGTTCCATTAAACACTAAGAAAACAAAATTGTATCAATGGATTTCTGTCGCAGCTGTGGCTATTCTAATGCTTGGTTTCTTTATTCCAAATTGGAATAGCGGGCCAAAAACTCTAGCAGATTATTCGCCAGAGGAACAACAAATGTATTTGGAAGCAAAAGAAGCTTTAGCAATGCTTTCAAATAATTTTAACGACGGAGCCTCTAGCTTAAAAACCTTAAGCTTAGCTTCAGAAAATTTTAATGTTGGTCTTGAAAAAGCCAATCATATCACAGAATTTAGTGAAACAACAAACAAATTATTAAAGAATTAGAAATCAAAATTTAAAAACAAGAACAATGAAAAATTTAAAGAATTTTCACGAATACCTAAAAAATAAAACAGCCGTGAGTAAAAAAATAGTAGTAATCGTAGCAGCAATGCTTATATCAGTAACTGGATTTAGTCAAAGTGTATTTGATAAATATGAAGACCAAAAAGGAGTAGCTTCTGTTATTCTTAATGGGAAAATGTTTAAAATGTTAGCTACAATGGGTATAGATATAGATGACCCAGAAATGAAAGAATATGCTGAAATGGCAAACAATATTACAGGTTTTAAAGTATTCACTACCGGAGATACAAAAATAGCGGCAGACATGAATGCAACGGTTGCAAAATATTTAAAATCATCTGCATTAGAAGAACTTATGCGTATTAAAGATGGTGACCAAACCGTAAAATTTTACGTAAAAGAAGGAAAAGACGATAACCATGTAAAGGAATTATTAATGTTTATTACAGGTTTAAAAGAATTGACTAAAGACCAAAATATCGAAATTAATGGTAAAAAACGTGAGTTTGAAACTGTAGTAATGACCTTAACTGGCGATATAGACTTAAGACAAGTATCAAAAATCACTAACCAAATGGATATTCCAGGTGGAGAGCAACTAAAGAAAGCAGGCGAAAAGAAAAACTAAAATTATGAGATAAGCATGCTAAAAGCTTTAATCATTTAATCAAATGACACATCGCAAACCGCATGAGTCCATAATAAAAACAAAAATATAAACTCATGAAACAATCAATCAAAAAATCAATAGTAATGTTGCTTTTGGTTACAGCTTTTACCAGCTGTAATCAAGAGACTTCATTACAAACCTATTACGTAGATAACGAGTTAAAGCCTGGCTTTGCTTCATTTGATGTCCCAACAAGTTTAGTTAATGTTGAAGACGTAGACATGACTGAAGAACAGAAAGAAGCATACGATTCTGTAGATAAATTAAATGTGCTTACCTATATGAAAGAAGACACAGATGCTTCAGAATATAAGCTAGAATTAGAAAAGGTAAACACCATTTTAAAAAATCCTAAATACGAAGAATTAATACGTGGAGGCAATACAACTGACGGAAAATTTGTAGTAAAATTTCTAGGTGAAATAGATCAAATAGATGAACTCATCATATTTGGGAACATTGAAGATAAAGGCTTTATGATTGCAAGAATTCTAGGCGATAATATGAATGCTGGTAAACTTATGACTTTAAGTTCTGTTTTAGAGCACGCAAATTTTGAAGACACAAACCTAAAAGGTTTAACTGACTTTTTTAAATAAAGAAATTTGAATACACTGACACAAACCAAATAGAATTTTATTTGGTATGTATTTAAATGTTAATAAGAATCATCCTGAGGCTTGTCTTCTGGATGATTTTTTTTGGTTTCATTTTTTAAAGCATAACCAAGAGCAAAAATAAAAAGTAATACAAAACCTATAAGCAATACCGTTTTAACAATAAGATAGTCTAACACATTTAATAAACCTGAAACAAACAAGCTTAAGGTTAAAATGGTTACAGCTGTTAAAGCAATACTATCTTTAGTTGTTGGTATAAATTTCACAGGTCTAAAACAATTAGATTCCAGTATAATTACTTGGTGTTATAGCTTTTAATTCAGATTTAATAGCTTCAGAAACCTCTAAGGTATCAATAAAATTTGAAATAGACGTTTGGGTAATCGCTTCATTAGTTCTTGTTAACCCTTTTAAAGCTTCATAAGGATTAGGATAACTTTCACGTCTTAAAATGGTCTGAATCGCTTCAGCAACCACAGCCCAATTATTTTCTAAATCTTGAGCAAATTTAGACTCATTCAACAATAATTTATTTAAGCCTTTAACTGTAGATTTAAATGCTATAAGTGTATGTCCAAAAGGCACACCAACATTTCTTAAAACCGTACTATCCGTTAAATCACGTTGCAATCTAGAAATTGGTAATTTTGCAGATAGGTGTTCAAAAATAGCATTTGCAATACCTAAATTACCTTCACTATTTTCAAAATCTATTGGATTTACTTTATGTGGCATTGCTGAACTTCCAACTTCACCAGCTTTAATTTTTTGTTTAAAATAATCCATCGATACATACGTCCAAATGTCCCTATCTAAATCGATAATAATGGTATTTATACGTTTTAAACCATCAAACAATGCTGCTGCATGATCGTAATGCTCTATTTGTGTGGTTGGAAATGAATGCTGTAAACCTAATTTTTCTTGTACAAATTTAGTTCCAAAGGCTTTCCAATCAATATTAGGGTAAGCTACTTTATGAGCGTTAAAATTACCTGTTGCTCCACCAAATTTAGCAGCACTAGGCACGTCGTTTAATAAGTTAAACTGCTCTTTTAATCTTACTGCAAAAACTTCTATCTCTTTACCTAAACGTGTAGGCGAAGCTGGCTGACCATGTGTTCTAGCTAACATTGGTATATCTGCCCAATCTTTTGCCAAGTCTTCTATCTTTTGTAACAATGAACGGTATTCAGGTACGTATACATCATTCATAGCATCCTTTATACTTAAAGGAATTGCTGTATTATTAATATCTTGAGACGTTAATCCAAAATGAATAAACTCTTTATATGCCGATAAACCTAATGCTTCAAATTTTTCCTTAATAAAATACTCAACAGCTTTTACGTCGTGATTAGTTACTTTTTCAATGTCCTTAATTGCAGAAGCATCAACAGCTGTAAAATTCTTATAAATAGCTCTCAAATCTTCAAAAACAGAGTTTGAAACCGATTCTAATTGTGGCAATGGTAATTCACAAAGCGCAATAAAATATTCGATTTCTACCAAAACACGATATTTTATTAGTGCTTCTTCTGAAAAATAATCTTTTAATTTTTCTACTTTAGATCGGTATCTACCATCAATTGGTGAAATTGCATTAAGAGGTGAAAGTGCCATTTATGTTGATTTTTTTGAAGCATCAAATATAAGAAAGTTAGTTAAGAGTTAGCCGTTCTGACTTAAGAGTTTTTAAAGTTTCTAGAAGCATTACCTTCTTTAGTTTTTAGCACTTAACTTTCTAAAATTCAACCTCTAAAACCAGATGCTTTATAGAATAATTCAATCTTAGCTCATGTTTTATAAGTTTAACGTCAAAACTTAGAGAAAGAATTTATGCTTTTGAGCTTCCAACTAAATCCTTCATTCTTCAAGCTAAAAATGTATCTTTGATAAATTTCAATTTTAAACATGAACGATACCATTATTCTTATTATTACCATTTTCATTTCCGCTGGAATTGGAGCTTTTATAGGCCTTAAATTTTCGCAATTAAAAAGTAAAAGTGACAAAAGTACTTTAGAAGAACGCAATACTAATCTTCAGCAGCAATTCAATGAATTTAAAACCTATTCTGAAGCCGAAAACCAAAAACAAGACCAATACTTTACACAGCAATTAACGGAATTAAAAGAAACCATTTCTAAAATTGAAAGTGAGCGTGAAGCCATTAGACGAGAAAAAGATTTTTTAAATACGGAACTTTCTAGACGTAATTCGGAATACGAAAATCTTGAAAAAGCAAACTTAAAACGCGACGAAGAATTAGCAAAACAACAAGAACAATTGCGAAAGGATTTTGAATTAATGGCTTCTAAAATCTTAGATGAAAAATCCGAAAAATTTACGCTTCAGAATAAAGAAAATATTAAGAATATTTTAAATCCGCTAGAGGAAAAAATCAAAACATTTGAAAAGAAAGTTGAAGATACTCAAAAAGAAAGCATCAGTATGCATTCGGCTTTAAAAGAGCAATTATTAGGCTTAAAAGACCTAAATCTACAAATGGCAAAAGAAGCGACTAACCTTACAAGAGCCTTAAAAGGAGATAGTAAAACGCAAGGAAATTGGGGCGAATTAGTGCTAGAACGTGTCTTAGAAAAATCGGGTTTAGAAAAAGACCGTGAGTATTTTGTACAACAAAATTTTCAGCGCGAAGATGGTTCTCGAGTAATGCCAGATGTAGTATTACATCTTCCAGATTCTAAAAAAATGATTATCGATTCTAAAGTGTCACTAACTGCTTACGAACAGTTTGTAAACGCCGAAGAAGACCAACGTCCTATCTTTTTAAAAGCGCATGTTAATTCTATAAAAAAGCACGTCGATCAGCTTTCTGCTAAAAATTATCAGGATTTATATGATATTGAATCTCCAGATTTTGTATTGATGTTTATTCCTATTGAACCTGCTTTTGCAGTCGCTATAAATGACGACAATTCATTATATAATAAAGCTTTTGAACAAAACATAGTCATTGTTACACCTTCTACACTTTTAGCGACGTTACGTACAATTGACACGATGTGGAATAACGAAAAACAACAACAAAATGCTTTAGAAATTGCCAAACAAGCCGGAGCACTCTATGATAAATTTGAAGGTTTAGTAACCGATTTAACGGGTGTTGGTAAAAAGATTGATGCTGCTAAAAGTGACTATTCTGCTGCTATGAATAAATTAGTAGATGGCAAAGGTAATCTTATTTCTCGTGTAGAAAAAATCAAAAAAATGGGTGCTAAAGCCAAGAAAGCGCTTCCTGAAAGTATTATTAAACGTGCTACAGAAGATGATTAATAATTTATTCCACTTAAAAAGCATAATTAAAAATATTCCGTTTTAAAGGCATAAATTATATTATTCCGTTATAAAGGCATATATTTACAGTGTAAATGTAATTAATATGATTAGCATTATCACAGGAGATATTATAAAATCAAGACAAGCAAACAATGACGACTTGTGGCTTAATCCATTAAAATCTGCATTATCAAAAGTATCAGATAATGCGTCATTATATGCTATTTATAGAGGCGACAGCTTTCAATTAGAGCTACATACTATTGAAGATAGTTTTATAACTGCTGTATATATAAAAGCCTGTTTAAAATCTGTAAAAGGTTTAGATGTACGCATGTCAATTGGCATAGGCACAAAAAATTATCAAGGACATTCTGTAAGCGAATCTAATGGTGAAGCGTTTATATTTTCTGGAGAAACCTTTGAAACCCTTAAAAAGGAAAAACAAAATCTAAAACTAAAAACAAGCAATAACACCATAAATAAAGAAATTAACCTGTATTTTAGATTAGCATTAATAGCTATGGATAATTGGACAGTTAACTCTGCTGAAATTGTAAAACTAAGTTTAGAGCATCCTAATATGATTCAAGCCGAATTAGCTAAAATTATTGGTATTAGTCAAGATGCAGTAAGCAAGCGCCAAAAACGTGCCTATTTAGATGAAATTTTAAATTTAGACGCCGTATACAGACAAAAAATAGCACAACTATGATTGTATTACTCTTAAAACTTA
The DNA here is from genome assembly GCF_036903175.1 of Winogradskyella sp. ECml5-4. Classification (NCBI taxonomy): domain Bacteria; kingdom Pseudomonadati; phylum Bacteroidota; class Flavobacteriia; order Flavobacteriales; family Flavobacteriaceae; genus Winogradskyella; species Winogradskyella sp. ECml5-4. Next base: position 35,926 of record NZ_JAYJLF010000004.1, on the reverse strand, counting down.
GTCTTGCTCACCTTATTGGCGATTTCTTTTTGCAGCCCTTAAAATGGGTAAAAGACAAAGAAGAAAAAAAGCTAAAATCTATTTGGCTGTACGTTCATATAGCCATACATATTGCTTTAATGTTTCTTATGCTTTGGGATACATCATATACGCTACTAATTTTAAGTATTGGTGTTTCACATTTTATCATTGATGCTTTAAAACTCATTCTTCAAAAGAAAAAAACCAAACGGTTTTACTTTTTTACAGACCAGTTGTTACATTTTACTTCTATCGTAGGAATAGCGGCAGTATTTAGCGAAAATAATTTTGATTTTACATTTACAATAAGTAATCCATTAATTTTATTAATTTTTTGTTTGGCTTTTTTAACCCAACCCACGTCCATTATAATGAAAACCATATTTTCTAAATGGAATATTGCTAAACTTACCAAAAACAATGAGTCTTTAAAAGATGCTGGTCAATATATTGGTGTTTTAGAACGGCTTCTTGTTTTTATTTTTATTATTGTCGGGCAATGGGAGGCTGTAGGATTTTTAATTACTGCAAAATCCGTTTTTAGATTTGGTGACCTAACAGCATCTAAAGAACGAAAACTTACCGAATACATTTTAATAGGTACATTAATCAGTTTTGGCATTGCTATAATTACTAGTTTGCTATACTTAAATCTTATCAATTATGTTTAAAACTACGGAAGATTCTAGAATTCAGATTTCAGAATTAATGAAACCATCCTATGCTAATTTTGGAGGAAAAATTCACGGAGGTTATATCTTAAGTTTAATGGATAATGTTGCTTTTGCTTGCGCTTCAAAACATTCTCGTAGTTATTGCGTCACGGCCTCTGTTAATAAGGTTAACTTTTTAAACCCAATTGAAGTTGGCGAATTAGTAACCATGAAAGCTTCTGTTAACTATGTGGGCAAATCATCTATGGTTGTAGGTATAAGAGTAGAATCTGAAAATATTAGAACAGGCGAAAAGAAACACTGTAATTCTTCCTATTTTATTATGGTTGCTGTAGATGAAGATGGAAATACAGTTACAGTTCCAGGTTTAATTTTAACTAATAAATTAGCCGCCAAGCGTTTTATTAAATCTATAATTAGACGGGATAGTGATACCAAACGAAGTGCCGACTTAGAGAACCTTTATAAAAATGTAGACCAACACTTAGAACAATTAAAGGATTATCGTGTAAAACTTGATTTTTAATAAAAAAAGCTGCTTCCTTTTGATAGTTATCAAGATTGAAGCAGCTCTTTATTTGTTTTTTGTATTCCTTTATTGCTTGATAAAGCGTTTGGTTTGTGATTCTTTTTCGTTTGAAATTTTCACAAGATATACGCCAGTTTTCCAATTAGAAACATCTACTGAAGCTTCCAATTTAGTAATTGTACTTTTATGAATACGCTTACCTAAAACATCAAATACTTCGAGTGTCATATTTTCAGATGACGCAGGCAATTTAATATTTAACTTATTTTTTGAAGGATTCGGTGAAATTTTAAAACCTTCATCTTGATATAAAGCAATATTTTCACTTAAATCAGATATATAATTAGCGTTTTCTATAAACTTAACATCACCATTTACATTCCATGTCGCATTTGCAGACATAGTACTAAAAGTGAATATCGATATAAAAATGAGTAGTAATTTTTTCATATAATTTGGGCCTTATTATAGCTAAGTTAGTAATTATTAATGAATAACACTATACACTTCATCGAAAACTATGCCAATTACTTACTTAAATACATTTTTCTTCTTGCATATAAATCATAAAACTGATCGTCCTTTAAACTATCAATAAATAGGATACTTTCTCCCGTACTTTTCATTTCTGGTCCCAATTGTTTATTTACGTTTGGAAACTTATTAAATGAAAATACGGGTTGTTTTATAGCGTAACCTTCTAATTGTGGTTTAAAGTCAAAGTCTGTTACTTTTTTCTCACCTAACATTACTTTAGTAGCGTAGTTTACATAAGGTTCTTTGTAAGCTTTTGCAATAAAAGGCACTGTACGAGAAGCTCTTGGGTTAGCCTCAATGATATAAACAACATCATCTTTTATCGCAAATTGAATATTAATTAAACCAATAGTATCTAATGCTCTAGCAATAGTGTGTGTATGATCTATAATTTGTTGCATTACCAAATCACCTAAATTAAAAGCTGGTAATAAAGCATTACTATCACCTGAATGAATTCCACAAGGCTCAATATGCTCCATTATTCCAATGATATACACATTACCATCGGCATCACAAATAGCATCAGCTTCGGCTTCAATAGCGCCATCTAAATAATGATCTAATAACAATTTATTTCCTGGAATAGATTTTAATAAATCTATAACATGAGATTCTAATTCCTGCTTATTAATCACAATTTTCATCCCTTGTCCTCCTAATACATACGAAGGTCTAACCAATATTGGAAAGTCTAAAACATCTGCAATAGCTAAAGCTTCATCAGCAGATTCTGCAACGTCAAATTCTGGATAAGGAATATTGTTCTCTTTTAATATGTTTGAAAAACTACCTCTATCTTCAGCTAAATCTAAAGATTGGTAACTAGTTCCCATAATTTTGATACCATAACGCTCTAATTTTTCAGCAAGTTTTAAAGCGGTTTGTCCACCTAATTGCACAATAACACCTTCTGGTTTCTCATGCTGAATGATATCATAGATATGCTCCCAGAAAACAGGCTCAAAATATAATTTATCTGCGATATCAAAATCGGTAGACACCGTTTCAGGATTACAGTTAATCATTATGGTTTCATAGCCACATTCAGCTGCTGCCAAAACACCATGCACACAGCAATAATCAAACTCAATACCTTGCCCAATTCGGTTTGGCCCAGAACCTAAAACAATAATTTTCTTTTTATCTGAAACAATACTTTCGTTTTGTACATACACTTTTCCGTCTGCTGTTTCAACCTCACTTTCAAAAGTTGAATAATAATATGGTGTTTGTGCTTTAAATTCTGCCGCACAAGTATCTACCAATTTAAACACTCGGTTAATATTAAGTTCTTTTCGCTTATTATAAACCTGACTTTCTAAACAACCCAACATATGTGCTATTTGTCTATCACCATAGCCTTTCTGTTTCGCTTCTAGTAATAATTCGCGTTCAATAGTTTCTATTTTGAATTGAGAAATTTCTCTTTCAAGTTGAAATAATTCTTCATACTGCTTTAAAAACCACATATCAATTTTTGTGATTTCATGAATACGGCTTAACGGAATTCCCATAGCAACAGCATCATAAATCACAAATACGCGATCCCAACTTGCATGCGTTAATTTTTCAATAATAGTATCGTAATCTTTATATCCCTTTCCGTCTGCTCCTAAACCATTTCTTTTAATCTCAAGTGATTGTGTTGCTTTATGCAATGCTTCTTGAAATGATCGGCCAATAGACATCACCTCACCAACGGCTTTCATCTGTAAACCTAAAGTACGATCTGAACCTTCAAATTTATCAAAATTCCAACGTGGAATCTTAACGACTACGTAATCTAAGGTAGGCTCAAATAAGGCTGATGTAGATTTTGTAATCTGATTATCTAATTCATCTAAATTATAACCTATAGCTAATTTTGCTGCAATTTTAGCAATAGGATACCCTGTTGCTTTACTTGCTAATGCAGAGGAACGCGATACTCTCGGATTAATTTCAATAGCGATGATTTCCTCTTCATCATCAGGACTTACAGCAAACTGCACATTACAACCACCTGCAAAATCACCTATACTACGCATCATGTGAATAGCCATGTCTCGCATTTTCTGAAACGTTTTATCAGATAAGGTCATTGCTGGGGCAAGAGTAATAGAATCTCCTGTATGAATTCCCATTGGATCCATATTTTCAATTGTACAGATAATAACAACATTGTCGTTTTTATCACGTAATAATTCTAATTCGTATTCTTTCCAGCCAATAAGAGCTTTATCAATCATAACTTCATGAATTGGCGAAACCTCCAAACCACGTGTTAACATCTGGTCAAAATCTTCTTCTTTATAAACAAAAGAAGCTCCTTCTCCTCCTAAAGTATAAGATGCTCTAATAACAAGCGGAAAACCAAACTCTTGTGCAATCTCTTTTCCTTTAAGATAAGAAGTTGCTGTTGCTTGAGGTGCCATACCAACACCTATTTTTAACATTAACTCTCTAAACTGCTCTCTGTCTTCAGTGATATTAATGGCATCAATATCTACACCTATAATATCCACTCCAAAATCTTCCCAAATGCCTTTTTCATCGGCTTCAATACACAAGTTTAAAGCTGTTTGTCCTCCCATAGTTGGCAAAACAGCATCAATTTGAGGATGTTCTTTTAATATTTTTACTAAAGATTTTGTTGTTAATGGCAACAAATAAACATGATCTGCCATAGTAGGATCTGTCATTATTGTTGCAGGGTTAGAATTGATTAAAATCGTTTCAATTCCATCCTCTCGTAATGAGCGTAGTGCTTGAGAACCTGAGTAATCAAATTCGCAGGCTTGACCAATTACAATAGGACCTGAGCCGATTAGTAATACTGATTTTATGTTGTTGTTTTTAGGCATGAGACTTTATATTTGATGATCTAGTATATTTTTTTTGCAGTGCAAAAGTAGTTAAGAAATGGATACAAAAAAAGGCGTTACACCTAAGTAACGCCTCTAATATATTAACAATTGTTAATCATTATTTTTTATGTCTTGATTCAGTTGAAACAGACAATTTCTTTCTTCCTTTAGCTCTTCTACGTGCTAAAACTTTTCTTCCGTTAACAGAAGCCATTCTTTCTCTGAAACCGTGTTTGTTTCTTCTCTTTCTTTTTGACGGTTGAAACGTTCTTTTTGGCATGTCTTATATTTTTAAAAACTAATATTCCTTTTATATGATCTAAGTTGAGAGCTATCTCAAAACTGCGTGCAAATATACAACAAGTTTTTACTTTAGCAAATAGCAAAAGATTTTTTTTGAATAGATTTTAAACTCTTTGTTTTTATTACCTTTGCGCTCTGCAAAAACACACATAAATATGTTTAATAAAAATATAAAATTAGTCATTTTCGCATTAATAATAGGTTATGCGATATATCAATTCACTGAAGGTTACATTGGAAATGGTATAATGTACATATTACTTTCTACCATATTCATTTTTCTTTACTTTAAAAATGAAATGATTTTACTCGCTTTTTTAAAATTAAGAAAGCAAGATTTTGCGGGAGCAAAGAAATGGTTAGACAAAATTAAAAATCCTGAAGGTGCTTTAGTAAAGAAACAACAAGGCTATTTAAATTACCTCAATGGTATTATGGTTTCTCAAACCAATATGAATGAAGCCGAAGCTTATTTTAAGAAAGCGATTAGTTTAGGTTTATCTATGGATCATGATTTGGCTATGGCAAAATTAAATTTAGCTGGTATTGCTTTTTCTAAACGAAGAAAACCTGAAGCACAAAAATTATTAGCTGAAGCTGAAAAGTTAGATAAAAGAGATATGCTTGCTGAACAAATAAAAATGATGAAGCAGCAAATGAAAAAAGCGGTTATACCTAAACAACAATACGGCCAACCGACTTCAGCTAGACAGAATCGTAGAAGTAGACGTTAATTTTACAGTAAAGGCGCCATAAGTCGTGCCAAAGCTTCAATAAGCTTTGTGCGCTTAGATCGTTTTTGCCATGCTTCTAATTCTAACTTTTCACAGTCTTTTAAATCCTCATTAAACAGGTCTGTTAATTGATGGCTAAACTCCTTATTATAAATTAAGGCATTAACTTCAAAGTTAATATTAAAGCTTCTATAGTCCATATTAGTGGTACCAACAGTACTAAATACACCATCTACAACCATGGTTTTAGCATGAACAAAGCCTTTAGTGTATTGGTACACCTCCACTCCGGCTTCTAGCAGTAATTCTAAATAAGAGTTAGTAGCATATTCTGCTATCCATGAATCGGACCTTTTAGGTATAATAAGCTTTACTTTAATATTGCTTCTTGCAGTAACTTGTAGTGCTGTAATAATCTCACTGTTAGGAATAAAATAAGGAGTGGTTATATATACATGATCCTCGGCATTCGTAATAGCAACAAAAATCGCTTCCATTATATTAGACCAATCCGTATCTGGTCCGCTAGCGGCAATTTGAAGCGGTATATTTTCTTTACAATTATGATCTGGAAAATAGCTTTTAGAAATTTCTAATTTGTCATCACCAACAAAATCCCAAGTTGTAAAAAATAAGATTTGGAGTGGTTTTACAGCTTCACCTGTTATACGTACATGTGTATCTCTCCAATACCTATTATTATGGGCATTAACATAGTTATCTGAAATATTTATACCACCTACATACCCTATTTTCCCATCTATAATAGCAATTTTTCTATGGTCGCGATAATTCATTTGACCAGTAAATCTTGAAAATAAGACAGGCATAAATGCATACATTTCAATGCCGTTATCTTTCAGTTTACGTTTCATTTTAGAAGTTATAGAACTTCCTACATCATCTATTACGATTCTAATTTCTAGGCCTTCATTTGCTTTTTTACATAATAAATTGAGAATTTCTGTACCTATCTTATCATCTTTAATTATAAAATATTCAAGATGAATATGGTGTTTAGCCTCTTTTATATCTTTGATAAGTATTTTAAACTTCTCGTCACCATTTTTAATAAGCCTAACATCATTATTAATTGTAAGCTTAGATTTCTCACTATTGTATAATAAAGGAATGAGTTTGGATTTTTCTTCAAGCAATTCATCTACTTCATTAATAGCTTTAGTGTCAAGCTGCAATTGGTCCTGAATCTTTTTTACAATAGATTGATTTAAAACATGCTTTCTACTAAATATTTTAGTCTTTCTATATTCTTGTCCAAAAAAATAATAAACAATTAAACCCAAAAATGGCACAGCCAACAAACCTATTATATAGCTAAGGGCTTTAGTTGGGTTCAATTTTTTAAGTAAAATTGTTACAACAGCAGATAATGCAAGCGTATAATTGAGTGCAATTAAGATTTGCCAGATATGATTTCTAACAAATTCCAAGAATTAAGGTTGAGTATTAGTATTGTAATACCCTTTTTCAGGAATATCTATTTGATATGATTTTCTTGATTTATTATTTAAATGCGGCTCTCTTAACCAAGGATTATGAAGTTTTAAAATCTTATAGTTAATTCCAAATTTCTTTGCGAATTGCGCAAAATCGGTCACTGCAGTATCGACTTCGACCTTATAAGTTGGGACATGCTTATACAAATGACTCTTATTAAAATTGAAGCCATATTTCTCAGGATTAGAAAGAATTTCTTTTAGAGCTACAATTCTAAATACGTAACGACCGGTTTCTTCTCCTAGTAACAAATCATAATACCCATCAACATCTTGTTCTTTTAAACGTCTTGACACACCATAATTACCAGCATTATAAGCAGCGGCAGCTTTTGTCCATGAACCTAAGCTCTCTTTTGCTTTCTTTAAGTAATTACATGCGACTTCTGTTGCTTTTTCTAAATTATAACGCTCATCAACATTTGTATTTACTTCTAAACCATTTTCTTTTCCTGTAGCTTTCATAATTTGCCAAACACCACTAGCACCTGCTGGTGATTTTGCTGTTTGTACCAACCCACTTTCTATAACTGCTAAATATTTAAAATCATCTGGCACACCATTTTTCTTCAAAATTGGTTCTATAATAGGAAAATACTTTTGTGCACGTTTAAACATTAGCAAACCATTAGATTGCCAATAGGTATTGACTAATAGCTCTCTATCCATACGCTCATAGATATCGGGATCTTCAACAGGAACTGGTTCACCAGCAAAATTTAAATTTTCTGGCATTTCTAATGCGTATACATTATAACTATTTACAATTGGATCTTCCTTACCTAATAAATAATCTGAAGGTGCTTTTTTATCTGGTGCCTTTTGCATGGCAAAAATAAATAAGCCTGATATACAAACAACTCCGATTAGTGCTAAACTATTTTTTATGATTTTCATAAGTTTTAATTTATTTTAAACGCTTCATGTTATTCACTACCAATATGTGCTAAATGACAAGGCTATAAACATGCGCATTGTATAATTTTTCTTTTTTATAAATGTAATCAATCTAAGAACAAGATTCAAATTCAACCTTCAATAAGTTTTGGTAAATTTTCGTTAAACCATTTGTACTTATTAATGATCATAATATGTGTTCCGCCCTTAATTACGATACAATTTCCAACGCAAGAGTGCGGAAAAACAGCATCATTGTCTCCATGAATATATATCGCATCTGGATGAGCTTCCTCTTGACTCCAACAAACCATTTGTTTAATAGCCCAATCTAAATAGGTTTTATCATTTACAGATAAATATTTTTTATACAAATCCACACGTTTTTTTATGGTCTCTCCAAATGCATATTTGGCTAATAAATCAATATTACTCATCAATTGTGTAGGTAAAAATTTATAAGCCTTAGTAACTTTAAGTAATTTAAGCCGTTTTGGCAACTCGTGATGCGACTTTACACTAGAGACTACTATTAACTTTTTTAAGTTTAAATACTTACTCATTTCTTGTACTAAAACACCTCCAAAAGACACGCCTAACAAAACAACATTATCGTGTTTAATAAATGTACACATGCGCAAAGCATAATCTTTGAGTGTCTCATTTTTATTGGGAATCTGCCACTCTAGCCAATGGATTTCATAATTGTTTTTTGGAAGATCTATATGCTCAAATATAGATGGATTTGCAGCCATACCAGGCATTAAATAAATCTGTGTTAATTGGGGATTCATGGGGTGTGTTTGAGACGTCCTAATTAATTACAATTTAAGGTTTTAACAACAATAACCTAATACTTTAGTTGATTTTTTGTACCTTTGCACAGCAAAACTATATAAAATATAGTATCTACGCTACCAACCGCTGAATTTAATACAATAAAATTATGACAGAAACTGCTGAATTGATTGACAATGATTTTCTACGTCAATTTGAATTAAAGGTTGAAAACGAAATGGCTATTATTGAATATTCTTTACAAGAACGAAAGATATTCTTAACCAAAATGATTATTCCTGACACGATTAGAACAGATGAGTTTGAACTGGACTTTATTGATATGGTATTCTCTAATATTAAGGAACGTAACATTAGTGTAGTACCTACAAGTCCTGAAATCGCAAAATTTGTAAGGCGAAACAGGAAATATAAACGCATGCTACCAGTTGGAATTCGAATATAATTCTAGAAAAAAACATTAAAAAAATCCGAAACTTTAAAAGTTTCGGATTTTTTTTATCAGTGTATTACGTTTTTATTTTTCGAGAAATTTAAAACGCACCAAACCGTCTTCATCAATTTTAGTAAGTTCTACTTTATGCAATGTATTTACTAATTCTGGATTCCATGGTGTTTTAACCTTTACATAGTTTTCTGTAAAACCATGAATGTAACCTTCTTTATTTTCACTTTCAAATAAAACAGTTCGTTCTGTATTTATTTGTTTTTCGTAAAACGCGCGACGTTTTTTGGCAGATAAGCCTCGTAACATTTTACTGCGTTTAACTCTTTTAGCTTTAGACACCACATTTGGCATTTTAGCAGCTTCTGTATTATCACGTTCAGAATATTGAAATACGTGTAAATACGATATATCTAATGCGTTTAAAAAATTATAAGTCTCTAGAAACAGTTCATCTGTTTCACCAGGAAAACCAACAATCACATCCACACCAATACAAGCATGTGGCATAACTTCATTTATTTTTGAAACTCTGTCTACATATAATTCTTTCATGTAGCGACGTTTCATCTTTTTTAAGATGTCATTACTTCCACTTTGCAATGGAATATGAAAATGTGGTACAAAAGCTCTAGATTTAGAAACTAAATCTATGGATTCGTTTTTTAATAAATTAGGTTCAATAGATGAGATTCTCAATCGCTCAATACCTTCAACTTTATCAAGTTCTGTAACCAAATCTAAAAAAGTGTGTTCGTGTTTTTTATTCCCAAACTCTCCTTTTCCGTAGTCTCCAATATTTACACCTGTTAATACAATCTCCTTAATGCCTTGTTCTGAAATTTCTTTGGCATTCTTCAAAACATTTGCCATTGTATCACTTCTTGAAATCCCTCTCGCTAGAGGAATTGTACAATAAGTACATTTATAATCACAACCGTCTTGTACTTTTAAAAAAGCTCTAGTTCTGTCACCTATAGAATAACTACCAACATAGAAATCAGCATCTTCAATTTCACAAGAATGCACTTCACCTAAGTCATTTTTTGTAAGATCATTTAAGTAATCTGTAATTTTGAATTTCTCTGTCGCTCCCAATACCAAGTCTACACCATTAACGTCTGCTAATTCTTCAGGTTTTAATTGTGCATAGCAACCTATCGCCGCTACAAATGCTTCAGGATTATTCTTTTGAGCTTGTTTTACAATAGACTTAAAACGTTTATCTGCATTTTCAGTTACAGAACAGGTATTAATTACATAAATATCAGCCGATTCCTTAAAATCTACTCGATCAAATCCTTCGTCTGTAAAACCTCTAGCTATGGTAGACGTTTCAGAAAAATTCAGTTTACAACCTAGTGTATAAAATGCGACTTTTTTTGTTGGATTCATTCTTGTACTTTTACCAAGTTGGCAAATTTACAACATATAAGTTATATGCTAAAACTCAGACTATCCTTATTCAATAGATTACGTTATGGATCATTGTTTTTCATAATTTTATCGTGCAGCTCTAAAGAAAGCTCTCAATTAGACCATTTGGTATTTAGATACAACGAACACAAAAATATTGGCTCTTTAGACCCTGCTTTTTCTAAAGATTTAGCAGACATTTGGGCAACACATCAATTGTTTAATGGTTTAGTACAAATGGATGACCAGCTTAACGTTAAACCTTCCATTGCTAAAAATTGGACCATTACAGATAGTGCCAAAACCTACACTTTTACACTTAGAAACGATGTAAAGTTTCATAAACATGAATTATTTGCGACTTCTTCAAACAGTCAGGATTCTACTAGAATTGTAAATGCTTCTGACTTTGAATATAGTTTCAATAGATTAAAAGATAAAACCATTGCTTCTCCAGGTAGTTGGGTTTTAAATAAAGTAGAAGACTTTTCTGCTATTAACGATTCAACATTTCAAATTAAATTAAAACAACCTTTTCCTGCATTTTTAGGTTTGTTAACCATGAAATACTGTTCTGTTGTTCCTAAAGAGATCGTAGAACATTATGGTAATGATTTTAGAGCACATCCCATAGGAACTGGTCCTTTTAAATTTAAACGCTGGGAAGAAAACTTAAAGTTAGTATTTAGACGAAATGAGCATTATTTTGAAACCGATGCTCATGAGCAACAGCTGCCGTATCTTGAAGCTATTGCTATTACTTTTTTGCCAGATAAGCAAAGTGAGTTTCTACAGTTTGCACAAGGTAATATTGACTTTGTTTCTGGTTTAGATGGTTCTTATAAAGATGAAATTTTAACCGCCGAAGGAAAATTAAGGGCAACCTATGCTGATGACGTAAAAATGATAAGAGGACCATATCTTAACACCGAATATTTAGCCTTTTTTATGGCATCTGAAGTCAATGAAATTCAGGCATTAAAACTGAGAAAAGCAATTAATGTAGGTTTTGACAGAAACAAAATGATGACGTATTTAAGAAATGGCATTGGAATTCCTGCAAATGGCGGTTTTATACCAAAAGGTTTACCTGGTTTTGATGCTTCTATTGGTTTTAAATATCAACCTGAATTAGCCAAACAACTCGTTTCAGAATTCAAGACTGAAACTGGAATTAAAAACCCAGAAATCACCCTCACCACCACAAGCAATTATTTAAGTTTTTGTGAATTTATTCAACGCGAATTACAGAAAACGGGCTTATTAGTTAATGTGGATGTTATACCACCTTCTAGCTTAAAAGATGCTAAAGCTAATGGGCAAGTCGATTTTTTTAGAGCGAGTTGGATAGCCGATTATCCTGATGCTGAAAATTATTTATCGTTATATTACAGTAAGAATTTTGCACCAAACGGCCCCAATTATACTCATTTTAAAAATTCAAAATTCGACCAAATGTATGAAGCTGCTTATTTAGAAACTAATCCTGATTTACGAGCAAAACTTTATACTAAAATGGATTCGCTTATTATGAACTCTGCTCCTATTGTACCACTCTTTTATGACGAAGTAGTTAGGTTTACAAGACAAAACGTAAATGGTTTAGGAATTAACGCTACAAATTTATTGGAATTAAAATCGGTAAGAAAAACTAAAATCCAGTAAAATAATAAAGGTCATCACCACCTTCACCTCTAGAGCGTCTAGATGATATAAATCCTGAGGTTAAATCATCATTTAAGAAAAATGAAAAATCATCACCACGACTATTAATAGGTTCATCTAAAGATACCGGTTCTTTAATGATGTTAGTAGCATTTAAATCGTATTCATAAATATCTATACCACCTTTTCCTCCACGTCTATCCGAAGAGAAGTACAACTTATTATCTGCACTAACAAAAGGAAAGGTCTCAGTACGTGGCGAATTAATATGTTCTCCTAATTTTGTCACTTCTCCATAAGTTTTATGATCAGAAACGGAAACTTTGTATAAATCTGATTTGCCTTTTGTCCCTTTAATATCTGCAATAAAATATAATGTAGACCCATCTGGACTTAAAGCAGGATGCGCAAAATTATAATCTGGATCACAAAATGGTAAGGTGGTTATGTTTGTCCAACCTTTGCCTTCCACATACTCTGCTCTTTGTATTAAAAGGTTAAACGTATTCATATCCTTTAACTTATTTTCTCCTTTTTCGGTGTGATTTGCTGTATAATACATATACTTACCATCTTTAGAATAAGTTGAAACAGACATATTAGACATACCTACATCCTTCTTCTTTACAAGCTTAGCATCCTTTATCTCTCCGTCTTCTCGCAATGGAGCCTCATAAATGGCATATAAATTTTGCGCATATTTATCTAATATTGCTCTACCACTTCTAGTCACTAAATTAGAACTAAAAAACACTTTATCTTTTACAACTCTTGCTGCAAAATGATCGAGTTTGTTGTTTATTTTTAGTCTTTTGACTTCGACCTCTTGAGAAAATCCAAGGCTTAAAATAAATAAAAAAAGTAGGGTAAATTGGGGTTTTAGTATCATGCTATTCTCTTCTATATTGTTTTGTTTCTTCAAAAATATGCTCTAAAATCGCTTTATCTTGGTCTGTAAACTCTTCTTTTCGTCTTGCCATAACTACTTCTGCAACTTCAAATGCTTTATTAGTTTTATAGGTTACAAAGCCTTTACTTCCGCCCCAAGAAAAGCTTGGCACAAAATTTCTAGGAAATCCACTTCCAAAGATATTAGCACTTACACCAACAACTGTACCAGTATTAAACATGGTGTTAATACCACATTTACTGTGATCTCCCATCATTAATCCGCAGAATTGCAATCCTGTTTTAGCAAAACCTTCGGTTTGGTAATCCCAAAGCCTTACTTCTGCATAGTTATTTTTTAAGTTACTGTTATTGGTATCTGCACCAAGGTTACACCATTCTCCTAATACTGAATTACCTAAAAAGCCATCGTGCCCTTTATTAGAAAAACCAAAAATAACAGAATTACTAACCTCTCCACCTACTTTGCTATGTGGCCCAATAGTGGTTGGTCCATAAATTTTACTAGCCATTTTTAATGTCGCATTATTACAAAGAGCCAAAGGCCCTCTAACAATAGAACCCTCCATAATTTCGGCATTTCTACCAATGTAAATTGGACCAGAACTGGCATTTAAAGTTGCAAAATTTAAAGTTGCTCCTTTTTCAATAAAAATATTTTCAGGATTTATGGTATTGATTGTCGCAGGAATTGGTTCTGATTGTCGGTCCTTTGTTATTAAGTTAAAATCCTCAACTAAGGCTTCACCATTCTTAGAAAAAATATCCCAAGTATGCTCAATTTTCAGAATATCACCTTCAAATTCTATCGCTTCAAAATTTGAAAAATCATTCACTTCCTCTCCTTCTTTAGCAAAAAAGGCAATGACATCTTCTGCTTTAAATAAAGCCTGATTATGATTTAAGTTTTTTACAACTTCAACCACTTCCATATTAGGTAAAAAAGACGCATTAATCATAATGTTGTCTTCCATTTCTACCATTGGAAACTTATCTGCCAAATAGTCTTCAGTTACAGTAGTGGTAGTATATTCTAAATACGACTCCCATTTTTGACGAATCGTTAAAATACCGACTCTAATATCTGCAACAGGTCTTGTAAATGTAAATGGCAACAAGTTGTTGCGGTATGGGCCATCAAAAAGTATATAGTTCATTCTGAGTTTAAAATTTAAAGTTTTTAGCTTCAACTAAAAACCTCGATTAACCCTTCAAAAATAACTTAATTGTATAAAACAAAAAAGCCTTTCTGTTAAAGAAGGGCTTTTTAAAAATATCTAATAGCTTGAGTTTATTTTTTAAACTTAGCGTATTTGTTTTTGAATTTATCAATACGACCAGCTGTATCTACTAATTTAGATTTACCGGTATAGTATGGATGAGATGTTCTAGAAATCTCCAACTTAACTAATGGATATTCAACACCGTCAACTTCAATAGTTTCACTTGTATCTGCTGTAGATTTAGTTAAAAATACATCTTCGTTAGACATATCTTTAAACGCTACTACTCTATAATTTTCTGGATGTATTCCTGCTTTCATCACTAAATGCTTTAAATGTATTCGATTTTTCGAGGTGCAAATTTAAGTATTTTTTATAAATGTACAATCTTTTTAGTACTTTTTATTTCACAAATTTATGTAACATTTCCGTAACTTTGAGTACTAACTAGATAATTAACTAAAAAATCAACTAAAAATGGAAAAATCTTTAAAATCTTCAGCAACGTCATACGGGCTTTATTTAGCTTTAGTTCTATCCTCACTAACTATAATAGGATACGCTGTATATCTAGACTTATTTACCCAATGGTGGTTTGGAATTGGCCAAATGTTACTTGTTATTATTTTTGGTATTGTATCCTCTGTTAAAGCGAGAACACTTTCTGGAGGATTTATAAGTTTTAAAGAAGCTTTTACTGCCTTTTTTATAACTATTGCCATTGGTATAGTTATACCTGCTCTTATTGGTTTAGTTATCTTTAATTTTATTGATCCTGATGCCGCTACCTTATTACAAGACAAAATCGTAGAATCTCAATTATCTATGATGCAAAATTTTGGTGCACCTCAAGAAGCTATTGACGAAGCAATTAAACAAATGGAAGCACAAGGAAGCTTTTTCTCTATAAGCAATTCGTTAAAATCTATAGCATACCAACTTGTTGGCTTTAGTATTATAGGTTTAATTGTAGCTGCTGTAGTTAAAAAAAATGATCCTAATGCAGCTTAAAAATTTTCTCTATTTTTGAAGTCTAGAAATTAGACAACATCAATATGAATATATCAGTAGTTATACCACTACTTAACGAAGAAGAATCTTTAAAAGAATTACACGATTGGATAGTATCAGTGATGCTATCCAATCAGTTTTCTTATGAAATTCTATTTATAGACGATGGCAGTACTGATAGGTCTTGGCATATTATTTCAGAACTTGCAGAAATAAATCCTAGCGTTAAAGGGATAAGGTTTCTAAAAAACTTTGGAAAGTCTCAAGCTTTACATGCTGGTTTTGCAAAAGCTGAAGGAGATGTTGTTATTACGATGGATGCGGATTTGCAAGACAATCCAGAAGAAATCCCCGAACTTTACAAAATGATTACAGAAGACCATTTTGATTTGGTCTCTGGCTGGAAAAAGAAACGATACGATTCTTACTTATCTAAAAACTTACCCTCAAAACTTTTTAATTGGGCAGCGAGACGAACATCTGGTGTGATCTTAAATGATTTTAATTGCGGTTTAAAGGCTTATTCAAATCAAGTTGTTAAGCACATTGATGTTTATGGCGAAATGCACCGCTACATCCCTGTTTTAGCCAAAAATGCTGGTTTTACTGCGATAGGAGAAAAAGTAGTACAGCACCAAGCCCGTAAATATGGGCATACAAAATTTGGGATGAATCGTTTTATCAATGGTTTCCTTGATTTAATAACCATTTGGTTTATCTCTAGATTTGGAAAACGACCAATGCACCTCTTTGGAGCATTAGGAGTCATAATGTCTATTATTGGTTTTGGCTTTTCTCTTTATTTGGGATTAGACAAACTATTCTTTAATCCTACAGGTAGATTAATTACAGACAGGCCCCAATTTTATATTGCTTTATCTACCATGTTAATTGGAGTACAATTCTTCATTGCTGGCTTTTTAGGCGAACTTACTTTACGATCTAATCGCCAACAGCAACGTTATTTTATTAAAGAAAATTTGAATCTATCCTAGCGATTATAATTTATAGTCTTGTAAGTCCATTTCAAATTACGAATTGTTTATTTTTGTTATTGAATCCATTTTACTTATTTATAAATGATACATATTAAGCCAGAAATTTTAGAACGTGTAAACAGTTGGTTAACTCCAGCTTTTGATGAAGAATCGCAAAAACAAATCAAACACATGATTGCTTCTAACCCAAAAGATTTAGAAGAGAGTTTTTATAAAGATTTAGAATTTGGAACTGGTGGTATGCGAGGTATTATGGGACTTGGCACCAACAGAATAAACAAATATACTTTAGGAAAAAATACACAAGGGCTAAGTAATTACTTAAAAGAGTCCTTTCCTAATGAAGAACTAAGAGTCGCTATTGCTTACGATTGTAGACATAATAGCAACACTTTTGGCAAGTTGGTCGCAGATGTCTTTTCTGCAAATGGAATTAAAGTCTTTTTATTTGAAGACTTAAGACCAACACCAGAGTTATCATTCGCCTTAAAGCATTTAAACTGTCATTGTGGAATTGTATTAACAGCATCACACAATCCACCAGAATATAATGGTTACAAAGTGTATTGGCAAGATGGAGGTCAATTAGTGCCACCTCAAGATGCTGCAGTAATTAAAGAAATAAACCGATTAGATTATTCTGAAATTAAGTTTGAATCCAACTCTGAATTAATTCAATTTATAGGAAAAGACATTGATAACGTTTTTTTTGATGCCTCAGTGAGTAATGGTAGTTTTAATACACCTTCTGAAGCTAAAGAAGATTTAAATATTGTATTTACATCTTTACACGGAACGTCTATCACAGCAATACCTGAGACGCTCAAACGTGCTGGATATACTAATGTAAACATTGTTGAAGAACAACGTATACCAAATGGAGATTTCCCTACAGTTGTTTCTCCTAACCCTGAAGAACCAGAAGCCTTAAAAATGGCTATGGAATTAGCTAAAAAAGTAGATGGAGATATCGTTATTGGTACAGATCCGGATTGTGACCGTTTAGGTGTTGTCGTTAGAAACTTAGAAAATGAATTGGTGATTCTTAATGGAAACCAAACGATGGTTTTAATGACTAATTTTCTATTAAAACAATGGAAAAAAGAAGGAAAAATTAATGAAAATCAATTTATTGCCTCTACAATTGTATCTACACCTATGATGTCTGTTTTAGCAAATGCATATAATGTAGAATGTAAAATTGGACTTACAGGCTTTAAATGGATTGCTAAAATGATTAAAGATTTTCCTGAACTCGATTTTATTGGAGGTGGAGAAGAAAGTTTTGGGTTTATGGTTGGCGATTTCGTTAGAGATAAAGATGCTGTAACCTCTACTCTTTTGGCTTGCGAAATAGCTGCACAAGCTAAAGCCAATGGAAAAACAATGTATCAAGAATTAATTGATTTATATAAAGAACACGGTTTCTTTAAAGAACGGTTAGTTGCCTTAACTAAAAAAGGTATTGAAGGCGCACAAGAAATTAAACAAATGATGATTGATGCTAGAGAAAATCCTTTAAAAGAAATCAATGGAGAAAAAGTGGTCTTAATTGAAGACTATCAATTATCCATTTCTAAAAACCTTCAAACACAAGAAGAAACGACTATAGACATTCCAAAATCTAATGTTTTAATTTACTATACCGAAAATGGTAGTAAAATAGCACTAAGACCAAGTGGAACAGAACCAAAAATAAAATTCTATATCAGCGTAAATGCCGATCTTGACAATACGGCAGACTTTGCTTCAACGGAGCGGTTATTGGAAGATAGAATTGATGCTATCCTCAAGGATATGAATTTGTAATTAATGGACTATATAAAAAAATTATCACGGTTTATAATTCCGTATAAAAAATTTGGTTACCTCAACATTTTCTTCAATGTGCTCTATGCGCTTTTTAGCACATTAGCCATGGTGGCTTTAATGCCAATGATTAATGTTTTATTTGGTGAAACCGAAAGGTTAAACGTAAAGCCTGTCTATAATGGCATTAGAGAGATTAAACCTTATGCCGAAGATTATTTAAATTATTTTGTAACTACAACTAACGATAGTGAAGGTCCGCAACGCACCTTACTGTATATGATTATGCTAATCATTAGTTTGTTTTTACTTAAAAATATTTTTAATTATCTCGCTTTATTTTTTATTACTTTTCTTAGAAATGGAGTTTTAAAAGACTTGAGAGATTCCATTTACAATAAAGTACTAACCTTACCTATTTCTTATTATTCTGAAAAGAAAAAAGGAGATATTATAGCCCGAATTTCTGGTGATGTTAATGAAGTAAAAAATTCACTACTTGCCGTATTAGAACTTATAGTAAAAGAACCTCTTACCATTGTTTTTGCAATTGTGACCATGTTTACAATTTCAGTAAAACTAACCATTTTTGTATTTATTTTTATTCCCATAGCTGGATTAATTATTTCAAGAATAGGAAAAAGTTTGAAGAAAAAGTCTAGTCGCGTACAAACCGAACAAGGCGTATTTCTATCAACCTTAGAAGAAACCTTAAGTGGTCTAAAAGTGATAAAAGGCTTTAACTCAGAAGCACACTTTAATAAAAAGTTTCAGGACTCTACAACTCGTTTTTATAATTTTTCGAACAAATTACTGAATCGTCAAAATTTAGCATCGCCTGCAAGTGAGTTTTTAGGTATTGCCACAATAGCTGCACTACTATGGTATGGTGGCAGCATGGTATTAATAGAGAATAGCCTTTCTGGTGGTGCCTTTATAACTTATATGGCCTTAGCATACCAAATTTTAACTCCTGCCAAAGCTATTAGTAAGGCCAGTTATAAAGTAAAAGCAGGTAATGCAGCTGCCGACCGTGTTTTAGAAATTATTGAAACGCCTTCTGTACTTGAAGATAAGCCCAATGCTAAAGTTAAAACCAATTTTAATTCAGCACTACATTTAAATAATATCTCTTTTAAATACGAAGACGATTTAGTCCTCAAAAACTTTACGCTACAAGTCCCTAAAGGAAAAAGCGTTGCCTTAGTTGGGCAATCTGGAAGCGGGAAAAGTACTATTGCCAATTTAGTGACACGCTTTTACGATGTAAATGAAGGCAGCATTCAAATAGACGATGACAATATAAAAGATATTACAAAACACTCGTTAAGAAATTTAATGGGATTAGTAACTCAAGATTCCATCTTATTTAATGACAGTATTAAAAACAATATTCTTTTAGGCAAAGAAAATGCTACAGATGAAGAAATAATAGACGCTTTAAAAATTGCTAATGCTTGGGAGTTTGTTAAAGACTTACCTAAAGGCATAGAAACTAATATTGGAGATTCAGGAAACAAATTGTCTGGTGGACAAAAACAACGTTTAAGTATTGCAAGAGCTGTACTAAAAAATCCACCAATTATGATTTTAGATGAAGCCACCTCAGCTTTAGATACAGAAAGCGAACGCTTAGTTCAAGATGCTTTAGAAAACATGATGAAAAACAGAACCTCTATTGTTATTGCACACCGCTTATCTACAATCCAAAATGCAGATCAAATTGTGGTAATGCAAAAAGGTGAGATCGCAGAACAAGGCACTCATGCAGAACTGATTGCGAAAAATGGTGTTTACAGAAAACTTGTTGATATGCAAAGCTTTGAGTAAAACAAAACTTTCGTTTTAATACATAAAAAAGGATGCATAATTAAATGCATCCTTTTTCTTTTGTTACCAGATTTGGGGAACTGATAACGGTAAATAGGTTAAGCTAAGACAAACATATACTAAATAAATATACTACACAAGAAAAAAGTGTATTTTATCGTGTTTTTATGCTTTTTATCGAAAATATTAAACATAACAAACTGATAATCAACAAAAGCAAACTCCTTAAATTTTCACTATTAATTTACAATTAAACTTTTAGTAATTTAACGCGTCTAATATTTAAAGTAAATCATTTGATTAACGAATTAGAATTCATAAAACGTTTACAAAACCCAGAGTCTAAAGAGGCTGCTTTTAGGGAGTTATTGCAGCTTTATAAAGAACGTTTATATTGGCATATTAGAAAAATTGTGATTAATCATAATGATGCTGATGATGCACTGCAGAATACTTTTATAAAAATCTATCGTAGTATTGATAAATTTAAGGGAGACAGCATGTTGTTTTCTTGGATGTACAGAATTGCAACTAATGAATCTATTACACTCATTAATAAAAATGCTAAGCGACTACAGATTACAAACGAAGAGCATCAACAAAAGGCCATTAACAATTTGACAGCAGATGTTTATTTTGAAGGAGATGACATTCAACTAAAATTACAAAAAGCTATAGCTACGCTGCCTGAAAAGCAACAGTTGGTATTTAACATGAGGTATTTTGACGATTTAAAATATAAAGATATGGCTGAAATATTAGATACTAGTGAAGGAGCATTAAAAGCATCGTATCATATAGCAGCTAAAAAGATTGAAGCATTTTTAACTTCAGATTAAACCATTTTAGAAATTTGAAGTCTTATTACATAGAATACAGAATATAACGTCAGTTTCAAGAAAACAGATACTGAAGTAAGTTCAGCAAACATGAAAGAAGAACGCATCCATAACATTAAAGATTCGGGATTTAAAACGCCAGATCACTATTTTGAATCTTTAGACAATCAAATTTTTGAACGTCTAAATGAAAAAGAAATAATTAGTGGTTCTAAAACTCCTGGCTTTACTGTTCCAAATGATTATTTTAATTCGGTTGAAACTAAAATTTTAGAAGAGCTTAAAACAACAACTAAAAAACCAGTAATTACATTAAAATCTAGAAATACATTTTATTACATTGCAGGTATTGCTGCTAGTTTTGTATTACTTTTTAGCTTAGTATTTAATAAGGATCGTATTTCTTTTGAAAACATAGACACTGCACTCATTGAAAATTATTTGTATTATGAAGAATATACCAATGATGATTTTGCCTCTTTGTTTAAAACTAGCGATATTTCAGAAACCGATTTTATAGATATAAACATTTCAGAAGAAACACTAAATCAATATTTCGAAAACATAGAACCAGAAGACCTAATTTTTGAATAAAAAAGTTTATGAAAACAATACACACAATCATTCTTACATTATTTGTTTCTGCCAGCTTATTTGCGCAAAAACTAGATAGAGAAAAAATTAAAGCCCTAAAAATTGCTCATATTACAGAGCAATTAGACTTAACTAAAACTGAGGCACAGAAATTTTGGCCAATATATAATGCTAATGAAGATGCAGAAGACAAACTTAGAGAGCAATCTATGGAAAGGCGAAAAGAAAAAAGGCTTGAAGACCTTTCTGAAACTGAAGCCAAATCCCTATTATTAGATATGGAAAAAATGGAAAAACAAAAGGTAGCCATACACTCTAAAATGTTAAATGAATTGCTAGAAATTCTTCCTGCTAAAAAAATAATAAAATTGTATCAGGCAGAGCGATCCTTTAAACATAAAATGTTTGAAGAATATAAAAAACGCCATAGCAATGAAAAAGGTAATCGCTAATAAAAAAGACAAAAAGGAAACTTAAACAGTTTCCTTTTTTTATTCTCTAAAATTAAGTTTGCTTATTCTTCCCTTTCCTGCTGCATAAGCCACAGAATCATTTAAAAACCGAATGGTATAAAAGCCTTCATCACTTAAATGTGTCCAAGATTCTCCAGCATCATTACTATAATCAATACCTTTAAAACCAATAGCGACGAGTTCCTTTCCATCTGAGTTTGGAATGTATTGCACACAACTCCTATAACCAGGACCTCTTCCATTAGCCACAACTTGCCATGTTTTTCCTCCATCACTAGTTCTTATCTTATTGTTTAAAGTATCGTTTGGCTTGGTGTAATCTCCACCTATAGCGAATCCATTTTGTTCATCGTAAAAGTCTAAAGAATATATTCCTGTAGTTGCTGTACCTTGAATAATAGGAGTTTCAAATACCTCCCAAGTTCTCCCTTTGTTTGGTGAGTATAATATTCTGCTTGCTTTGCCACCTGTAGCAACCCAAGTGTGATCTCCTACAATAGAAATATTGGTATCACTTGCAGCAAAAGCTGCTTCTCCTTCTTTAGTCTTCGGTAAATCCTCACAAGATAGCTTTGTCCATGTATTTCCGCCATCTCTTGTGATGATGATGCTCATACAATCGTCTGTTGGATCACCAATGGCAATACCTTCATCATCGTTCCAGAAGTCCATGGCATCGTAGAAGGCTTTTTCATCTTCTTCCTCATATATCAATTTAGGATTTTTCGCTTTTCTAGATAGTTTATACAATCGTCCAGGATTAGCTATCGAGACAGCAAAAAGGTTTCCATTCACTTCTTCAATTGCTCTAAAATGAAGTGGCTTTTCATTATAATTAAGTATATACTTAAAGTGATTTTTTCCGGTATTTACATTTAGCTCATTAAGGTTAATCTTAAACTCAGAACTTAATGCATGTTTTCCTAAATGATCGGAACTTCCATATAACAAGTATTCATTATTAAAATCAATAGCTCTAACACTTAATGTAGAATCTTCTACTATTGGTTCTAAAATGACCTTAGAAAAAACTTCCGGTCTTATATATTCATCTTTACAAGAATTACAAAAAACGAAGCAAAGTAATAGCAATATAAATCTCATATTCAATAATTTTCCCTAAAAATAGAAAAGCTCTACGATATAATCGTAAAGCCTTTCAACAAATCAATCTTAATCAATCAAATCAAGGTCTTTTTATTTTTCGTTTTTTAAGGTTTTTACATCTGTTATTAATTGTTGAACAGCTGTTTTATTTAAACCATTATAAATTCCACGTATGTGTTTATCTTTATCTATTAGCACAAAATTTTCAGTATGCAAAAAGTCATCCTCTGTTTTTTCTTCACCTAAATTTTCTTCAACAAAATAAGATTTACGACCTAAGTCATAAATAGTTTTCCGTTCGCCTGTAACTAAATGCCATTTGGCACTTACAACATCTTTAGCCTCTGCATAATCTTTTAAAACTTGGATAGAATCTGTTTCTGGTGTTACAGAATGCGACAATAGTAAAACCTCATCATCATTAATAAATTCGTCTTGTAAAACCGACATATTTGCTGTCATTTTTGGACAAATACCAGGACAAGTTGTAAAGAAAAAATCTGTGATATAAATTTTGTCTTCAAAAGTTTTCTCAGTGACTTTTTTCCCGTCTTGGTTTACTAAACTAAAGCTTGGTATTTTATGAAAGTTTTTTAATTCTTCATCTCCTTTATACAGCCAATGTGGTGTAAAACTGGCTTCACTATAATAAGGAAGTGTAGCGACTCTACTTGTTTTTACTTTAGTTTCCTCCTTACAACTCAGCAGTATACATACTAAAAATAAAATACTATATTTTTTCATCTTGAACAATTTCTTCTTCTAGTTGGAAACACAAATTGGCACGTTTTAATCCGAAAATGCGTCCATTTTTGGCCTCGTAATTATTATAGATTTTTCCGTTACGTCTCCATGCTTTTTGCATGCCTTCTTCCTTACCATTAACAATGGTCATTTGTTTAAACTTTTCACCCGTAACATACCACTGTTTTTGAATACCGTTTGCTACTCCATCTATATAATGTGACTCTGATCTAAGGTTACCATTAAACCACCATGATTTTGAGACACCATCTAACTTTCCGTTTACATAATAGGCTTCAAAACTCAATAAACCATCTTCAAACCATTTTTTATAAACTCCTTCTCTTATTCCGTTAGTGTAATTAATGATTTCAGCTTTATTACCATTAAGATAATTTACAACTGAAGTCCCTGTAAAAGGCTTGCCTTTATAATAAACAAGCCCAACATTTTGATTCAATATTAATTGCGACTTAGCAACACTTCGTTCCTTTATCTCATCAACTTGAGCCATAGCTAGTACTTCATTTTTATGGCCTTCATTTTGACAATTAAAAAAGAATATTAAACTGAAAATTATACAGCTTTTATTGAATATTACTTGGAGTTCCTTGATAGTCACCTGGGAATAAAATATAGTATTGGTTTAAGTATAATTCGTTTTGAATATGATAATGATACTCGGCAGTTGTTGTATGCTGTGTTGTGCTTGTATGTCCGCCTGAAGCATCTAAATCTGTAGGATATGTTCCTGTTGAGTTACATTTTCTTCCATATAAGAAAAACCCATCTGCTATAATTCCTATTAAATCATCATCGTTATTTGACCATGCTTTGGGTTCTAAATGATAATGGTAGCTTTGTGGCCCAGTGTGCGCTGCAGTATAATCTAAAGATCCTACGGCATTATCTAGAGGAATATTTGGTCCTTCTTCATCATTATAGATTACAGCTCCTGAAACTGAAATACCAATAGCGCCTAATCCTGTTGCAGTAGAGCTACTGGCCAAAGTAGGACTTGCTGAAACTGTTAATGTATACGCCCCATTAAAATCATCAATATTTCCTGGTGCCATTTGATCATAAGAGGTTATTGTAGGCTCTACCCAAAGCGGATGATTAGAACTTGATACCGTAGTCATAGTATTACCTTCAGGACCTGTTATTGTTCTAGATGTTGTATTAGACCAATACGGAGAGGTATGATCTGGCAAGCCATTAGTTTGAATAACTACGTTATTTCCACTTAATGCTATTGTTGTATTATCTGTATTAAAATCGGCAAAGGCTGCATGAAGTTCTGTTACCTCTCCATCATCTCCACCATCGTCTGTTGATGTTGAACTATCATCTGAAGAACAAGCAATTGTAACAGCAAAAAGCATTAATATTAAGGCTAATAATTTGAATATATTTTTCATAATTTTAATTTTATTAGTGGTTTTGTATGATTTTTTTTTAGGTCGTTTATTATTTAGATGTGCTTATCTAAAAAAACTTGCGCTTTGTTTTAAAAATTAATTCCTAACCGCTTAAGGACGTTGTCTTTTTTCTTGGTTTACATTTTTTAATTCTTCAAGAGAGATAAAACCATCGTTGTTAGTATCTACCGTAGAGAATTCATTAACTAATGGTCCTTTTATTTCGTTTTTAGATAGTTTTCCGTCTTTGTTACTATCCATCTCAGCTATAATAGCTTTTGCGCTTGGTCTTTGACCTTGGTTTCTACCATCTCTATTTGGTGGTCCTTGGCGTTCTGATTGAGAAACTTCTCCCATTAAACAACGACTTACATAAGGAAACTCATTAGTTACTAGATACATGTATTGTCCGTTTATAGTAATTCCGTTACACTCGTCCAAATCTCCAGAGCCTTCTACATATTCAAAATCTGAAGTAAAGGTACCGTCGTGATGACCTCCAACAGAAATATCCATAGATTGATGCGGATTTTCATACGTACATTCTTCTCCTTCTCTATTTCCATCAAGGGCTTTATAACTTGGTTTATATTTACCACTTTTAGAGTAATACATTGGAAAGCCATCGTGTGCAAATCCAATATGAACTAAATCTTCTCCTGTATCAAAATTTTGGATAACAGACGTTGGCGTGCCATGGTAATGGTAAGCTCCTGTTGGTTGTACATGTGCATGGTTAAAATCCAACCCTAAATCGATAACATCTTGAAGAGCTTCAACACGATAATTCTCACCTGTTTCACACTCTACAACTTCTGCTGTTCCTGGTTCAAACTTTACTCCATTTAATGCTACTCCTGGCTCTCTAACCCATTCTGCTTTTCCTGTATATTGTGGGGCTATAGGAAAGGTATAGGTTCTGTTTTGTGCAGAAATTGTATTAGGATTTCCTTTTATTGGAAATGCGCCTGTTTTATGATTTGGTAATGCATTGGTTACCATAATACGTTGATTTGCTGTAAGTGTTACTTTTGTTTTGGTACCATAATTTTCGTCCTCTAAACTGTAAGCTCCAAAATAATCGTTAGCTACGCTTTCAGTTGCATGTGAGTGCTCACCTAAACCATCATGACTATGTTCACTAGTTCCTTTACAACTATTACAAATTAACAACACAGATAAAGCCATAATACCTATGCTTTTATTTAAATATTTCATTTTCTATGATTTAAATTTTATTTTTAGATGCGTTATTCTAATAAAACTTGTGCTAATCGGGCCTATTTTTGAAAAAAGCTCCGAAATTTCTCTCGAAGCCTTTAACCACTATCTACCAATCAAAATCAAAAATCTTAGGACTAACTCAAATTCTTGTTTCTATTTTTTAGCTTTACTTGTTTCTCTCTTTTCTTTTAGGCTTTGGTGCTTTTTTAAATTCTTCTTCTGTAATAAATCCATCTTCATCTGTATCTACTTTAGAAAAATTTTCTTTTAATGGGCCTTTTAATTCTTCTTTTGAAAGTTTACCATCTTCGTTTTTATCCATCTCTTTTAATAATTCACTAAATGTTGGTGGTGCTTTTCTTTCTTGCCTTCCTTGTGATTGTCCATAAGACATATTGGAAATAATCATAATTCCAAAGACCAGTACTGCTGTTTTAAATGTGTTGCTTTTCATTTTTTTAAATTTTAAGTTATATAAGTTTAGATGTGCTTATCCTTTTTAACTTGTGTGCATTCTTGTTAAAAAAAACACAAAACTTATAACCGTCATTATTAAAGCATAAACTCATCTATTAATTGTAAGCTTTATTAAAGACAAAAGCTCAAGACCATTATATTTCTTGAGCTTTTCTGTTTTTAAAACAATTTAAATAGATATGAATTACAAATCCTATAAGCTGTTATTTTTTTGCGATTTTTAAAATTGATGTTTTATTAACCACCACCATATATAGTCCCTTGGAAAAGGATGTAAAATCTAAAGTGATTGAATTTCTGTTTGTGTATTCATTTTTATGCAATTGCTGACCTTGTAGGTTATATACCTCAACCGACTCAATTGAAAAATTTGAATTCTCTATAGTTATATAATCTTTTGTTGGATTTGGAAAATATCTTAAGTGATTATTAAATGTAACCTCGTCAACCGAAAGAGACTCATTATTCATTCCAAATGTTGGTGCTTGAATCACAAAATCACCTGTTCCGTTTGGATTTCTAGCATAAGCCATATCTGTAGTTTGTTCTCCAAAGGTTATATTTTGTAAAACAGTGCCATCTGCATACGACAATATAGCT
The DNA here is from genome assembly GCF_036903175.1 of Winogradskyella sp. ECml5-4. Taxonomy (NCBI): domain Bacteria; kingdom Pseudomonadati; phylum Bacteroidota; class Flavobacteriia; order Flavobacteriales; family Flavobacteriaceae; genus Winogradskyella; species Winogradskyella sp. ECml5-4. The sequence goes on along the minus strand of NZ_JAYJLF010000004.1, from coordinate 8,282 downwards.
GTTTCACCACCTGAAGAGAATTTAAAATCGGCATGAAACTCTCCTTGTTCGGTATCCTTATCGCACCAAACAATTAAATAACTGTCAGCTGCTAAAGTTGTTCCTGATGGAAATTGATAAACTAAAGGATCCTCTGCATCATCAGATAAATATAGGTTATCCAAACTTAATGTCGTGTTTGTGGTATTGTATAGCTCTATCCAATCTTCATATTCGCCCGCATCATCAGTTTCACCTGTATCGTTTGAAGCTACGATTTCGTTGATTACCAAATCACCTACATTTAAGGTCGGGTAAGTAGCATCTACTGTATAAAATTCATATTCTGCTCTTGCTGGAGAAAAGGCACCTATATTACTATTTTCTGCATAGATGTAATATTGCATGTAAGCTTCATCTATTGTAATATCTGTACCATAAACACCATCTCCTGAAGCACCATCATTATGTGCGCCATCGTCAAACATTTCAACTTTTGTAAATGGGAGTGTTTCATCTGTTCTATATCCTAAAAATACATCATTTGTATCTGTAACATCTGCTGTAATTGTAATTACATCTCCAATTGTAGGTGTAGTTACCGAAGATCCTAAGTTAACTATAGTGGGTTGTGTATTTGTAAAATCTGATTGTGCCAATAAGTATGTACTTCTAGCATTCATTAAATTTGTAAGTCCAGAAGCTGTATTCATATCTACACTATAATCTGTATTTATATTACCTGTAAACTGAGCATCGGTATAGAACTTATTTGTATCTGCCATTACTGCTGCAGAGATTATAGCTTGATAATCATTAGCTAAAGTTAAGTAGTTTGAATTACTAATGTTTTCGGTTAAAATAGTTTTAAAATGTGCTAAATACATTCTCTTATATTTAGGTACTGCCAACAGTTTAGAAACTAATGGGAAATTAGCATCTGTATCGTGCAATAAATGATCTAACTGTGCCTTTTGTGTAGTTGAGTTTAAATTTCCTCCTGGACCACCTGGACCAGGACCTCCTCCACTTTCGCCTGTCATACCAAAAGTTCCAAAAGACATGTTTAGATCCCAAACCACAGGCTTAAACTGTCCGTTATTGTCTTTATATAAATAATAATTTTGCTTAAACTGACCGATATAACTGTCTAAATTCACCATAACATTGTCAAATGCTAGCATCCAAATAGCCATATCAACGTCTAACACAGATTCTATATTAGTGATGTCGTTATTTAAAATTTGAGTTAATTCTATTAAATCATTCCAATGAGCATCAGCAACTGTTGGATCATTGTCGTCATCTGATTTGATTTCATAAGCATCATCATAACTTGAGCTATTAGTTCCTAAATATTGTAAGTTTGGTAAGTTATTACTCTGAGGTCCTGCACCATCTGGAGGACTACAACTAAAAAAAGCATTGTCATTAGAATTGAAATGTTTATTCACAAATTTCTTTGAAACAGATTCTGTATTGGTGTATAAACCTATTAAATCCCCATTAACATACACATTTGCATAGTTGGCTTGAGGTGCATCCATATATTGATTTACAATATTATAAGCTACCGTTTCCCTTACAAAAGAAGGATCAAACATTACATTTGCCAATTTTATATCTGTATAACCTTGGTGGTCTTGATCTACATAAGTATCTAGCTCAATATGAAATGGGTTCTTTGTTTGGTTTGCACTATAAGAGCTATTTCCCTTATATTTTACACCAACCTGATTATAAACGGTTCCATTAATTGTTACAGAAGTGGCTTCTGTATAATTATTATCACCTGCTTTTTCGGCATCTAAAAGCGCATCCCAATTGCTTTGAGCAAATTGAATCTCTATAGTTTGAATAGTGTTTATGTCATACAAATCCTGCGAAAACGCATTTATTGATACTAACAAGCATACTAATTGAGTAATTGTTTTTTTCATTTGTTTAGTTTAAAATTATTAACGCAATAATTGTTTAGATGCCGTATTAAAAAAAAACTTGTGCTTTATGCTCTCTTTTTTTGAAAAAAGAAAAGCACTACTCATCTTCGAACTCGTTTTGTTGTTTAAAAGCTAACATTAGGATTTCACCTCTTAAATGTTTGCCTGTTATTGACCTACGTACTGATTTAAACGAGCGACCGTTTTTCTGAAATAAAACAAAAAAAAGACCCTCAATACTTGAAGGTCTTTTTAGTAGTTTTTTAATTACGAATTCCGTGGCGGAGGTCTGTGTCCCTTACCTTCTCCATGACGTGGTGGTCTCTGTCTTTGTTCGCCCTTACGTAAAGCATCCATTATTATTGTTTTAAACTTTTCTTTTTGTTTATCATTAGACAACTCTTGTATCATTTTAAAATGATAAAAAACTTCTTTGTCTTTTATTTTTTCTTTTTCGCTAATTAAAGATGAAATAGAATCAATTGTTGCTTCATTAATAGAGTCATCTGACAATTTACTAAAGAGTTCATCTTTTAAATCTTTAATTTCGTCTGATAAGCGCATCATCGTTTTATGATGGTCTTTACTATTGGCCTTGAACTCTGCTAACTGCGCTTTATTAAACCCCAATTCTTTTACAATAAAATCTCTATTTCCTTTAGGTTCATTTAACGTGTTACCATCACTTTTACTCATGTAATTAAATAGAAAAAATCCATTAACTACAATTAGAAAAGCAACTAAAATATATAATATGTTATTCTTCTTCATGATTATTTTAATAAAGTAGATTCAATAGTTGTAGATAAGCCATAAGACTCTGCAAAACTGCTCACATTTTTATCGTAAGTAGTTTCTTTTAAATTATTAAATGCCATCATATTTAAAACAACTACACAAACCAAAGTCGCTAACTGTAATTTTGGTGTAAACCATGAGTAGGTTGTTTCTTGAATATCTTCGGATGCCATACGAATTTTATGCATCACATTTTCCTTAAAAAAAGGAGACACTTTAACTTCTTGTATCGCTTCAATAGAATCGAAAGTGTCATTTACTTTTTTAGTCATATCAACATTAATTTTCATATTTTATATTTAGATGCAAAAGTTTAAAAAAACTTGCGCTACTGTTCATTTTTATAATAATTTTCTAATAATCCTTTTAAATTCTTTTTGGCTCTAAACATAACAGATTCAACCGATGATAAACTTCGCTTTGTAATCTCTGCAACTTCTTGGTAACTTTTACCGTCTATTTTATGCAGTGTAAAAACCACGGATTGGCTTTCTGGCAAACGACTAATTGCTTTAAACAATGTAGCAGTTAGCTCTTTGTTTTCTAATAAAATTCCAGGATGATTCATTTCAGTAAAATAATCTGTTTTATCCATTGGAATGGCATTTCCTGTTATAGACTGTAAAAAAGCGAAACGTTTTTTGGTGTTTTTCTTTCTAATAAATTCTAAACACTTGTTTGTTGTAATTCTATAAATCCAAGTCGATAATTTTGAATCTCCCTTAAACTTATCAATAGCATTATAGACCTCTACAAAAACGTCTTGAGCAATATCTTCTGCATCCTCTTTATTAGGCACAAAAGAGATACAGGTCGCGAAGACTTTTTGTTGAAAATCGTCCACAAGCCTACTGTAAGCTATTGTGCTTTTCTGTTTTAATTGCTCTATAAATTCAGTTTCTGTCAAAAAATTTTATTGCTTAATTATCTTTAGATACCATTTCTAACAAAAACTTGCGCTCTTTCTAATTATTTTTTTAAAAATAACACTTTTAAACAAAGCCTCATACTTTTAAACTTTTAACGTACCTTTGCTTGTTCTTTTTTGCAGACAAACCAAACTGCATATTGAGAGAAGAAAATTGAATCTTTTTTTATGAGACTACACAGAAATTTATGCTTTGCCGTAATTGACGGATTACACCTTATTTTTAATGAAGGTGAATATGCAGATAAAGTGATACAACAATTACTAAAACGCGATAAACGTTGGGGAAGCAGAGATAGAGGTTTTGTTGCAGAAACCGTTTATACCATTGTACGTTACCAAAGACTTTATGCCGAAATAGCAAATGTAAAAGCACCATACCACAGAGATGATTTGTGGAGAATGTTTGCTGTTTGGGCAACATTAAAAGGCATTAAATTACCAGATTGGAAATACTTTACAGATACTCCAACTCGAAAAATAAAAGGCCGTTTTGATGAGCTTTCTAAAATTAGAAAATATAAAGAATCTATTCCTGATTGGATAGATGAATTAGGAGTAAAGGAATTAGGTGAAGCTGAGTGGACCAAGGAAATTGCGAAACAAAATGAACAAGCAGATGTTATTCTTAGAGTAAATACATTAAAAACAACTAAAAAAGATTTACAACTTAAATTACAATCAGAAGATATTGAAACCGAGTTTTTACCTCAGCATCCTTCGGCTTTAAAATTAGTTGAACGTGCTAATGTATTTAAAACTGAAGCTTTTAAAAATGGCTGGTTTGAAGTTCAGGATGCTTCTTCACAATTAGTAGCCGATTATTTAGACGTAAAGCCTGGTATGAAGGTAGTAGATGTCTGTGCTGGTGCTGGCGGAAAAACTTTGCATTTAGCGTCTTTAATGGAAAATAAAGGTCAACTTATTGCTATGGATATTTACGAAAGTAAATTGAAAAAACTTAAAATTAGAGCACGTAGAAATGGAGTTCATAATATTGAAATGAAAGTTATCGATTCTACAAAGCCTATTAAAAAATTACATGGTAAGGCAGATCGCTTATTAATAGATGCTCCTTGTTCTGGTTTAGGTGTGTTAAGACGAAATCCAGATGCCAAATGGAAATTAGAACCTGAGTTTATAGAAAACATCAAACAAACACAACAAGACGTTTTAGAACAATACTCTAAAATGGTAAAACCTGGCGGAAAGATGGTCTATGCAACCTGTTCTGTTTTACCTTCAGAAAATCAAAAACAAGTTGAGACATTTTTAACAACAGATGCAGGCAAAGAATTTACGTTTATTAAAGACAAAAAAGTTTTAGCATACAAATCTGGTTTTGATGGGTTTTATATGGCACTTTTAGAAAAGAAATAACCCCAATTTTAAAAAGTAATATTAAGCATGAAACATATTTATATTATAATTATAGCATTATTTACTTTAAGCTTTAGTTTTGCTCAAATACCATCTAATTACTACGATAGTGCTAATGGCTTATCGGGTTTCGAATTAAAAACACAGCTCAAAAGTATTATATCTAACGGTCACACAGCTAGAACATACGACCAGCTTTATGACGGTTCTGGTGTTTCTGGTTCTAATGGCTATGTAGACACACACTCTGATGTCCCTGTATCTTCTGGAAACATTTATGAAAATGACGGAACGGTTCTAGATTTCTATTCTGAAAATCCAACAGGTGCAGATCCATACAATTTTACACATAATGTTGATGAAGGTGGTAATCAAAATTCAGAAGGAGATTGTTATAACAGAGAGCACTTAGTACCACAATCCTCTTTTAATAGTAATTACCCTATGCAAAGTGATATCCATCACGTAATTCCAACAGATTGTAGAGTTAATAACTATAGAGGCTCTTATCCTTTTGGAAATGTAGGATCTGCAAACCTTACATCTCAAAATGGTTCTAAAAGAGGTACAAGTGCAATGCCTGGCTATTCAGGTATAGTTTTTGAACCTATCGATGAGTTTAAAGGAGATATCGCTAGAGCCTTACTTTATTTTGCTACACGTTACGAAAGTACTGTTGATGGTTATACAAGTTTTGACATGTTTAACGGAACCGAAGACCAAGTATTTTTTCCTTGGGCAATTGAGGTTTTACTCGATTGGCACAACAATGTAGACCCTGTAGACCAAAGAGAACGTGATAGAAACAATGCAGCTTATGATTTTCAAGGCAATGCAAACCCTTTTGTAGATCATCCAGAATATGCCGACATGATATGGAACCCAACTCCAGATACTGAAGCACCAACAAACCCTACTAATTTAACAGCCTCTAATCCTACAGACAATAGTATTACTTTATCTTGGACAGCTTCTAGCGATAATATTGGAGTTATATCGTATGATATCTATATTGACGGAACGTTTGCCTTTAGCTCTGGTAATACCACAGCAGTAGCAACGGGTTTAATTGCTGCTACTAATTATTGTTTTACAGTTAAAGCTAAAGATGCTGCTAATAACGAATCTGGATTTAGTAATCAAGATTGTGAAACTACAACAGACGATGGTACTATTGGCGGATCAGATTGTTTAACTGAAACTTTCGAGAATTTAGATACCTCTATTGGATCTTATTCTACAGTTAGCTGGATAGGTGATGAAGGTGGAACCTGGACCGCTACAGATGCTAGAACAGATCAAGAAATTAATATGACTCCTGCTATTACTATTAAAGATGGTGTATTAACATTACCGACAACCTCTGGTGGAATTGGTGCGCTTACTGTAACAACAAAACGTGCCTTTAGTGGTTCTGATGGCACATTTAATCTCAATGTAAACGGAACATTCGTAGGTACAATTGCATACAGTGGTACTGAACAAACCATTACAATTCCTAATATTAATATAGAAAATAGTGTTTCTATTGTAATCGATGATAATAGTGCATCTGACAATAGAGTTATATTTGACGATTTAACTTACACCTGTTACACAGAATTAAGTACAGATGAATTTAATACAACAAAGGTTAAGATACATCCTAACCCAATTAAAAATAGTTTAACTGTAGATTTAAAATCTAATACAGATACAGACATCGAAATCTATGATATTCTTGGAAAACGCGTTTTTAAAAAGAATATATCTAAAACAAGCCATTTAAATCTTCAAGATTTAAAAACGGGGATTTATATTGTAAAAATCACGCAAGGGAACTCTACAGTAACAAAAAAACTTGTTAAGCAATAAAACACAAACTTTTAATATAAAAAGCAGCTTCTTTAGCTGCTTTTTTTGTTTAAAACAAACATTATCAAAACTTAAAGAAAGGCTTTCTATGGAGGTGTTAAAAAAACATATAATCTATAAAAATTTTTACCTTTGCAGAAGACTAAATACATAAATCTTCTTTCTACAGATTTCACTTGTCTCTATTAAAAAACCTATAATTAATGAAACATATACACACACTATTATTAGTATTTGTAACTTCAATTGCATTTGCACAATTAGTTCCTCCAACCGAATTAGAATCTTATTACAATAGCGTTGATTTTTCGGCTACAGGTATAGCCTTAAAAAATGATTTAATCGACGTTACCACAGATAATCACATCTATTATTTAAGCTATAGCGATATTTGGGATGCGTCTAGAATTACGGATGTAGATCCTAACAATCCTAACAATGTCATTTTACTTTACGGTTATAATGATACTGATGGTGACATAACAACTGACAGAACAAGAGGAAAGTATAATAACGGAGGTGGTGTTGGAGATTGGAATAGAGAACATGTGTATCCTAAATCTTTAGGAAACCCAAATTTAGGGACTTCTGGACCTGGCTCTGATGCTCAAATGTTAAGACCCACTGACGTTCAAAGAAACGGTCAACGCGGAAGCTTACGATTTACAGACAAAAACAATGGTGAATTCCTTAATGGAGAATCTGGTAACACCAACGGAGGTTGGTATCCTGGTGATGAATGGAAAGGTGACTGCGCTAGAATTATTATGTATATGTATATACGTTACGGTGATCGCTGTTTACCAACAGGTGTTGGCTTTGGAAGTAGCTCAGCGACACCTGATGATATGATTGATTTATTTTTAAGATGGAATGCCGAAGATCCTGTAGTTGAAGGCGGTATAGAAGATGTAAGAAATACCTATCACGGAAATCCAAATAACGAATTTTCACAAGGAAACAGAAACCCCTTTATAGACAACCCTTATTTAGCTACTGTAATTTGGGGAGGCCCTGAAGCTCAAAACAGATGGGAAAATCTTTCGGTTACAGAAGTCGAACAAGATCGCATTAAAATGTTCCCTAATCCTGCAAATGGTAATGAGGTTACTATTTTATCAAACCAAGACATTATTGCCGAAGTTTATGACATTTTAGGCAAAAAAGTCACAGTTCAAAACATCTCGTCAAACCAATCTAAATTAAATATATCTAACTTAACTAAAGGTGTTTATATCGTAAAGTTAAATTCTGAAGTCGGTACGCAGACAAAAAGATTAATCAAACAATAAGTATAACTATCATATAAAAAAAGCGACACAAAGTAATTATTTATTAGGAATGTTACGCTCTAGTAAATTTACCGTTTTACCTTACAGAATTGGGTCTGGTTTAACACAATA
>NZ_JAYJLF010000003.1:0-251307 GCF_036903175.1 Winogradskyella sp. ECml5-4 | reverse complement strand
TATTAATAAAAAAATATTTATAACTATCATATAAAAAAAGCGACTCAGTGAGTCGCTTTTTTTTATGTTTAAAACATCGTGAACAACTCCCAATTTTCAATACACAATTATGAGTTAAATCACGTTTAAAAAAAGTAAATTTGCATTTTACTAAACACAACTCAAACACACGACATAAATGATTCATTTCTTCGGAAACCAAAACAGCAAGGTATTTGCTGTTCAAGCAACAAAAGAATTATCAACAGAAACCGTTTCAAAATTGACATGGTTATTTGGCGACCAACCAAAAATAGAACAAGCATCTCTCGATGCTTTTTTTGTTGGACCTAGAGCAGCAATGATTACTCCTTGGAGTACAAACGCTGTTGAAATCACTCAAAATATGGGAATATCTGATATCCTAAGAATTGAAGAATTTACTTCAGTTCCTAAAGATTTCAAAGATTACGACCCTATGATTTCTGAAAAATATCAAAGTTTAAATCAAGATATTTTCAAAATTGATATTCAACCTAAAGCGATTCTAAATATTGAAAACATTTCAGAATACAACCAACAAGAAGGCTTATCACTTAGTAATGAGGAAGTTGACTATTTAGAAAGTGTTTCTAAAAAAATAGGTAGACCATTGACCGATTCTGAAGTTTTCGGCTTCTCTCAAGTCAATTCTGAGCACTGTCGTCATAAAATTTTCAATGGAACCTTTGTGATTGATGGAGAAGAAAAAGAAACGTCGTTATTCAAACTTATAAAAGAAACATCGAAACAACATCCTAACGATATTGTTTCAGCATATAAAGACAACGTCGCCTTTATAAAAGGACCTGTTGTTGAGCAATTTGCACCAAAACGTGCTGATGTTCCAGATTACTATACAACTAAAGATTACGAATCTGTAATTTCATTAAAAGCAGAAACCCATAATTTCCCAACAACTGTTGAGCCATTTAATGGCGCAGCAACAGGTTCTGGAGGTGAAATTAGAGATCGATTGGCTGGCGGAAAAGGCTCTTTACCATTAGCCGGAACAGCCGTTTACATGACCTCATACTCGCGATTAGAAGAAGAACGTCCTTGGGAAAAAGCCTTCCCTGAACGTAAATGGTTGTACCAAACACCAATGGATATTTTAATAAAAGCCAGTAATGGTGCCTCTGATTTTGGAAATAAATTTGGGCAACCGCTTATCTGTGGTTCTGTTTTAACCTTTGAACACCAAGATCAAAATGGTAAGATTGGTTACGACAAAGTCATTATGCAAGCTGGTGGAATTGGGTATGGAAAAGCAGATCAAGCTTTAAAAGATACACCTCAAGAAGGCGACAAAATCGTGATTCTTGGTGGTGATAATTACCGAATTGGAATGGGAGGAGCTGCAGTGTCCTCAGCAGATACTGGTGAATTTGCTTCAGGCATCGAATTAAATGCTGTACAACGTTCTAACCCAGAAATGCAAAAACGTGCTGCCAATGCGGTTCGTGGCATGGTAGAAAGCGATGAAAATTTTATTGTGTCTATTCACGATCATGGAGCTGGTGGACACCTTAACTGTTTATCTGAACTTGTTGAAGATACAGGAGGAAACATTGATTTAGACAAATTACCTGTTGGAGACCCAACATTGTCTGCAAAAGAAATTATTGGTAACGAATCTCAAGAACGTATGGGATTAGTGATTGCCGATAAACACTTAGAAACATTACATAAAATAGCCGATAGAGAACGTTCTCCAATTTACGATGTTGGTGAAGTTACAGGAAAACACCGCTTTACTTTCGAATCTAAAACTACTGGTGAAAAACCAATGGATTTAGCCTTAGAAGATATGTTTGGAAGCTCTCCAAAAACCATAATGAACGATATTACGGTTGAAAAAAACTATGGAGGTATTTCTTATGACACCAATAAATTCTACGATTATCTAGACCAAGTATTACAACTAGAAGCTGTAGCCTCTAAAGATTGGTTAACAAATAAAGTAGACCGTTGTGTTGGTGGTAAAGTGGCCAAACAACAATGTGTTGGTCCTTTACAAATTCCTTTAAATAATGTTGGTGTAATTGCACTCGATTTTAAAGGTAAAGAAGGTATTGCAACCTCTATTGGGCACTCTCCTATTTCGGGATTAATTAATCCGGAAGCAGGAAGTCGCAACTCTATCGCAGAAGCGTTAACCAATATTATTTGGGCGCCTTTAAAAGATGGACTTAAGAGTGTGTCTTTATCCGCAAACTGGATGTGGCCTTGTAAAAATGAAGGTGAAGATGCACGTTTGTATGAAGCGGTAAAAGCGATTTCAGAATTTTCAATTGACTTAGGCATCAACGTACCAACAGGTAAGGATTCCTTATCCATGAAGCAAAAATATCCTGATGGTGATGTCATTTCTCCAGGTACAGTAATTATTTCTGCGGCCGGAAACTGTAATGATATTACGAAAGTTGTGGAACCTGTTTTTCAGAAAGGAAAAGGATCTATTTATTATATCAATGTATCACAAGATACGTTTGAATTAGGTGGAAGTTCATTCGCACAAATCAATAACAAAATTGGAAATACCACTCCAAACATAAAAAGTGCGGCTTACGTTAAAACGGTATTTAATACCATTCAAAATTTAATAAAAGACAATCAAATTGTTGCTGGTCATGATGTGGCTTCTGGTGGATTAATAACCACACTTTTAGAAATGTGTTTTGCAGATACTAATTTAGGAGCTGAATTAGATATTACAAGCTTAAACGAATCGGATTCATTTAAAGTTTTATTTGCTGAAAATGCAGGACTTGTAATTCAATCAGAGGATGATAGCATTGAAGGTATCCTTTCTGATGCAGCTATCAAATTCCACAAAATAGGTGACGTTACCGAAAGTGATGTTTTAGGTATTATAAACGGTAGTCAAGTCTTTACGATGACGGTTTCAAAATTACGAGATACGTGGTTTAAAACCTCTTTCCTACTCGATCAAAAACAAACCGCAAATGGTTTAGCCAAAGACCGATTTGATAATTATAAACATCAAGCTTTAGACTTTACCTTCCCAAGTCATTTTACAGGAAAATTAAAAGATACGCTTGGCACAACCAACACACGACCAAAAGCCGCTATTCTTAGAGAAAAAGGTTCAAATTCTGAACGCGAAATGGCAAATGCGATGTATTTAGCTGGTTTTGATGTGAAGGATGTGCATATGACCGATTTAATTTCGGGCAGAGAAACTCTTGAAGACATTCAGTTTTTAGGAGCTGTTGGTGGTTTTAGTAATTCTGATGTTTTAGGTTCTGCTAAAGGTTGGGCCGGAGCTATTAAATATAACGACAAAGCCAATAAAGTAATTAATGATTTCTTTAAGCGCGAAGACACATTGTCTGTTGGTATTTGTAATGGCTGTCAATTAATGATGGAACTCGATTTAGTAAATCCAGAACACGAGGTTCACGGAAAAATGACGTATAATGATTCTCATAAGCACGAAAGTGGCTTTACGTCTGTGAAGATTCAAAAGAATAATTCGGTGATGCTTTCTTCATTGGAAGGTGCGACATTAGGAGTTTGGATTTCTCATGGTGAAGGTAAATTCAAATTGCCTTATACGGAAGACCAATACAATATCGTAGCCAAATATGGTTATACAGATTATCCTGCTAATCCTAATGGTTCAGATTTTAATACGGCTATGTTAACCGATAAAACCGGAAGACATTTAGTAACTATGCCACACATTGAACGTTCTATTTTTCAATGGAACTGGGCTAATTACCCAGCAGGACGAAAAGATGACGTATCACCATGGCTTGAAGCTTTTGTGAATGCTAGAAAATGGATTACCAATGAAATTTAAGCTGTTTGTTTTTTTATTATGTTTTTCATTATTAGGATACTCGCAGATAAAAAAGCCTAAGTATTATCTACAATATGCTAAAGACACGCTGTATTCTGATGTTGAATACTTCAACATTTCTAAAAAACAACACAATATTAAATTAAAAAGTAACCTATTTTCTAGCCTGAGGTACGAAAATGACACACTGGTTTTACACCGCCTTAGGCATTCATATCTATTTGGAAAACTAGATAGCATAAAACGAAACCAACTTTTTCTGCTTTTTTCAAATAGAAATAAAATTGATACAACAAAAATTATGGTCATCCACTATCAAGATACCTTGAAAAAAATAAGTGAATTTCCAGAAAAATCGGGCGTTGTTTATACTAAAGACAGCACATCTCATAGACATGCAATCAGTCATTCTGACTATGTGAAAAATCAGAGGGCCTGTACTAAAAATTTACGTAAAAAAAATACCTCAGAGGTGTATCATTTCTTTAAACACAATAATGGTCACCCATTAACCTATAAAAAAGAGAGATGGTATAAAGATTATTTTGGTATAATAAATGAGCTATTTAGAGATTATAAGTCTAGATTTCATACCATAGTAATTCATCCCAATGGAGACTTTTTTTGCATGAATTATACTGACGGTAACAATAAGTTGCTTTCAGACATCGCCAAAGGAAAACGATGGGAGAAACATAAAAATGATTTTTTTGAAAAATTAGACTATTTGAATTCTATAAAATAGCTCAAAAGTTTAAATGAACTATTCCATATTTTGAATGTTCAATCATTAATCTTTTACCTATAAAAAAAGCTTTTACACAATGTAAAAGCTTTTTTTTGAATAGTTTTAAAAACACTAAAACTATTATAACATGATTTGCTATTAATCTGTTACTATTATAAATTTAGAAATATCAACTCCTTTTAAATTAGAAAGGTTTAGAATATAAGTTCCGCTTGCAATACTTGAGACATCTATTGAAGTTTCTGAGTTTAAAAACGCTACTTTTTTATTCAAAATTAACTGACCTTCTAAACTGTATATTTTTGCAAACTCTATTTCTGTAGCATTTAAAAGCTTAATCGTTAAGCTATTTTTTACTGGATTAGGGTAAATGGAAATATTGTCTTTCAAATCAACCTCACCTACAGACAACGCTGAAGTACCAAAAAATTCTATTTCGGTAATGTTAGACCAGACACTTGTTCTATTATTTCCTGCTGTATTAAATCTTCCAAAACTTAACAATTTCACATAACGCGCATTTGCCGATACTTCGTATTGATCAAAATCATCTCTTGTTCCCGTTGTTGTTGTTATTAATAACTCGCCTGCTGTTGGTAAAAGCATTGTAAAATCTGAAGGTGCTGTTCCTGTTGTAGAAACCCAAATTTGAATGCCATAAGGGTCAGACTTATCATCTGTAGCTATCTGTATTAAATCAAGTTCATACTCATCATTTAAATCGTAAATTACATATTCTCCGTCACCCTTATAATCACCAGGTAAAACATCTCCATCTGCTGCTGTCCATTGTGTTCCTGTATCTTTATCTAAAGTGTTATTTGCATAATTTGTTTTTGGAGGATCTGCATCAAGATCTACTTGCTCTTGTGAGAACGAATGAATAGTAACCGGATCGTCATCTAAACCTGTATTAATAAGATTGTATAGATCTGTTAAATCAGCCCCGTTTTGAGTTATATTTAATTGTCTTACAATTACATTTTCTCCAGATGTTTGAGTAAAAGTTACTGAACCTGTTCTACTACTAGTTTCTTCATTATCGGTTACAGATACTACAACTGTAGCATCACCTGTACCTAAATTAATATCAATAGATATCCATGGATCATTGGAAACAGCTGCCCAACTTACATTTGCATTCACAGAAACATCATAATTAGCAGCTTCAGAATCAAGCACAGGCAAACTACTCACTGTTAATGATTCTGGTATTTCAATGGTACAATCTCCATCAATTATACTCGCTCCTAAATTATTTAAAAAACAAGCTCCAATGCCTTGACCAACCATAGCATCCGTTGTTGGAGCATAAACACCCATATCAGCTCCTTTGCCTACAGAGCCAAGTCCTGAAAATGTAAAAATTTCTCCAACAGAAGTCGCCATAATTCCTGACTCTTCAGAAAAACCAAGATTAGTAGCTCCCAATGTAGCGCCTGCATAAACATTTCCACTGTAATTTAAAGTTGTGCCAAGGTTAGCATATGCATTGTCGGTATCTCCACTAATAACATTGGAGATATTTGGATTGCCCGCAGTGAAATAAATTAAATTATTAGAAACTGTTCCAGTTGGATCTGTTGACCCTTTATCTGTGTTATAGTATAATGGAGCATTAGTGTTTATAATTGTATTATTAGAAATACTTATATTTTCCACTTTCTGATAATCGCTTGAAGTATTATCAGAAGAACATGACACAGCGTTATTAGCACTTCCACCTAAAAATGTAATACCGTTATTCCACTTTGCCTGATCAACCACTGTTATACAGTCTTGAATATAATTATTAGTAATTGTATGCTCACTATCTACAATTCTAACACCTCCTGTACCGTCTACATTTTCACCTAAAAAGTAATTCCCTTCTACTGTTGCGTTAGAACCGTGTCTAAGCACTAAAGACCCTCTACTTCTTCTAAATGTATTATTAATATAAGAGTTGTTTTTACTTTTATTAGTAATAATTTCATTTTCACCATCTGCCTGAACAAAATAATTATTACTTACCATTACGCTACTATCAACATTCTGATAAGAACTAGTACCAATACGTATGGTTTCACTATCACCAGCATTAGTTAAATTAGAATCAATTTTTTCGTAGTTATAGAAATAGTTATTACTAATTGTATGACCAACAATATCGCAACTCGTATTTATTTCAGGCTCACCATCTTCAACAGGAGGATATGCGTTATATGCTAATTCTACTAAAATCATATTTCCTGCATTAGATTTATTCATAAACGAACAATTAATTACAGTATTATACGTGCCGTACAGCATAACCCAATTGTGTTTTTTACTTTGCCCTTCTACCTGGTCTGCAGGATCAACAGTTAAGCCATTCATTGCACAATTTTGAATTGTACTATTATTAGCATAATCTTCCCCATCTCTGAATTCAATAACAACACTCGATCCATAACCTCCTTGCCAATAAAAACCATCAACAATAACATGATCTCCACCAATACTCATTCTTAAACCACCTGTAAACTTTACTCCTCCAGGTGTTTCTGCTCTAAAAGTAATAGGCATATCTGCAGTACCTGTTGTAGGTGAAAATTTAATTCTATCATCTGAGTCATATACTCCATCTTGCAAAATAACAGTATCTCCTGCTGCAAGGGTTTCATTTAAGGCATCTAGATCTTCAGGATTACTAATAATGTATGTTTCTTGAGAAAACACACTAAATGTTGATAATAGCAATGTACATATTGCAATAAAAATTGAAGTCTTAAAAAGGTAAAATGTTTTCATACTCGTAAAAATTAAATATTGATTATTTTGATTGGTAAACCAATCTGGTTAACCAAATATACTTAAAAATATATAGTTTTAACAAAAAAACTTGACTAAAACTGCATAATTCACTAAACCAGCATGTATTTAATAGGATTACCGTAAATGATCTAATAATATTTATTATATGCTTAGCTACGATACTAATTATATATTTCATATTTTCGTAATACTACAACAAGAGTTTAATAATATGACAGAAGTAACACGCCTTTTTGATTTTCCTTATTACCAATTACAACATAAGCCTAACCCTAAATCTCTAGTTACCAAATACAATGGTAAATGGGAAGCTATATCGACACAAGAATACGTTGATAAATCTAATACAGTAAGTAGGGCATTGTTGCGATTGGGAATTAAAAAAAATGATAAAATAGCTGTAATTTCTACCACAAACAGAACTGAATGGAACATTATGGATATTGGAATTCTTCAGCTTGGAGCGCAAAATATCCCTATATATCCTACGATTTCTGCAGAAGATTATGAATATGTATTAAACCATAGTGAATCTATCTATTGTTTTGTTTCGGATAAAGAAGTATTAGAAAAAGTTAGAAAAGTTCAAGCCAATACAAACATCAAAGAGGTCTATTCTTTTGATTATATTGAAGGCTGTAAACATTATTCTGAATTATTTGAATTAGGAAAAGACGAAAGCAACCAACCCGAAGTTGAGGCCAGAAAAGATGCTGTAAAACCTGAAGATTTAGCTACTATAATTTACACTTCTGGTACAACAGGTAGACCTAAAGGTGTTATGCTTTCGCATTGGAATATTACGAGTAATGCTTTAGACAGCTCTCCAAGAGTTCCTCTAGTAAAAGGCGAAAACCGTATTTTAAGCTTCTTACCTATCTGTCATATTTTTGAACGTCTCTTAATTTATGTGTACCAATATGCAGGTACTTCCATCTATTTTGCAGAAGGCATTGATAAAATTGGTGAAAATGCTAAAGAAATAAAGCCAAACTTAATGAGTGTTGTACCGCGATTGCTCGAAAAGGTATTCGATAAAATAATGCTTAAGGGAGAAGAATTAACGGGTATAAAAAAAGCCTTGTTTTTTTGGGCTGTAAGATTAGGTGAACGCTGGGAACCTTATGGAGCAAATGGTACGTGGTATGAATTTCAGCTTAAAATTGCAAACAAACTTATTTTTAATAAATGGCGCGAAGCACTAGGTGGTGAATTAGGAACTATGGTCTCTGGTAGCGCAGCACTTCAACCAAGATTAGCTCGTGTTTTTGGCGCAGCACAAATGAGAGTTATGGAAGGTTATGGACTAACCGAAACATCTCCTGTTGTTTCTGTTGGTTTATATAAAGACAAAATGTATAGAGTGGGAACCGTTGGAAAACCTATAGATAATGTAGAAGTTAAAATTGCAGACGATGGAGAAGTCTTAATAAAAGGACCTAATGTTATGATGGGATATTACAAAGACCCTGAAAAGACTAATGAAGTAATGACAGACAATTATTTTCATACAGGAGATAAAGGAGAAATTGATGCCGATGGTTTCTTAAAAATCACAGGTAGAAAAAAAGAAATGTTTAAAACTTCTGGAGGAAAATATGTCATTCCACCTCTATTAGAAAATGACATGAAACAGTCGCTTTTTATAGAACAAATTATGGTTGTTGGAGAAGGCGAAAAAATGCCTGCAGCTTTAATCCAACCAAATTTTGACTTTATCAGAGATTGGATTGACCATAAACAAAATGGTGTTGAAAAAACAGATGAAGCCATTTCTAAATCAGAAATTGTTATAAATCGTATTCAAAAAGAAGTTGACAAATACAACAAAAATTTTGGTAAGTGGGAACAAATTAAACGTTTTGAACTTACACCTGATGTATGGTCTATTGATGGTGGCCACCTTACACCAACCATGAAAATGAAACGAAAAATCATAAAAAACATTTACCAAGATCTCTATGACAAAATTTATAGACAGCAGTAATTACTTTGGTTTAGCACCTTTTTAAAACTTTATTAGTACCTTTTTCATACGCTATAAACTTTAATACTTGTGATTTTGAAATAGTTTTGTAATATAAATTCTAAATTAAAATATTATGAAACGTTTATTGACTATTTCAATCTTTCTAATTGCATTATGTATTTCACATCCTGCTATTGCTCAAAGTTCTACCTTTGATTTAAAAAGATCTATAAATCTAACTAGCAACGACAAGGAAGATCAAAGTATTATTTTAAACGTCACAGAAAAAACATCTAGCTTAGGTCTCGATATTAATTGTAAAGTACTCTTAGGAAGTCTTAAAATAGAGATTTACAATCCTAAAGGCGAAAAACAAGGAGAATTTGCCGTTGAAAGTCAATTAAAAGAAAAATTACCCTTAAATTATGATGAAAGTCTAAATAGGGAACTTGTTGAAGGTAAAATTGAAAAAATAATCAGTGATCCTATCGCTGGCAAGTGGATTATTAAATTAATACCTACAAAAACCTATGCATCCATAAAGATTAATTCAAGATTTATAACACATAACTAAAAATTGAAACTAGCCAATCTACCTTTTAATGATCGCTATGTAAATTTACTAGCTACGTTTACTCTAATTCTTCTTTTTAATAGCAATAGTCTTTTCAGTCAGAATTTCTCAAATAATGAACCTAAAATTGAAGGTCACATTGTTTTAGACAGCATCTGGAAGCCTAAACTATATCTATCACATATTTCAGATTTTAGCAAAATGTACACCATGTCTCGTAGTATGATTATTGCAGAATCTGATGTTGATAGCTCTGGGTATTTTAAATTTAACATAGACTACCTTCCTAAAAATGACAATTTATATCGACTTCATATATCTAAAAAAGGGGCATCAGATGCCTCAATAATCATAGGAGGTAAAGAGGAGAACCATTTCTTTATCGTTGCCAATAAAGCCTCTAAAATTGAAATTTTCAACAATAATAAAACCTTTAGCGATGTAACTTTTAAAAGTGATGTAAAAAATAAAATTATTGATAAAGTAGACGATATTGTTAAACTCATAGACAGCACCAACTATAGTGCCACTAGAGTAAAGAGCGAGTTTGTTACTAATGCTTTTAATGAACAGCTCAGAAAAATTGCAGACACTTGCTCCTATCCTCTGGTATCTTTATATGCATTACAAAAAAGTAAATATGAGGTAGACATAGATAATAACACAGACTATTATCAAAATTTTATTGAAAAGTGGAAAAACGAAGACTCAGAATATTTTAAAACCTTTAAGTCAAAAGTTCCTAAAAGAAAAAACGCTTTCGACAATAGAATACTCATTGCTTTGAGTATTCTTTTATCATTTGGATTAGGTTTTTTTATTAACGGAAAAATAAGAAAAAGACCTCATAAACAAACATTAGCTCTAAAAACTCTTAGTGTACAAGAACGAAAAATTTATGCTTTATTAAAAGCCGGAAAATCTAATAAAGAAATTTCAGATGACATGAATATTGGCATAAGCACCGTAAAATCTCACGTGAGTTCCATATATCAAAAACTGAATGTAAAATCTCGAAAAGAAATCATCAACTTTAAAGATTAGATTAATCTTTAAGTCTTATTTACTGCTACGCTTCTTGTAATTTTTAACAAATTCTCCTTTAGGTTTACCATCATCAAAAGAACTCCACTTAACTAAAACACGTGTTTCGTCTCGTGCTTCTTCATTTGGAATATCTTCATATTCCATTCTATAAATAGCAGAGAACAAAGGAGCTCGTCCTTCACCATGGTGACAATGAATCAAAACTGGATAATTAGTACTATCATCCATAATTTTTAAAAACTTATCTACTGTTGGTTGATCTGGCACCTGCCTTGATCCTACGTTATAATAATTAACATTACCAATCTTTTCAATAGCCTCTTTTTCTACGATTAATTGTTCTGGAATCTCAGGATTGTTTACAAGATCATCAGTACCAGGAAATCTTAAATCAATAACACTTTTAATATTATGTTTAGTAATATAATCTTCTAACTCATCAGGAGGAATTACTCCAGATTTATAAACCTTACCCTCTGAGATAGCTTTAAAATTATAGTTTAAATTTACATCATAATAAAATTTAGCAGCGCCAATGATAACGATAGCTAAAACAAACAATCCTATTTTTTTCTTCATATACTTAATTTTTTAAGCTTAGTTTTTTATCGATAATTCTATCGTAGTAATCTTTAACATAGGCTTTACAAATGTTTTCAATTTGAGACATTTCAGCATTTTTGTTTCCAATAAGGTTGTTTTTCAAGCCTTTATCTGAAATATCATAAAATCCTTTAGCTCTCTTTCCATCAAATATACAAATATAATTTCCCATCTGAAATTGATAATGTGAACTCCCATAATTAATTGTAAATGGCTTAGTTGAATCTGTAGAATCAACTAAACTTCGTCCCCAACTTCTAAAAGGCTTCTTATACCCTATCATATCTAAAACCGTTGGATAAATATCAATTTGCTGTGCCAAATCCATATTAACACCTGCCATGGAATTGTCCGGTTTATAAATCAAAATTGGCACCGTAAATCGGTTAATAGGTTTATAATACATGTCTTTATAATACACCTGATTACCATGATCTGCAGTAATAATAAAGATGGTATTATCAAACCATGGTTCTTTTTTAGCTTCTTCAAAGAATCGCTTAAAAGCATAATCGGTATAGCCAACACATTGATGCATAGGGACATTTCCGATTGGAAATTTGCCTTCATATTTTTTAGGTATAATATAAGGTTCGTGAGACGAAACGGTAAAAACAGTTGTAAAAAAGGGTGTTTCCATATCATCAATATTCTCCTTCATATACTGTAAAAAAGGCTCATCCCAAATTCCCCATGCACCATCAAAATCATCGTCATTGTTATAATCTTCACGTCCTAAATACGAATCAAATCCCAATATGTTACTAAAGCCTAAAAAGCCCATAGAACCTCTTGCTGCTCCGTGAAAAAATGTCGAATTATAACCTTCACTATTCAATATTGAAACCAAAGATTGAATCTCCTGTTTGGAATATGCCGAAGATGTAAACGCATCTTTAAACGAAGGAATCCCTGATAAAATAGAAGACATACCATGAATTGACTTACTTCCATTGGCAAAAGCATTTGGAAAAATTAAACTTTTTCCGGCTAGCGAATCTAAAAAAGGAGTATAACTTACGTAGTTGGGTATATTGTATTCTGTATTAAAAGCACCTAAATACTCACGACCAAGACTTTCTGTAATTATTAATACAATGTTAGGTTTTGATTTAGGATTATTTGAATATTGTTTAATTGGCTGTACATATTTGTCTACAACTGCCTGATCCATTTCATACCCCACTTTTTTAAAAGAATTAGCATTGAATGTGCGGATAAAAGCAAATGGAGAATTCAAAACCAAATCTGCTTGTTCTATTTTTTGAACATGCCTATTGGCATCTACAAGATTAATTGGCCTGGTGCTCTTCTTAAAATCTCCTCCTCTTATGCCACCAATAGTTAAAACTGTTACAATGCAAAAAACAACTAACGACTGTAATACATAAATTAAATTTTTCTTGGTCGTGAGTTTTGATCTATCAACAGAAGCTATATTCACTTTTCTATATAAGTAAACCCAAAGTGATGAAGTCAAAACAAACAGTAAAAAAACATGCCAATAATCAATTAAAAACCTAAAAAACATACCTCCTTTATCTGTTTCGTGCTTTACCACATCTAAAACAACTATCGTGGTACGACTAAAGGTGTATTTATAGTAAATGAAATCTACAAAATTGATGGCATAAGCAATTAGGTTTGTAACAAAATACACATAAAATAAAACCTTTTGATAGCTCTTTTTAGTATTTATAAATAAAGGCAAAAATGACATTAACAAAAACAAACTATTCACATATAAAATAGCTGTTGTGTCAAATGCTAATCCATGGTATTGAATTTTAAGAAACTCTGTAACAGACTCAACATGCAATAAATCAAAATTGTAAATAAGAAACAAAACTCTAGCAATGAAGTAAAAAAGGTAAACTAAAAAAAGTCTGTAAAAAAATACTTTATATTCTTGAAATCTATAAACCGAGTTGTTCAATGTAATGCGTAGTTATTTGCAAAATGCTGTTAATAATACAATGAGACAAATTTAATGTAATTATTTAAAAAGCCTTCAAAATCCATATATCAAAAAATTATATACAATTTTTGCTAAAATACTATGCATGCATAGTATTTTTTTACTATCTTTGGTTTTCAAACATTATACATGAAAGATAAAACCATTGACTACGTCCTTAGAACCACATGGTTAGCGGTCAATAAAATGTACAACGAAGAAGCGTCTGAATTTGGAACCACTATGGCAACAGGTTTTACATTATTGAGTATTGATCCAGAAAAAGGAACCCCTTCAACTTCTTTGGGACCAAAAATGGGAATGGAAGCAACAAGTCTTTCTAGAACTTTAAAAACTATGGAAGCCAAAGGCTTAATAGAACGTAAACCAAATCCCGAAGATGGCCGTGGAGTCCTTATTTTTTTAACTGATTTTGGTAGAGAAAAAAGAGCTTTATCAAAAGAAAAGGTTTTAACCTTTAATGAGGCTATTAAAAATAATGTCTCTTCAGAAGAACTGACAAATTTTTACAAAGTTGCAGAAATCATTAATAATATGATTTCCAACAAACAGATATACAATAAAAAAGAACACATTTTAAAATAAGATGAGTAAACGAAGAATTAAAAAAATAGCAATTATTGGATCTGGAATTATGGGAAGCGGTATCGCTTGTCATTTCGCCAATATTGGTGTAGATGTTTTATTATTAGACATTGTACCAAGAGAACTTAACGACAAAGAGAAAGCAAAAGGTTTAACTTTAGAAGACAAAGTCGTACGAAACAGATTAGTAAACGATGCCTTAACAGCGTCTTTAAAATCGAAGCCCTCTCCTATTTATAGTCAATCTTTTGCAAGTCGAATTACTACAGGAAACTTAGAAGACGATATCGCTAAAGTAGCTGATGTAGATTGGATTATGGAAGTTGTAGTGGAAAGACTTGATATTAAACAACAAGTTTTTGAAAAGCTAGAAAAATATCGTAAACCAGGTACGTTAATTACATCTAACACTTCTGGTATTCCTATTAAGTTTATGAGTGAAGGTCGTAGTGACGATTTCCAGAAACATTTCTGTGGTACGCACTTCTTTAATCCTGCACGATATTTAAAATTGTTCGAAATCATTCCTGGTCCAAAAACAGACCAAGCGGTATTAGATTTCTTAAATGAGTATGGAGAAAAATTCTTAGGGAAAACATCTGTCATCGCTAAAGACACTCCTGCATTTATCGGAAACCGAATCGGAATTTTTAGCATTCAAAGTTTATTTCACACGGTTAAAGATTTAGATTTAACCATTGAGGAAGTAGATAAATTATCAGGCCCCGTAATTGGTCGTCCAAAGTCAGCAACCTTCAGAACTGTTGATGTTGTCGGATTAGACACTTTAGTTCATGTCGCTAATGGCATCAGAGAAAACTGTCCTAAAGATGAACGTTTAGAGTTATTTGAATTACCAGATTTCATCAATACCATGATGGAAAACAAATGGTTAGGAAGTAAAACAGGACAAGGATTTTACAAAAAAGTAAGAAAAGAGGATGGTTCTTCTGAAATTTTATCATTAGACTTAAATACCTTAGAATACAGAGCTTCCAAAAAAGCAAAGTTTGCTACTTTAGAATTGACTAAAACGGTCGATAAAGTTGTAGATCGTTTCAAAATATTAGTAAAAGGTAAAGACAAAGCTGGTGAATTCTACAGAAAGAGTTTTGCTGCTTTATTTGCTTATGTTTCAAATCGTATTCCAGAAATCACAGACGATTTATATAAAATTGATGATGCCATGAAAGCCGGTTTTGGATGGGAACATGGTCCTTTCCAAATTTGGGATGCTATCGGAGTTGAAAAAGGAATTGAAATGATGAAAGCAGAAGGTTTAGAACCAAATGCTTGGGTAAATGAGATGTTAGCCTCTGGAAGTACATCTTTTTACACTGTAAAAGATGGAGCGACTTATGCTTATGATATTCCTAAAAAATCACAAGAAAAAATTCCTGGTCAAGATGCCTTTATCATCTTAGATAACATCAGAAAAACAAACGAAGTGTTTAAAAACTCTGGAGTGGTCATTGAAGATTTAGGTGATGGTATCCTTAACTGTGAGTTCCAATCTAAAATGAACACCATTGGTGGAGATGTTCTCGCAGGATTAAATAAAGCTATTGATTTAGCCGAAAAAGATTTTGCTGGTTTAGTCGTTGGTAACCAAGCCGCAAACTTCTCTGTTGGCGCCAACATCGGCATGATTTTTATGATGGCAGCAGAACAAGAATATGACGAGCTTAACATGGCTATCAAATATTTCCAAGATACCATGATGCGTATGCGTTATTCATCAATCCCAACAATTTCTGCACCTCACGGCATGGCTTTAGGTGGTGGATGTGAATTATCATTACACGCAGATAAAGTCGTTGCGGCAGCAGAAACTTACATGGGACTTGTAGAGTTTGGTGTTGGTGTAATTCCTGGTGGTGGTGGTTCTAAAGAAATGGCTTTAAGAGCATCAGACACCTTCAGAAAAGGAGATGTACAATTAAATGTTTTACAAGAGTATTTCTTAACTATTGGTATGGCTAAAGTATCAACTTCTGCTTACGAAGCCTTCGATTTAGGATTGCTTCAAAAAGGAAAAGATGTTGTTGTGGTCAATAAAGACCGTCAAATTGCAGTCGCAAAACAACACGCTAAACTAATGGCCGATTCTGGTTATACGCAGCCTGTAAAACGAAATGATGTTTTAGTACTTGGTAAACAAGCCTTAGGTATGTTCTTAGTAGGAACAGATTCAATGGAAGATTCCAACTACATTTCGGAGCACGATATGAAAATCGCAAATAAACTAGCCTACGTTATGGCTGGTGGAGATTTATCAGAACCTACTAAAGTAACAGAGCAATACCTACTAGATATTGAACGTGAAGCCTTTTTGTCTCTTTGTACCGAAAGAAAAACATTGGAACGTATTCAACATATGTTAACCAAAGGAAAACCGTTAAGAAATTAGACAACTTAGATTCTCAGATTTCTAGACTCTTAGAAATCTAAAATATCAAAAAATCTAATTATCTAATTATCTAAAAATCTAAAATTATGAAAACAGCATATATAGTAAAAGCATACAGAACCGCAGTTGGTAAAGCACCAAAAGGCGTGTTCCGTTTTAAAAGAACAGATGAATTAGCTGCTGAAACCATTCAGCACATGATGGAAGAACTGCCTAATCTAGACAAAAAACGTATCGATGACGTTATTGTTGGAAACGCTATGCCAGAAGGATCGCAAGGATTAAATATGGCACGATTTATTTCATTAATAGGATTAGATAGTGTAGATGTTCCTGGTGTAACCGTAAATCGTTTTTGTGCCTCTGGTATTGAAACTATTGGAATTGCAACAGCAAAAATTCAAGCTGGAATGGCCGATTGTATTATTGCAGGTGGTGCAGAAAGCATGAGTGCGGTACCAATGACAGGCTTTAAACCAGAATTAAACTACGATACCGTAAAAGCGGGTCATGAAGATTATTATTGGGGCATGGGAAATACAGCTGAAGCTGTTGCAAAACAATTCAACGTTTCTCGTGAAGACCAAGATGAGTTTGCCTACAACTCGCACATGAAAGCGCTAAGAGCACAAGCTGAAAATCGTTTTCAAGATCAAATAGTACCTATTGAAGTTGAGCAAACTTATATCGATGCTAACGGAAAGAAAGCAACCAAATCCTACACCGTAACTAAAGATGAAGGGCCACGCGCAGGAACAAGTAAAGAAGCCTTAGCAAAATTAAGAGCAGTATTTGCTGCAGGAGGTAGCGTTACTGCTGGTAATTCATCCCAAATGAGTGATGGTGCTGCTTTTGTGATGATAATGAGTGAAGAGATGGTAAAAGAATTAAATCTTGAACCAATTGCTCGTTTAGTTAATTATGCTGCTGCAGGTGTTGAACCTCGTATTATGGGAATTGGCCCAGTTAAAGCCATACCAAAAGCATTAAAACAAGCAGGATTAAAACAAGATGATTTAAGTTTAATTGAATTAAACGAAGCATTTGCATCTCAATCTTTAGCGGTAATCAGAGAACTGGATTTAAACCCAGATATTATTAACGTTAATGGTGGTGCCATTGCATTAGGTCACCCATTAGGATGTACTGGAGCAAAACTATCTGTACAGTTATTTGATGAAATGCGTAAACAAAATATGCAAGGTAAATATGGTGCTGTAACCATGTGTGTTGGTACTGGTCAAGGAGCTTGTGGGATATTTGAATTCCTTAATTAACAATTAAGACGCTCAGAACCAAGAGTCAAGATTAATAAAAAGACGACAAAGACAATAGACTATGCATAATTTCAAGAAATTAAAAATTTGGAATGAAAGCATGGCATTAGTTTCAGAATCTTATAAAATCACTAGGAATTTTCCAGATTTTGAAACTTATGGATTAACGAGTCAAATGAATCGATGCGCTATGTCTATTCCTTCAAATATATCGGAAGGCACAAGTAAAAGTTCAAACAAACATTTTGCTCAATATTTAGAGTACAGTTTAGGCTCTGCTTTTGAATGGAAAACACAACTGAATGTTGCTTTTAATGAAAACTATATTTCAGAAGAAAAATTTAAAGAATTAGAAGACAAAATAAAACAAATACAAAAAATGATTTCAAGTTTCAAATCCGGACTTAAGTGGTCTTGATTCTTGGTTCTAGAAATCTTAAAATCTAATAACAAAAAAAATGGCAGATACAGAAAAAGACATCCTACGTGGAGGTCAGTTCTTAGTAAAAGAAACAAATTGTGAAGATGTGTTTACTCCTGAAGATTTTTCAGAAGAACAAACCATGATGAAGGAATCCGTAATGGAATTTAACGATCGTGAAATCATACCTCATAAGCCTCGTTTTGAAGCTAAAGATTATGCACTAACCGAAGAGGTAATGCGTAAAGCTGGTGATATGGGCTTTTTAAGTGTTGCTGTTCCTGAAGCTTATGGCGGGATGGGAATGGGTTTTGTATCTACAGTATTAACTTGTGATTATATCTCAAGTGGTACAGGTTCTTTTAGTACTGCTTTTGGTGCACACACAGGAATTGGTACTATGCCAATTACATTATATGGTACCGAAGAACAAAAACAAAAATACGTTCCTAAACTAGCCTCTGGAGAGTGGTTTGGAGCGTATTGTTTAACAGAACCAGGAGCTGGATCTGATGCCAATTCTGGTAAAACAACAGCAACGCTTTCAGAAGACGGAAAATCGTATAAAATTAACGGTCAAAAAATGTGGATCTCAAATGCAGGGTTCTGTAGTTTGATGATTGTTTTTGCTCGTATTGAAGATGATAAAAACATTACAGGTTTTATCGTAGAATATGATGGAGATAATCCTAACGGTATTGTTTTAGGTGAAGAAGAACACAAATTAGGTATTCGTGCCTCTTCTACGCGTCAAGTATTTTTTAATGATACAGTTGTACCTGTAGAAAATATGTTAGCAGGTCGTGGTGAAGGTTTTAAAATTGCCATGAATGCGCTTAATGTTGGTCGTATTAAATTGGCTGCGGCTTGTTTAGATTCACAACGTCGTATTTTAACTACTGCTGTAAACTACGCTAATGAACGTAAACAATTTAAAACTCCTATTGCAAACTTCGGAGCTATTAAAACCAAATTAGCCGAAATGGCAGCTAGTGCTTATGCGGGAGAATCTGCAACTTATAGAGCTGCAAAAAACATTGAAGATCGCATTGCTTTGCGTGAAGCGGCTGGGAATTCGCATCAAGAAGCAGAACTTAAAGGGGTTGAAGAATATGCTATTGAATGCTCTATCTTAAAAGTTGCTGTATCAGAAGATGTACAAAATGCTGCAGATGAAGGTATTCAAATTTTTGGTGGCATGGGCTTCTCCGAAGACACTCCTATGGAGTCTGCTTGGAGAGATGCGCGTATCGCTCGTATATATGAAGGCACTAACGAAATCAACAGAATGTTAGCTGTTGGTATGTTAGTAAAAAAGGCAATGAAAGGTCATGTAGACTTATTAGGCCCTGCTCAAAAAGTACAAGAAGAATTAATGGGCATCCCGTCTTTTGATACTCCAGATTATTCTGAATTATTTTCAGAAGAAAAAGAAATGATTAAGAAGCTTAAAAAAGCCTTTTTAATGGTTGCAGGTGGAGCTGTTCAAAAATTTGGACCTCAACTAGAAGAACACCAACAGTTATTAATTGCTGCTGCAGATATCTTAATTGAAATCTATATGGCAGAATCGGCAATTCTAAGAACAGAGAAAAACGTGAAGCGTACTAGCGAAGCAGAGCAATCGGCTCAAATCGCAATGGCTAAATTATACTTATATCACGCTGTAGATATCGTTGAAGAAAAAGGAAAAGAAAGTATTATTTCTTTTGCTGAAGGAGACGAACAACGTATGCTATTAATGGGACTTA
This sequence comes from Winogradskyella sp. ECml5-4, assembly GCF_036903175.1. NCBI lineage: Bacteria > Pseudomonadati > Bacteroidota > Flavobacteriia > Flavobacteriales > Flavobacteriaceae > Winogradskyella > Winogradskyella sp. ECml5-4. The sequence continues at coordinate 231,301 of NZ_JAYJLF010000003.1, read as the reverse complement.
AACGTTTTACAAAATATGCAAACTATCCAGATATCGTAGATTTACGTATTGAGATCGCAGAAAAAGTAAAAGCAGAAAACAAGTATTGCTTTTAAAATTTAGGTTAAGTTGAATGGTTAAAAGCCGATTCTTCCCTTTCATGATTGGGGTTGAATTGGCTTTTTTAATTGAATAATAACACTACTTCTTATTTTCCACTAGCTTCTAAAATACCATTGTAGATAAATTGAGCAATTTCTTGTTGCTGTTCTAAATTATTAAGCTTTTCATTATCAATACTATTTGTTAAATAACCTATTTCTAATAATACAGCAGGACTATTGACGTCTTTTATAATTTTAAAATTTGCAGGCTTAATTTTAGCATTATCAAAACTTTGTCTTATCAATGCCGAGACTAAAACTGAGCTATATTTCATAGATTCACTATATCGCTCAAAATTTTCACTTTCGTAATAATAAGCTTCTACACCAGACTGTTCTAAATTAGAATGTGCATTACAATGTACACTAATTACCAAATCTGGTTTTTGGTTATTGATAAATGTAATTCTTTCATCTAAAGAGGTAAACGTATCATCGGTTCTAGTTGTAATTATTTTCAGCTTTTCATCACTAAGGGATTGCAGGTAATTAGAAATATTTAAAACAATATCCTTTTCGTTTACATTAAAAGACGTATTTCCAGAATCCTTTCCTCCATGTCCTGCGTCTATAACGACAACTAATGGCTCGCCAGATAATGTATCATCTAAATTTTTACAAGAACTAAATACAAAAATGCCGGTAAAAAGTAAAATGACAGATATAATGTTTAAAGTTCGTTTGAATACTGATGATTTTGATTGATGTAACATAATAATTCGATTTTTGATTTGAATAAAATTAAATCCGCTAGTTAGAGGAACGCGGTAGTCCTTTTGTCCTAAGTTTATTATAGTATTTGAGTAATTTTCGATGTCAATCCCTGATAAAACGGACTTTTCATCTGCTCTAAATTCATGATTCTGCAAAGTGGCTTTTTTGTACAACCAGATAAATGGATTAAACCAAAAGATGCAACTCAATAATTCTAATAGTATAATATCTATAGTATGTAATTCTTTACTATGTACGGTTTCATGAGCAATAACACTTTCGTAATCCTCTCTAGAAAACGTGTGCTGTTTAGGAATAAACATATAATTAAAAAAACTAGACACCATATCAGAGTCCGTACTCTTTATCACTTTAAGTTTTCCATCATATTCATATTCGTTTCTTGTCAATCCATAAATCTTAGATAAATTCTTTAAGAATCGCAAAACTAAAAACAATGCTATAATAATGTAGACATAGAAAAAAGGACTTTTTTGAGAGTGGTCGACTTGCTGACCCTCACCAAAAGTTACGTCCTCTATAGGCTGAGTTTCTGCTACCGAAGCAGTAAATTTCTCTAAAGGTATTTCAGTAATACTCGGCACAGCCTTAAAGAGTTCAACCTCCATAAATGGTGCAACTAAACACAAAAGAAGAGAACCTATTAAGAAAAAACGATTAAACTGAAATGTCTTTTGCTTTCTGAGTAACAAAACATAAACCGCATAAGAACAGCCTAAACTAATAATGGTATATATAAAATAACTAATCATTGGCTTTCTTTTGATCCATTTTCTGCTTTAATAACGCTTGAAGTTCCTCTAATTCTTGCACCGATAAATCGGCATTTTTGGCAAAAAACGATGCAAATTGCGCTTTAGAGTCGTTAAAAAAATGCTGAATCATTCCGTTAACCTGTTTCGTAAAATAATCGTTCTTTTTAAGAATTGGAAAATATTGTTTGTCTCTTCCTAAACGCTCAAACCCTATATATTCCTTATCAGTCATACGTTTCAATAAAGTTGAAATCGTTGTATATGCAGGCCTTGGCTCAGGAAATTTCTCGACGATGTCTTTCATAAATCCTTTTTCAAGCATCCACAAATACTTCATGATTTGAAGCTCAGATTTATTCAGTTGTTTTATATCCACAATTATAGTTTTAATACTACAAATGTAGTAATAAAGAATTATCATGCAAATTATTTATAAATTTATATCTTTAAAAAAACTTTTATAAAATGCGATACATCCTAACTATCTTATGTTTAATACCTGTTTTGGCATTTTCTCAGTCCAACACCGAAATATTCTTAGGAGATATAACAACAGAGAACTCAAAAATTAAATTGAGTAATGTTAAAAACATTTCTAACAACGAAGGTTACGACAATCAACCTTCTTTTTTAGATGAGCGTTACATTGTTTTTGCTTCAACAAGAGCTGGACAAACCGATATTGCAAAATATGATACACGTTATAATGGCAAAATCTGGATTAATTTTACTGATGGTAGCGAGTATTCACCTCTAAGAATCCCAAATCAACAAGAATTTTCTGCTGTACGCTTAGATAAAGACGGAAAACAACGCTTGTATGCTTATAATTTAAGTAATGGTGAATCTAATGTCCTTATTAAAGACTTAGTCGTTGCATATTACACTTGGGCTGATGAAGAAACTGTTGTATCTGCCGTAATAGAGGACGAAAAACTTAATCTTTATGTCACAAATATCATCAGTGGTATAAGTACAAAATATGCTTCAAATGTTGGACGTTCATTTCACAAAATCCCGAATTCCGATTTAGTCAGTTTTATTTCAAAAACTAATGCAAAACAATGGCAAATAAAATCACTAAACTCTAAAACAGGTAAGATTAGACTTATCGCTAATACCCTAAAAAATGTAGAAGATATTTGTTGGTTAGATAGTAAAACCTTGCTTTTAGGCAAAGACAGTATTCTATATAAATTAAGACTACAACGTGATAATAATTGGAAAAAAATAGCAGATTTATCAACTAACGGCATTACAAAAATAACGCGTTTAGCAACAAATGCTTCTGGGACAAAATTACTTTTAGCAGGTGACATTCCTGCAGATAATTTAGCAATAGAAACTCCGGAAGAAACCACTAAAGAGAATACTGAAGCTGAAATCATAGCAATGGAGAAAGCAGCTGCTAAAATTGTACAAAAATATATTGATCCCTATAACAATAGAAAGTTAGATGAACTTGCCTTTGCTTTCGATGCCGATGTTATTGTTAATAGATTTCCTAGAGCAAAAATGTACTCTGGCCGTACTACATTAAGAGAAAGTTACAAGCAATTTTTTAAGAAAAACGAAAAATCAAGTGTCAAGGTTATCAATAGAATGACACATAAAAATATGGTTGTAGATGAAGAATTAGTGACTATAAATAACACAACCAATAGACAAGTTACAATTTATGAAACTGATGCCGATAATATTAACGTCGTGACATATATTAGCAACTCTAAAACAAATTCTAACCCTGAGTATATTGTAAACGACCAATTAGAAGCCTATAACAACAGAGACATTAATGGTTTTACAAAAACTTATACCAATGATGTCATGCTATTTTCGTTTCCATATACCCTAAACTCTGAAGGACAAGACGCCTTAAAAAAGCAATATGCTTCTTTTTTTAAAAACACACCCGATTTAAACGCGGAAATAGTTAATAGAATTGTAATAGGTAATAAAGTAATTGACAAAGAAAAAGTACGTGTAAACGGTAAAATCATATATGCCATTGCTATTTACGAAATTAGAAACGATTTGATTTCTAGAGTTACTTTTATTCAATGATGTAACAATTTAACACCTTAATAGACATATAGTTACACAACCAAAACTACTTAACTGTCCCTACTGTTTAAAACCAACCACAATGGGACTATTTTGGGATTTAATCCAACAAAGCGAATTAGAAAATCAAAAAGGAAAAGCTGAATCGTTAGAAGAACGTGTAGCCGTACTTGAAACTGAACTTTCAACCACCAAGGCATTATTATTAAAAACACTTCACATACTCGAAAAAAGCTCTGGTCTAGATATTAATGACGATGGCAAAATAGGCTGATGCTGTTTTCTAAAGCCAAGTTTTAAATTTAGGTGATTCGCACCCAAACCGATTCATATACAATACACAATATCACATTAATATGTGATTGACCGCCTCTATCAATTAAACTATTTTTAAGCAATCATTACCCTAAATTGATTAATAGCATTTAAACCTAATTTAATGTATTATTATTCATATATAAATGAACGCAAAATCTATAAAATGTAAGTCGTGCTATTAGTCTTTTAGCAATTGGCCTAATTATTTTGTTTATAACCGGTTTGTACCATGTAATTTTTATATTTACTTGATCATATAAAAACAAGCTCAATGAAACACTTACTGTTCTTACTAATTGCTTTTACATTACCAAGTAAAGCACAAACAAGTAAAGTGCTTGAGCCCAAACTAGAAAACATTGCATGGATTGCTGGCACATGGCATGGTGAAGCTTTTGGTGGCATCACCGAAGAAATTTGGAGCGAACCTTCTGGCGGTTCTATGATGGCAACGTTTAAATTAATTAACGACGGAAAAGTAACCTTCTACGAAATTGAAGTCATAAGAGAAGTCAAAAATTCATTAATCCTTCAATTAAAACATTTCGGCCCAGATCTTAAAGGCTGGGAAACGAAAGATGAAACCGTTGATTTTCCTTTAATAGAAATCACAGAAAACAAAGTGGTTTTTGAAGGCATGTCCTTTGAAAAAAATTCAGATAATGAAATGAATGTCTATGTGGATATCGAAGACAACGGAAAAACAGAAACCGTAAAATTCAATTACAAAAAAACTTTAAAAAACAGCAAACCACTGAAACAGCTGATTAAAGTTAAACATGCAAAAGAAACCATAAATATTGATGGTATTGCAAATGAAACCATTTGGAAAAATTCAGAATGGCATCAACTCGATCAGTTATGGTTAGGTGAAGCCTATACGGCGGACGATTTTAAAGGGCGATACAAGTTATCTTGGACTAAAGATGCCCTTTATCTTTTGGCAGAAATACAAGATGATGTTATTGTAGACACTCACAAAGATCCTCTTGTAGCGTGGTGGGATGACGATTGCATAGAAATTTTTATAGATGAAGACAATAGTGGTGGCGAACATCAATTTAATCATAATGCCTTTGCTTATCATATTGCTTTAGACGGAAATGTCGTTGATATGTCAACAAAAAGAGAAGGTAAATTATATAATTCACATATAGAATCTAAACGAAACGTTACAGGAAACACCACCTTATGGGAAGTCAAAATAAAATTATTTAACGATACCTATAAAGACGATATGGATAACCTGCCTACAACCTTACAAGCGAATAAAAACATAGGCTTTGCCCTTGCCTACTGTGACAACGACAGTAGTTTAGAACGTGAAAACTTTATAGGGTCAATTCCTGTGGAAGGTGAAGATAAAAATCGTGGTTGGATTGATGCCAATATTTTCGGAACTTTACAATTAATCGATTAACAACTTCAACATAATGAAAATCGCAATCAGCTCAGTATTTCTAATGGTCTCTATTTTACTAGGTGCACAAACCGACCAAAATATTTATGACATCATTGATGCTGTTTCGGAAGAACGCTTAAAAAAAGACGTACAAACGTTAGTCGATTTTGGAACACGACATACACTAAGCGACACCATTTCTAAAACTCGTGGTATTGGAGCGGCACGTCGTTGGGTAAAATCTGAATTCGAAACCATTTCTAAAGATTGTAACGATTGCTTAGAGGTCTTCTACCAAAAGGATTTAGTAAAAAAAGGAGAAAATCAACGTATCGTTAAAGACGTGATGGTCGTTAATGTTGTTGCTATTCAAAAAGGAACCAAATATCCAAATCGCTATATCATAATGAGTGGTGATATCGATTCTAGAGTTTCTGATCCAAATGATTTTACTTCAGATGCACCAGGTGCTAATGACAATGCCACAGGAATGGCAGGTGCTATTGAAGCTGCTAGAGTATTGTCTCAATATAAATTTGAAAGTAGTATTATTTATGTGGGATTGTCTGGTGAAGAACAAGGTTTGTTTGGCGGTCAAGGTTTAGCAAAATATGCGAAGGAGCATCATTGGGATATTATTGGGGTTTTAAATAATGATATGATTGGAAATATATCTGGAGTGGATGGTGTGATTGATAATCGCACTTTCCGAATTTTCTCAGAACCTATTACAACGTCGGAAACAGATCCTGAAACATTAGCAAAACAAGCGAGAGCCAGACGTTTTTATGGTGGTGAAGTCGATGGTATTTCACGTCAGTTAGCACGATTTATCTATAAAACAACAAAAACCTACATGCCAGAGATGAACCCAATGCTAGTGTATCGCTTAGATCGTTTTGGACGTGGAGGTCATCATAGACCTTTTAACGATATGGGCTTTGCTGGCATCCGAATTATGGAAGCTCACGAAAATTATACGCAACAGCATCAAGATATTCGTACAGAAAACGGGATTGCATACGGAGACACTTTTGAACATGTTAACTTTCCGTATTGCAAAAAGTTAACCGCTGTCAATGCCATTACTATGGCAAGCCTTGCTTCTGCTCCACCGTCACCAACCGAAGTTAGTATTGGTGGCATTGTGGAAGCCTCTGCTAAATTACAATGGAATAATGTTGAAGGTGCCAAAGGTTATAAAATCTATTGGAGAGATACCACTTCGCCAACTTGGGATCACAGTCGTTATGTAGAAGGTACTACCGAATTTACCTTAGACGGCATCGTTATTGACAATTTCTTTTTTGGAGTCGCAGCGGTAAGTGCAGATGGGCATGAAAGTGTTGTTGTGTTTCCAAATAAAATTTTAAGATAAAAACTCCGTTAAATTAGTGAAACACTAAACTAATTATACCAAAAGCAACCATGAAAATTAAAACGATTACATCTCTACTGCCTGAATTATTTTTAATCGGTTCCGTTATCTATTATTGGACCTTAACTCCTAACCTTTTTAATCCCATTGCTATAGCTTTATTAGCCGTTCTTTTTTATCAAATATTCAGTAAAAAAACGATATTAGGATTACTAATTTCCACTGTCGTTATTATGTTGAGTTTATTTATGGTATTAGCGTCAGTTTCAGAATTAGCTGAATTTACCGTTGTTAATCAAGATTATAACAACCTTCTTATTTTTGGATCCTTGTATTTAGGACTAACCTTACTATTGGCAGGATTTATGTTCTTTAAATATTTAAAACTTCAAATGAAATGAAATTGAAATACGTATGTCTCATCATTGTCATTCTTTCAACGTTTTCTGTAAAAGCACAATTACTTCAAAATAAAGGAAAATTCACACATCAAGATACCTTAAGAGGAAGCATCACGCCAGAACGCGCATGGTGGGATTTAACCTATTATTTTTTAGATCTAAAAATCTTTGAATCTAAGAAATATATTTCAGGCGTAAACACTATAAAATACAAAGTCTTAAAACCTCATCAAGTGATACAAATAGACTTGCAAAAACCAATGCAAATTATTTCAGTATCTCAAGACGGAAAAAAATTACGCGTAAAGCGAGAAGGAAATGCCCATTTTGTAACATTAAAAAAAACTCAAATTATAGATGAAATTAACACACTTTCAGTTGTCTTTGAAGGAAAGCCAAAAGAAGCCAAACGCGCTCCTTGGGATGGTGGATTTTCATGGAAAAAAGATCAAAACGGTAAACATTTTATTGCCACCTCTTGCCAAGGTTTAGGAGCTAGTGTGTGGTGGCCCAACAAAGACCACATGTACGATGAAGTGGATAGTATGCATATTAGGATTACCGCGCCTAAAGATCTCATTCCTGTTTCCAATGGTCGGTTAGTACATATTCAAGATCACCCTAAAGCGAACATATATACCTGGTTTGTAAATAACCCAATTAACAATTATGGCGTTAATGTAAATATTGGTGATTATGTCAATTTCTCTGAAGTCTTTAAAGGTGAAAAAGGGGATTTAGATATGGATTATTGGGTGCTTAAAGATAATTTAGAACTAGCAAAAGCGCATTTTAAAGATGCACCAAAAATGATGAAAGCCTTTGAACATTGGTTTGGTCCTTATCCATTTTATGAAGATAGTTTTAAATTAGTTGAAGTCCCTTATTTAGGCATGGAGCACCAAAGTTCTGTAACCTACGGAAACCAATATAAGCAAGGCTACTTAGGACGCGATTTATCTGGCACAGGTTGGGGTTTAAAATTTGATTTCATTATTATCCACGAAGCTGGTCACGAATGGTTTGCTAACAATATCACCAATAAAGACATCGCTGATATGTGGATTCACGAAGGCTTCACCTCCTACTCAGAAAACTTGTTCTTAGACTATTATTATGGCAAAGAAGCGTCTGCCGATTATGTGATTGGCACACGTGCTAATATTCAAAACGACAAACCTTTAATTGGCACCTACAATGTGAATAATGAAGGCTCTAGCGACATGTATTATAAAGGAGCTAATATGTTGCATACACTTCGTCAACTCATTGAAGATGACGAAAAATGGAGACAAATACTGAGAGGTTTAAATTCTGAATTTTATCATCAAACGGTAACAACGAAGCAGATTGAAGATTACTTAAGTGAGCACTCTGGTATTGATTTAACGGCTTTTTTTAATCAATATTTAAGAACGACTAAAATTCCGACTTTAGAATATGAAATAAAAGCGGGTGAGTTAAAGTATCGCTGGACCGACATTGTTGAAGGGTTTGATATGCCTATTCAAATTGACATTGATGGCAAATCCGAATGGTTATTTCCAAAAGCAGAATGGCAAACTAAAAACATCAAATCGGATAGTTTTAACATTGATCGTGATTTTTACGTTAACTCAAACAAAATATAAAAAGACCTGTCAGGTTTTAAAAACCTGACAGGTCTGAAAACAAAAGATTCCCGCTTTCTCGGGAAATGAACATGGAATTACAAGAATTATATTTTAAAACAGATATAGAATGGCGCGAATGGTTGCTAGACTATCACGATTCTGTAAAAGGTGTTCATTTAATTTTCTACAAAGTCGATCATAAAAAGGACTCTATGCGTTGGGAAGAAGCCGTAAAAGTGGCCCTTTGTTTTGGTTGGATAGATTCCACAGTAAAAAGTTTAGGAGATGGAAAACGTAGACAATATTTTTGTCCGCGAAAGCCCAAAAGTGTCTGGAGTGCGGTAAACAAAAATCACATAGCGCAATTACATAAAGAAAACTTAATCCACCAAAGTGGACATCTGTCTATTCAAATTGCAAAGGAAAATGGCAGTTGGACAGCATTAGACGATGTAGAAAATGGAGTTATTCCTAGCAATCTTCAAAAAGCCTTTGATGCTAACAAAAATGCTTTTGAAAACTACCTCAACTTTGCTCCTAGCTACCGAAAACAGTATTTATATTGGTTAAACCAAGCCAAACGCGAAGCGACAAAACAAAAAAGAATCGCAGAGATTATTAAACTCTGCGATGCTAATATTAAAAGTCGTGATATTTGGTAAATTATAACCCACTAATATAACTTCCATAAGGGTCTTTAAACTGCATGCCTTCAGAATAACGATACTTACTTAATTTTTTAAATTGCGTTAAACCCCAAAGAATAAATTCCTTTTCAAAATAGACATCTTTAGGATCAATTTCTGGCTGATAATCTGCAATTAAAGCATCTAAAGGTGTTACCTCATCTAATTTTGCCTTATAAGTTGCATCATCATAATCATCTAACAATTCAAAACCATCTCCATTAAAAAACCATGAGATTAAGTCATCATAAGGAGTTTCGTCACCTTGCTTTTCTAACTTTTCAACTTTAGGAAAATATTTAGGGAATAAGGTTTTTACTGCTGCTTCCATTAAAGCGTTAGCTACAAAATCGGCGCCTTCTTGTTCTCCTTCGTACACTAATTCCACTTTTCCTGTAATTGCCGGAATCACTCCTGTAAAATCAGATAATCGTACTGAGGTTGTATCGTCTCCAGCAATTAATGCACGACGTTCTGCGGTGCTTAATAAATTCTCAAAAGCCGTAATGCTCATACGCGCACTGACTCCACTTTTTACATCTACATATTCGCTTTCTCTAGCTTCAAAACTGATTTGCTCTAATAAATCTTTCGCTAATTCAGGAACATAAACAGATTCCGATTGTCTCGAATCTAGCTTAGCCTCTTGAGTTGTAATGGTTCTAGCCGTTTCTACAGAATCTGGGTAATGCGTTAAAATCTGAGACCCTATTCTATCTTTTAAAGGAGTTACAATACTGCCTCTATTGGTATAATCTTCAGGATTTGCCGTAAATACAAACTGCATATCTAATGGTAATCGTAATTTGAATCCTCTAATTTGAATATCACCTTCTTGCAAAATATTAAATAAAGCCACTTGAATTCGTGCTTGTAAATCTGGCAATTCGTTTATAACAAAAATGCAACGATTCGCTCTTGGAATCATACCGTAGTGAATGACACGATCATCAGCATAACTCAATTTTAAATTGGCTGCTTTTATAGGATCGACATCACCAATAATATCGGCAACGGTTACATCTGGTGTGGCTAATTTTTCAGCAAAACGATCACTTCTATGTAACCAAGTTATTGGAGTATCATCTCCTTTTTCTGCAATCAACTCTATTGCAAATCTTGAAATAGGTGCTAAGGGATCGTCATTAATTTCAGAACCTGCTACAACTGGAATGTTTTCATCCAACAGATTCACCATCATCCTTGCCAAACGTGTTTTTGCCTGACCTCTTAACCCTAATAAATTAATATTATGCCTAGATAGAATCGCACGTTCTAATTCTGGGATCACGGTATTTTCATAACCATGAATGCCTTCAAACGTCGTTTTCTTATTCTTTATATTTTCAATAAGATTATCTCTCAATTCATCTTTTATAGACTTTGATTGGTAACCTACTTTTTTTAATTCTCCGAGTGTATTTATAGTTTCAATATTCATCTTTATCCTTTAATTCTTTTTTTTCTGTTGTTTTCGTAATCTTCAAAAATCATTTCGCCTAAACCTTTCAATCCTGTATAGAAGGCTTTTCCTCTATTGGCTTGTGTAAATGCTCTAATAAATTGCATTAAATACGGATCTTCTGCAATCATAAAAGTTGTTATCGGAATATGTAAACGTCTTGCCTGTTGTGCCATCGCATAACACTTGTTGGTGATAAACGGATCTAAACCATTACTGTTTTTATAATATTGGCCGTCTGGCATACGTAAGCAACTAGGCTTGCCATCCGTAATCATAAAAATCTGCTTGTTGGTATTTCGTTTTCTGCGCAACATATCCATCGCGAGTTGTAATCCTGCAACGGTATTGGTATGGTAAGGACCGACTTTTAAATAGGGTAATTCTTTGATTTTAATTGGCCAAGCATCATTACCAAAGACTAATATTTCTAAAGTGTCTTTTGGATAACGTGTGGTGATTAATTCGGCTAAAGCCATAGCGACTTTCTTCGCTGGAGTAATTCGGTCCTCACCATAAAGAATCATACTGTGACTGATATCTATCATCAAAACCGTACTCATTTGACTTTTGTGAAGCGTTTCTTCAACCACTAAATCGTCTTCGGTTAGACTAAAATCTCCAATCCCATTATTGATTTGTGCGTTTCTAATGCTTTCAGTCATCGAAACTTTATCTAAACCATCACCAAACTGATAAGGTCTAAAATCACCTGTATGCTCGTCGCCAAGTCCAACACCTTTGCTTTTATGGTTGCCAGAACCACTGCGTTTTATTTTACCAAAAATATGATCTAATGCTTGTTGTCTAATAGCTCGTTCTGTTTTGGCTGTAATTGTCATGGCGCCTTTACCTGCACCAGTAGGATCTAGTTCTTCTCTGATATACCCTTTATTCTTTAAGTCTTCAATAAAATCATCAATGGTATACTCTGGAGTCGTTAATTTGTATTCTTTATCTAGTTCTCGTAACCAATCGATAGCTTCATCAAAATCACCAGAAGTATGTGTAATCAGTTCTTTGAAAATTTCAAAGAGTTTTTCGAAAGGAGATTGATGCGGAGCTTCGTAGGTTTTAAAAACGAAACCCGATTTATTTGTTTTTTCTTTCATGTGTTTTTCTTTATTGTTATTTAACTGACACATGCAGTTTGCGACTATTCTCTGTCTTTCTGAGATGAAATTTTAAGAATGCGCGTTTCATAGCTATGTAAAAATAATGCTTTTAACAACGCTATATTTGAATATTTTAGATTCTAACATTTTATTAACTACTTACAAGTTGTACTAAAATGCCGTTATCCAATTAAAAAATAGTAGGACAAACTTATTGAAGCGCTAGATCAATCATACAATAGCAATAGATAAGAAAAAGACTGTAATAATTGAATTTAAAAAGTGTCTTACAAATCAATTATTACACAAAGTAAAGTGACTTTTTTTTTTAGAAAAAATTAAGCTGTTAAGAAGACTAGGTTGTTGCGATAGACTATTGAATTACTCAATGCGTCTCAAGCCTTCTAAATCTAAAATCATAACATGTTTTCCTGTTGTAGCAATTAAACCTTCCTTTTTAAATTGAGATAAAATTCTAATAGCAGATTCTGTAGCTGTACCAACAAGACTAGCATAATCTTCCCTAGATAATATGACGCTTAAATAACCATCCTTATCCTTATCAAAAGTTTCATGCAAATAAATTAAGACATCTGCCAAGCGTTGCTTCACAGATTTTTGCGCCATATCTACAATGACATTATCTGCTATTCTGAGCTCTTTTGCCATATCTTGAAGCATATCTAGAGAAAAACTGGCATTTTTAGATAAATCGTGAAGAATCTCACTTTTAGGAATAAAACAGACTTCCATCTCATTTACGGCAACAGCTGTAAGGTTAGATTTCTCATCTGATACTAAGGAACGTTGTCCAATTAAATCACCTTTAACAACCAATTTTACAATTTGGTCTTTACCATTGGCACTCAATTTAGACAATTTACAGACACCATCTTTAACGCAAAATATCCCATTGATACTTTCCCCTTCTCTAAAAAGAACTTCTCCTTTTTGAACAAATCTAGACGTCTTACAACCAGAAATCCGAACTAAATCGTCTTTTCCTAAAGCTTTTAAGGCATTAAACTGTCTAATAATACATTGGTCACATTTGCTCATAGGAAAAACAATTAAATTCAAAGTTAATTAAAACATGACAAATATCATAGTTTAAATTCACTAGATTAGTGACTTTTGTTACAGGTATAAATGAGCAAATTATAATATGGAAAGCAAAACTTGTTTTCACTGTGGTGATGACTGTGGTAATCATCCAATTACATTTCAGGACAAATCATTTTGCTGTAATGGCTGTAAAACCGTTTTCGAAATTTTTAACGAAAATGATTTAACCTGTTATTACGATTTACAAAATTCGCCAGGTGCCATTCCAAAGGAAATAGAAGGCAAATTCGATTTTTTATCCCAAGAAAACATTATTGAAAAGTTAACAGAATTTAGAGATGATTCTGTAGAAATAGCCACGCTTTACATTCCACATATTCATTGTAGCTCTTGTATTTGGATCTTAGAAAATCTCAACAAACTCAATCCAAACATTTCAGATTCTCAAGTCAATTTTGGAAAAAAAACAGTTAGAGTCACTTATAACTCTGATGCTACGGATTTAAAATCGGTTGTTTTATTATTAAGCTCTATTGGCTATGAACCTTATATTAGTTTAGACGATTTTAATTCTGGCAAAAAACACATTAACCGAGCCTTAATCTATAAACTTGGAGTTGCTGCTTTTGGTTTTGGTAATATTATGTTTTTATCTTTTCCAGAGTATTTTGAAGTCAACGAATTTTGGTTAGAACAATACAAACCCTTCTTCCGTTGGTTAATGTTTGCGATGTCTTTACCTATTGTGTTTTATTCTGCTCAAGATTATTTTATTTCGGCATACAAAGGTTTAAAGGCTAAAATTTTAAATATTGATGTCCCAATTGCTCTAGGAGTTTCTGTGCTTTTTATTAGAAGTACCATAGAAATTATGTTTGATATTGGTTCTGGCTTTTTTGATAGTTTGGCTGGTTTAATATTTTTTCTTTTGGTTGGTAAATTCTTTCAACAAAAAACCTATGATTTCTTATCCTTTGAGCGCGATTATAAATCGTATTTCCCTATCGCAATAACTAAGATAGACAAAGAAGGTAACGAGAATTCTATTCAGGTTTATGATATTGAAAAAGGTGACCGTATTTTAATTCGGAATGAAGAATTAATCCCTGTGGATGGGATTTTAATTAACGGAAAAGCAAAAATAGATTACAGTTTTGTTACTGGCGAATCACAGACAGTATCAAAACAATCTGGCGATAAATTATTTGCAGGAGGTAAACAAACCAACGGAGTTATTGAAATGGAAGCTCTAAAATCTGTTGAACAAAGTTATCTTACACAATTATGGAGTAATGATGTTTTTAACAAAAACAAAGAAGACGGTTTTACCAATATCACCAATACCATTAGTAAACATTTTACAATAGCGATATTAACGGTTGCTTTTATTGCGACAACTTTTTGGCTGTTTGTAGATTCTAGTAAAGCTATGAATGTATTTACAGCGGTATTAATCATTGCTTGTCCATGTGCCATTGCGCTTTCTGCTCCTTTTACCTTTGGAAACTTATTGAGAATCTTTGGCAAACAAAAATTTTACATAAAAAACGCTAGTGTTATTGAACAGCTAGCACAAATAAACACGGTAATTTTTGATAAAACAGGAACGATTACATCTAACAAAAACAGTAATGCAGAATACGATGGTGAATTACTTTCAGAATCGGAAAATATAGTACTTAAAAATTCCTTGAGAGGTTCAAACCATCCTTTAAGCCGAACCTTATATACCATTTTAAAAGAAAACAATATCATTACACTTGATGCTTTTGAAGAACATATTGGTAAAGGTATTGAGGCCAAACACGAATCGGTTAATATGAAAATTGGTTCTGCAAGTTTTGTTGGCAATCCTAATGAAAGTACGGTTTTAAATACTACTGTTCATGTGAGTAGTAATAATGTCTATAAAGGCAAATTTACCTTTTACAATAGTTATCGAAAAGGGGTTTCAAAATTATTTAATCAATTAAAGCGGCATTTTGATTTGGTTATTCTCTCAGGAGATAATGAAGGTGAACTTGAAAATTTAAAAAAGTTATTACCGGCTAAAACCAAATTAATTTTCAATCAGAAACCAGAAGATAAATTAGAGTTTATTAAGTTCCATCAATCAGAAGGAGCTAAAGTTTTAATGATTGGTGATGGTTTAAATGATGCTGGTGCATTAGCACAGAGTGATGTTGGCATCGCCATATCAGAAGATGTAAACGTCTTTTCACCTGCTTGTGATGCTATTTTAGATGCTTCAAAATTTAAGCAATTATACAACTATATTTTAGCCTCTAAATCAGCTATAAAAATTATTAAATGGAGCTTTGTCGTCTCATTTTTTTATAATATTATTGGATTATACTTTGCTACAACCGGACAATTAGAACCCGTCGTTGCTGCAATATTAATGCCTTTAAGCTCAATTAGTATTGTTGTATTTACAACAGTTGCGACAAATCTTCTAGGAAAACGATTAGAATGATTAAAAATAAGGAAATATGATAAAAATCATGTTTTCAAAACTAGTTCAAACGTAATTTTGGACCATAACTTCAGTAGGTATGAGTGTTATTTATATTTTATTATCAGTTAGCGTCGTAATTGGCGTGGCTTTCTTTGTCATTTTTATAATGGCAGTCAAGTCTGGGCAATATGATGATGACTATACTCCATCTGTACGCATGCTTTTTGAAGACGAATTAATTAAAGAGCAAACCAATACATCTAAACAAACTAAAACTGACTAATTATATTAAATATGGAAATGCAACAATTCTATTACGATAATAAAATCGTTAAAAAATTCCTTTA
The DNA here is from genome assembly GCF_036903175.1 of Winogradskyella sp. ECml5-4. Taxonomy (NCBI): domain Bacteria; kingdom Pseudomonadati; phylum Bacteroidota; class Flavobacteriia; order Flavobacteriales; family Flavobacteriaceae; genus Winogradskyella; species Winogradskyella sp. ECml5-4. The sequence goes on along the minus strand of NZ_JAYJLF010000003.1, from coordinate 215,359 downwards.
TGCTACCATTCTATGGGGAGTTGTTGGAATGCTTGTAGGGCTCATTTTGGCCTTTATGTTTTTATTCCCTAACATGACCGATGGTATCTCTTGGTTGAGTTTTGGTCGATTAAGACCATTACACACCAACGCGGTCATCTTTGCCTTTGTTGGTAATGCTATTTTTGCTGGTGTATATTACTCTACCCAGCGTCTATTGAAGGCAAGAATGTTTAGTGACTTTTTAAGTAACTTAAATTTCTGGGGATGGCAACTTATTATCGTCGCAGCTGCTATAACATTGCCTTTAGGTTATTCTACATCTAAAGAATATGCAGAGCTAGAATGGCCTATAGATATTGCTATTGCCTTAATTTGGGTTGCATTTGGTATTAACCTTATTGGTACCATGATAAAACGTCGTCAACGTCACTTATATGTTGCTCTATGGTTTTACTTAGCAACGTTTGTAACGGTTGCGGTACTTCACATATTTAATAGTTTAGCACTTCCTGTAAGCTTTACTGGTATGAAGAGTTATTCTGTTTATGCAGGTGTACAAGATGCCTTAGTACAATGGTGGTATGGTCATAATGCTGTTGCATTTTTCTTAACAACACCATTCTTAGGTTTAATGTATTACTTTGTACCTAAAGCGGCCAACAGACCTGTTTACTCTTATAGATTATCTATCGTTCACTTTTGGTCGTTAATCTTTATCTATATTTGGGCAGGTCCACACCACTTATTATATACTGCTCTACCAGAATGGGCACAACACTTAGGTGTTGCATTCTCAATTATGTTATTAATGCCATCTTGGGGTGGTATGATTAACGGACTATTAACCTTGCGTGGTGCGTGGGACAAAGTACGTACAGATCCCGTTTTAAAATTTATGGTAGTGGCCATTACTGGTTATGGTATGGCAACATTTGAAGGTCCAATGCTTTCGCTTAAAAATGTAAATGCTATTGCTCACTTTACCGATTGGATTATTGCTCACGTTCACGTTGGAGCATTAGCTTGGAATGGTTTCTTAGCCTTTGGTATGATTTATTGGTTAATCCCAAGATTATTTAAAACCAAATTATACTCTATTGGTTTAGCCAATATGCATTTCTGGATAGGTACTTTAGGTATCATGTTATATGCATTACCACTTTATGTAGCAGGTTTTGCACAAGCAAGTATGTGGAAACAATTTAATCCAGATGGCACATTAGTTTATGGTAACTTTTTAGAAACTGTAACCGAAATTATGCCAATGTATTGGATGCGTGCTATTGGTGGTACACTTTATATTACGGGTATGCTAATTTTAGTATATAATGTTATAAGAACTGTTGCTAAATCTGATCATAAAGTAACTGATGAATTAGCCGAAGCACCTGCATTAAAACGTGTGTCTAAAGGTCGTGTTGCAGGAGAAGGATGGCACACTTGGTTAGAGCGTAAGCCTGTACTATTAACTATATATGCTACCATAGCTATTTTAATTGGTGGTATTGTTCAAATTGTACCAACTATTGTTGTAAAATCAAATATTCCAACAATTAGCACGGTTAAACCATATACTCCTTTAGAACTTGAAGGTAGAGATCTTTATATTAGAGAAGGTTGTGTGGGCTGTCACTCACAAATGATACGTCCTTTTAGATCTGAAGTAGAGCGTTATGGAGAATACTCTAAAGCAGGTGAATTTGTTTACGATCATCCATTCCTTTGGGGAAGTAAACGTACAGGGCCAGATTTACATCGTATTGGAGGCAAGTACTCAGACAACTGGCACTTTAACCACATGTACGATCCACAAAGTACATCTTCAGGCTCTATTATGCCAGCTTACCAATGGTTAATTAGAAATGAACTAGACAAGTCTAGCACTGAAATGAAAATGGAAACAATGGTTTCTTTAGGTGTACCATATACTGAAGAAGATATTGCAAACGCACAAATAGATATGCTAGAGCAAGGTATTCAAATTGAAAAAAACCTATACAATGATCCAGATTTTGTAGCCTCTTATGAAGCTGATAAAGCTGCTTCAGGTGATGAATTCGTAGAAATGCGAAATAGAGAAATCGTGGCTTTAATTGCTTATTTACAGCGATTAGGAACCGATATTAAAGTAAAAGATATTTTAGACGAAACCGCTCAAAACTAACTCATTATGTTCAAATTTGTAAAAGGCCACTTGGAAAGTATCATAGGTATAGAAATATACCCTATGATATCCCTTCTTATTTTCTTTATCTTCTTTGTTGTATTATTCTACTGGGTAATCACAGCTAAGAAAGATTATATAACCACTGTTAGTAATATACCATTAGACAACCAAAACGATACCGAAATATGAGACATTTAATCCCATCATACGTAAGAGTACCTGTAGTGTTTTTTGCCATTGCCGGACTCATAGAATACTTTGTAGATTCAGGAGATCAGCCTGCCTTTATGGAGCAGCCTATTATCTTACTCTTTTTACTATTAGTATTATTAGTGCTTATTGCTATTGAAGGTATTGTAAATTCATTAGATAATATTCTCTATCAAAGTTTAGATGAAGAAGGTAAAAAACGTTATTTAGCTTCTCAAACTAAAACACCTCAGTTTACAAAAGTTAAAGCACTTTACTCAAAATTAGTAGGAAAGCATAAACCTATTGAAGAAGAAGGCGAAATTATTCTAGATCATAATTACGACGGTATTAGAGAATTAGATAATAATTTACCGCCATGGTGGATATATTCTTTCTACATCTCAATAATTTTCGCTGTAGTTTATATGGTACGTTATCATGTTTTGGATGCAGACAATCAATTTGTAGAATATGAAATTGAATATGCAGAGGCTAACAAAGCAATTGAAGAATACAAGAAAACAGCAAAAGGTTTAGTTGACTTTAATACTGTGGAACTATTGACCGAAACAGCAGATTTAAACGCTGGTAAAAAGATTTTTGAAACCAACTGTGTTGCTTGTCACATGGCAGATGGTGGTGGTGGTATTGGACCAAACCTTACCGATGACCACTGGATTTTAGGTGGAGGTATCAAAAATGTTTTTAAAACAGTTTCTGAAGGCGGACGCTCTGGTAAAGGAATGATTGCATGGAAACAAAGTTTAAAGCCTCTTGAAATCGCACAAGTATCAAGTTATGTTTTACAGTTTCAAGGTACAACTCCTGCTAATCCTAAAGATGCAGAAGGTGATATTTGGGTAGATGATGACTCTAAAGAGTAATAAAGAAACAATATAATAAGATTTGTTTCTAATTAATATTTAAGTTGAAAAACAATGGAAACGCCAGAAAATGAAGTTTTTAGAGATTCAATTGGAACAATTGATGAAGAAGGTAAACGTAAATGGGTCTTCCCTAAAAAACCCTCTGGACCATTATATGAAAAGCGTAAATTAGTAAGCTATTTTTTATTAGCATTTTTACTGGCTGCTCCGTTCATAAAAATTAATGGTAATCAGTTTCTATTATTTAACATATTAGAAAGGCGCTTTAATATTTTTGGATTTCCATTTTGGCCTCAAGATTTTTACCTCTTTGTGGTATCCATGCTAATAGGTGTTGTTTTTATTACACTATTTACCGTAGGCTTTGGTCGTGTGTTTTGTGGATGGATTTGTCCGCAAACCATCTTTTTAGAAATGGTTTTTAGACGTATTGAATATTGGATCGATGGTGATCGTAACAAACAAATGCGTTTAGATCGTCAGAAATGGGATGCTGAAAAAATCAAAAAACGCCTATTAAAATGGTTTATCTTTTTAGTTATATCATTTTTAATTGCAAATGTTTTCTTAGCCTATTTAATAGGTGGAGATAAACTTATAAAATACATAACCGAAGGCCCTTTTGAACATACAGGTACACTTATCCCGCTTCTAATATTTACAGCTGTATTCTATTTTGTATTTGCCTGGTTTAGAGAACAAGTGTGTATCATTGCATGTCCTTATGGTCGCCTGCAAGGTGTACTTTTAGATAATAAATCTATCGTTGTTGCATACGATTACAAACGTGGCGAAGCTGAAAATGGTAGAAAGAAATTCAGAAAAAACGAAGACAGAGAAGCTCTAGGTCATGGAGATTGTATTGATTGTTCTCAATGTGTTAACGTTTGTCCAACAGGAATAGACATTAGAAACGGTACGCAATTAGAATGTGTTAACTGCACTGCATGTATAGATGAATGTGATCATATCATGGAAAGTATTAACCTGCCAAAAGGGTTGATACGTTTTGCTAGTGAAGATAATATTGAGAAAAAAGAGCCTTTTAAACTCACGGCTCGAATGAAAGGTTACATAGCTGTACTTACCATTTTAATTGGCATATTAGCAGGTATGTTACTTTTACGTAGTGATGTTGAAGCTAGAATATTACGATTACCAGGACAATTATATGAGCACAAGGATAACGATATTATAAGCAACGTTTATACCTTTAAACTGGTAAATAAAACCTCTAGAGAAATAGATGATCTAACCTTTAAACTAAGAGGTTGGGATGGAGATATACATATTGTTTCTACTTCTGAGACCTTTGTTGTTGAGCCACAAGGCATAGCCGAAGGCACATTGTTTATAGAACTTAAACAAAGTGATTTATCAGGAGATAAAAATGACGTTATGATAGATCTCTATAGTAAAGATGAACTCATTGAAACCACCTCTGTAACCTTCTTAGGTCCTAGAAGTTTTAATTAGTGATCATTACAAATTAATGTTGACCTGAGTTTAATTCAGGGTGACAAAATAAATATAATTATGAAAATAAATTGGGGAACAGGAATCGTTATTGCATTTGTATGCTTTATTTCGTTTATCATGTACTTTGTCATAAGCATGAGTACAGATAAAAAGTATGACCATGATTTAGTAATTGAAGATTATTACGGACAAGAGCTGCAATTTCAAGCTGATTTAGATCACGAAGAAAATGCAAAAAATCTTAAAACCAATGTGTCTTGGAAAAAAACTAATGAAGGCATTGTTATTTCATTTCCAGAAGATTTAGATGTTCAAAAGATTGAAGGTAAAGTGTTCCTATATAGACCATCTAACAAGCAATTAGATTTTGAAACACCGATTTCACTGTCTAACCACAATTTGCTCATACCTGACAAACGCTTGTTGGATGGTCGTTGGAACATTAAAGTAGATTGGAAATATAACACAAATTCTTATCTCTTTAAAAAAGAAATCACCTATTAAATGTTAGCATCTGCATTCATATTAGGGTTATTAGGTAGCCTACACTGCGTTGGTATGTGTGGTCCTATTGCCTTTATGTTGCCTGTAGATAGATCTAACTCCTTTAAAAAAGTAAGCCAAATTAGTATATACCACTTTGGTAGACTACTAGCTTACAGTATTATAGGATTGGTTTTTGGACTCGTTGGAAAAAGTTTTTCACTTTTTGGAATACAACAGCAACTTTCTATTGTTATTGGAATTTTAATGATAGTTATAGTCCTCTTACCTCAAAACATAATAGGAAAGTATAACCTCACAAAACCGTTATACAAAGGTATTTCTAAAGTTAAATCCTCTTTAGGAAAAGCTTTAAAAAAGAAAACAGCAGATACGTTTTTAACTATTGGTTTTCTCAATGGCTTTTTGCCTTGTGGCTTAGTCTACATGGCTGTCTTTGGATCTATAGCCACTGGCAGTTTGTTAGAAGGTAGTATTTATATGGTTTTATTCGGACTCGGAACCATTCCTTTAATGACAACAGCCATTTATTTAGGTAAATTTTTAAATAGTACTATAAAACAACGTATTCAAAAAGCAATTCCTGTTTTTGTTGTAGTTATTGGATTATTATTTATTCTGCGTGGTTTAGGCATAGGTATTCCTTACCTCTCGCCTGCTCCAGTAATAGAGATGGCTTCAAGTGCTATTGAATGCCATTAAACACATTTTAATTGAGACAAAACTATCTTATTTAAAATATATAACTTATCTTTGTTATATAAATTAACAAACCTATGTTTTCTAAAGCTTGTGAATACGGAATTAAAGCCAGCATTTTTATTGCAGTAAATTCTTCTGAAAACAGACGTGTAAGTCCTAAAGAAATTTCTGAAGAGATTGATTCACCTCAGGCATTTACCGCAAAAATATTGCAAGCCTTAGTTAGAAACAACATTGTGAAGTCGGTTAGAGGAGCTTACGGTGGTTTTGAAATTGATAAAGATAAAATTGCCACAATAAAACTCTCTCAAATTGTTTTTGCTATTGATGGAGATAACATTTATAAGGGCTGCGGATTAGGTTTACATACCTGCGATGAAAATCATCCTTGCCCTGTACACGATAAATTTAAAGTCGTTAGAGAAGAACTAAGAGAAATGCTAGAAAACACAACTTTAGAGCAGTTAGCCCTAGATATTAAATCTGGTGTCTCATTTCTAAAGATCTAAAAAAAATTTGAACACAAATAGGATAAACTTATCCGAAATAAAATTATAATATGGAAACACTTCAAAAAAATACCCAAAAAGAAATAGGACAATATGTTGCCGATGATTTTAGAACCGCAGCTATTTTTTCTAAATACAAAATTGATTTTTGTTGTAATGGTAATCGAACAGTAGAAGAAGCTTGCGATAAAAAAGGTATTGATAGCAATCTGCTCATGGATGAACTTAATCAGGTTTTAAACTCTAAAGGTGCTGAAACTATAGATTACAAATCTTGGCCTTTAGATTTATTGGCTGAATATATTGAAAAGAAACATCACCGATATGTCGAAGAGAAAACCCCTGTGCTACGTCAGTTTTTAGATAAATTATGTCGTGTGCACGGCGAGCGTCATCCAGAATTGTTTAAAATTAATGAATTGTTTACAGCTTCTGCAGGAGAATTAGCATCACACATGAAAAAAGAGGAACTCATCCTTTTTCCATTCATTAAAAAGATGGTAAACGCTAAATTAGAAGATCAAACAGTACAATCTCCTCAATTTGGAACCGTTGAAAACCCTATTGCCATGATGATGGAAGAGCACGATAACGAAGGAGCTCGATTTAGAGAGATTGATGCACTCACTAATAATTACACTCCACCTGCAGATGCTTGTAATACCTATAAAGTCACTTTTGCGATGTTGGAAGAGTTTGAAAAAGATTTGCATTTACATATTCATTTAGAGAATAATATTTTATTCCCTGAAGCTATAAAATTAGAACAACAGTTTAGTTAATAGCAATCCCTTAATACATTTCTAAACTTGAAAATCCTAAAATGTTATCCCTTGCATTTTGGGATTTTCTTCTTATTAATCTGTATATTTCTAAATCGTAATCTTAACGATGCCAAAAAAGTTAGTTGTTATATGTCTAATTAATTTTCTAATTGCAGCCCTAATGGGTTTGGCACTGCGCTTTTCATTTTTAGAATCTATTGGTATAAATTATCGGTTTTTAACACATGCGCACTCTCATGTTGCCATGTTAGGTTGGGTGTATTTAATGCTGTTTACACTGTTTGTTCATTATTTTATTCCTAATGAGCCTAAGATTTTTAATCGCTTGTTTTGGCTCACAGAACTTGCTGTTGTTGGTATGATGATTAGTTTCCCCATACAAGGTTATGCAGCACTATCCATAACATTTTCAACATTACATATCTTTTGTAGTTACTACTTTGTGTTTCTCATCTGGAAACATCTTAAGACAAAGTCTACTGCAACCGAAAAATTGTTAAAAGTATCACTCCTATTTATGATGATTTCTACCATTGGAGTTTGGTGTTTAGGACCTGCGGTTTCCATACTTGGATCAACTTCGGCCTTTTATCACATTGCCATTCAATTCTTTTTACACTTTCAGTTTAACGGTTGGTTTTTAATTGCTGTTATTACTGTGTTTTTTCATCTATTAAAAGTTGAAGACTCTAAACTATTTAGGCAGTTTTACAGGTTGTTAATTGCATCTACAATACTAACATTTGCCTTACCAATTCAATGGTTTGCGCCTCATTCGAGCTTGCCATGGATTAATGGTGTGGGTGTTATACTTCAAGTTTTAATGCTTTATAAATTCTTTCAACTTATAAAGCCTAATTCGTATTTAGCATGGCGCAAAGAATCAAAGCTTGTGACTTATATGTACGGTTTTGCATTGGTCTGTTTTATCTTAAAAGTACTGTTTCAAACCGTATCTATTTGGCCGGAATTCTCTGCCGTTGTTTACAATCACCGCAATTTTGTTATCGGATTTATTCACCTACTTATGCTGGGTGTCATTTCAGGCTTTTTATGGGCTTTTATTTTAAAAAGCAATTTCGTAAGCAATTCTAAAACTTTAAATTTTGGTGTGTACAGTTTCCTTTTAGGCTTTGTTTTAACTGAAGTGCTGCTATTAATTCAAGGAATTATGTTTTACTTCGGAACCGGAATTCTACCCCATTATTACCTGTTATTATTTTTATTTAGCATCCTTTTACCATTAGGTATCAGTGCTTTATTATTCACTATTATTAAACAAGAAACTTATGCAACCTAAACCACAAAAACGCCATAAAGCACTTCAACCATTAAGCAGAGAACATCATCATGGCTTATTATTATCTTGGAAAATTAGAGCCGGATTTAGTAAAGACATCGCCCCTAAACGCATTAGAGCTTATGCCGATTGGTTTTTTGAAAATCACTTAATTCCCCATTTTGAAATAGAAGAAACTCACATTTTCACCATTTTAGAGCCTGAAAACGAATTAATAAAACGCGCATTAGCGGAACACAGAAGATTAAAGCGTTTGTTTGAAGATCGTGACGACGACTTAAAAACCTTGAGTAAAATTGAAGAAGAATTAGAACAGCACATCCGATTTGAAGAACGCATCTTATTTCCCGAAATTCAGAAAGTAGGAACTGAAGCACAATTACGTCACATTGAAATTATACATCAACCTGAAAAATTTGAAGACAACGAAAGTGATGTCTTTTGGAAATCGTAAATTCAATTCATGATTTATGTCATTGCAGCTATTAATAAGTTTCCGTAACTTTAAGTAAAAGTTTTTTAATCATGAAAAAAGTACTTTTACTTACAGATTTTTCTAAGAATGCTACAAATGCAATTAGGTATGCAATGCAGTTTTTTGAGTCTAAAACATGTACATTTTACATTATGTATGTGCATAAAGTAAGTGGATATGTTACAGACGATTTATTAATGTCGCCAAAAAATTCTATTCACGATTCTATCACTAAAAAACCACAAGAGAAACTCGATGCCTTAATCGAAAAATTGAAAAATGATACCAAAACTCAAGATTATCATTTTGAAACGATAATAGATTTTGATGTGTTTACCGATGCAATTAACCAGGTGGTTCAGAAATTTTCTATCGATTTTGTAGTCATGGGAAGTAACGGAGCGTCTAATGTAAAAGAAGTTATTTTTGGTAGTAACACCATTAATGTTGTTGAGAAAGTAAAATGTAAAACCATAGTTGTACCAAGTAATTATAGTTTTTCGCCTGTTAAACAATTTTTGGTATCCTTAAATACAGATGATCGTTTTAGTAGTCACTTACTAGAACATATTATAGATTTTATAGAAGATTTTAAACTGAAACTTCACATTCTTAGAATTAGCTCAGAAAATGATGCCTCTAACATTTCATTACAAGATAAGGAAAGCATTGCATTATTAGATTCTAAATACCACCTTGTAGAAGGTGTACCCATAGATTATGCTGTTTCAAGCTACATACAAACCAACCCCATAGATATAACCGCTTTTATTACTCAAGATAAATCCTTTTTAAAACGCTTATTTAGTGCCTCTCCAAGTAAAGAGTTAACATCTAGAATGAAATTACCACTCTTAGTATTGCACTGTCATTAAACCTATATTAAAATAAATCTAAACCTTAAAAATTATGATAAAGTCCTTAAATAAAGAAGAGTGCCAATTGATTTTGAGCCAAAATTACATAGGGCATCTAGCATATATTTATCAAAACAAACCTTTTGTTGTACCTATTACTTATTTTTATTCAGATAATAGAATTATTTGTTACTCAGGTGATGGACATAAAATTAGCGCCATGCGTCAACACGATAAAGTAGCATTAGAAGTTGCTGAAATAACCTCAATTACCAACTGGAGATCTGCTGTAGCTCATGGTCAATTTATAGAACTGGAACGCAGTAGTGCAAAAGCCATGTTACATGAATTTTCTTTAGGAGTAAAAGGTGTTATAATGCGAAAAGAGTTACGCGATTTAGATTTTATTAGTGAGTTTTCTGCTAAAATAGATTCTGACGATATTCCTACAGTTTTTGTTATAAATATTGAAGAATTTACAGGAAAAATAAGACATGACTAAATAGACTTCCTAAGTCTTAAAGACTACAGCAGTGTCTTTTAAATTCGTTATAAAACTATTGAAACACACTGCTGTTTCTTTTTAAATTTCCCCTAATATTGGGAATTATGCTAAGCTTTAATTATTCAGTGTTGTTTTAAATAAACTTGGTTTAACCGTAATCATTAACCAAGCCCAATTATTAGCATTGTCTTTATTGCCCGCTTTTAAAACCTCCATCGTTTCTGTGGCAAACATTTGCGAATAGCCTACGTTAAAACTGATGTCTTTGGTCCACTTATAACCCAATACCAAATCTAATTCGGTGCCCAATGCATTGCTCATTTCTTTTCCTGTCTGGTCTACAACAGTTGCCGCAGATGAAAATATATGAGGCGTTAGTTTTGCTGAAAATCGCTCTTTTTGGTACTCTAAGCTCGCTTTAAAATCTAGTAATCCTACAGAACTAGAATGGTTACCCACATAAAAATAATCCATCAATCCATTAAATTTATGATTCGTACCAAACCAAGGATTAAATGATTTTAGCTTGTTTTCAGTAGTGTTCATATCAGTACCTGAAAGATATTCTATACCTAATCCCGTTTTAAATTCAGCATTAATTTTATAAAAGGCATTAGCCGCAATATTAAAAGCACTCAAATCTGTGTTTGCTATTGCCCCAGTTTGAAAATAGATAGACGCATCAGTCTGCCATTTGTTTTTTTGGAATGTCATTCTAGAACCTATGGTCTGGTTATAATCTACTTTTTGCTCATCGTTTTCATCCATATAGGTTAAACCGTTGTTTAATAGTAAAACACTTAATCCAACATTTTTCAGATTAGTATGATACCATATATATTGAAATGCCTTATAATTATTAATGGCATAATCTGTGTCAAAAACAGTTTCTTCATTTGCATTTAGAGCCAAACCAAAATCGAAACGATTCGTTGTATTTGGTTGGTAAGTGGTAACTATAGCATCATGGCTTCTAGCTTGTTGTGCCCAGCCTACATTTCCAAAAATTCTGTGGTCATCGTAATTGATTTCTTGTCGACCTAATTTTACGGCTAATTTTGGATTAAAAACTAATTCTGCCCAAGCTTCATGCAATGCAATTCCGTTTTTGTCTTCCAAAGACGTAGTTGGAACATCGCCCCAAACTCTCACATTTTGAAACGATACAAAAGCATTCAATGTTTCACTTCCGTAATTAAAATTTAATCGTGTACGTTGCGATATAAATGTTGCAGCGTCTACATCATCTGGAATCAGCGTTTTATAACCATGTCTGTATTCAAATCGTGGTCTTAATTCTGCCGAAATTTCAAACTCTTGAGCATAGGATGTCATTACAACTCCTAAGCAAAGAATTGTTAGTAGTATTTTCATCTTTAAATTAGTATTGGGTTAACTGAAGGATGGCTTCAATAGTTTCTTTATTATCTACGCCTAAACCTTCTTGTTGGTGTTTTAATTCTCCTGCTGGATTAAACACACTAATAATATTAGAATGCGAAAAGTCTATTGGAGAAATCTCTTTATATTTTACAGATAATACATTGGCAAATTCTCTAACTCCATCAACTGTACCTTGTAAAAACGTCCATTGCTCACCGTCCATTTCATTTTCTATGGCGAATGCTTTTAGACGCTCAGGAGTATCTGTTTCAGGATCAATAGAGACCAATGCGAATTGTACATTCTCAATATTTTCAGTAGGAATTTTAGCTTCAATATTTCGCATATCGGCCACCAATCTTGGGCAAGCTGCTTTACACGAGGTATAAATCATTACCATAACTAAAGTTTTTCCTTTAAGGTCTTCAAGTTGAATTTCATTACCTTCTTCAGTATGCCATTTACTCGTTAAGTTGAAAATAGATTCCTCTGAAATCTCATCAGTTTCTATATCTTTTGAAGCTGTTTCTAATTGTTTTAAATCCATGTTACAAACAGGACAGCTACCTGCTTCATCATAAGTTTTGTCTCCTTCGCATTGCATTGGACATTGGTACATAACTAATGCTGTGTCAGATGTTTTTGATGCATCCGATTTGCATGATGTTACAACCATTAACAATACCAACACTGAGATTGTTAATTTTAAATAGTTACTCACGTTATTTATATGGATGACGTGTTTGTGATTTTTCTTTGAAACGTTCATTTGTTTTCTTTTTTAATATCTTGTACGCATCTAAAGCCTAGGTTTTTCATAGAGTATTTAGCTTTTAAACTTCCTCTAATGGCATAACGCATAAATGCAGCATAATTCATTAAATCTGTAGCATTAACTGCTGCACTTCCACAGAATAGATTACTATCCTTATCTACATCTTTTCTAGATTCTCCAGTGATTAATACCGAATTAAAATCTAAAGTCCATTCCCAAACTAAACCGTGTAAATCGTAAACGCCCCAAGCATTTTTTGGTGTTTCACCGATGCGGCTTTCCTTTGTTCTAGGAGCTTCGTACCAAGCTAAAATTTGTGCGTTATAAGATGGTTTAACACGTGCATCTTTTGTGGTTTCGTCTGCCATGGCAACATATTCCCATTCGTCAATTGTTGGTAAACGTTTATTTTGACATTCGCAATAGGCTTTTGCAGCAAACCACGACACGTAGTTAACCGGACTATTAGGGTGAATAGAGTCGTTTGGTTCTAAATCGGTTTTCCAATTAGATAAATAGCTTTTATCTGCAAATAACGACACAATCTTAGATTTCCTCCATTTAGGATTATCTTTTAAAAATTGCTTATAATTTTCAGTAGATACAGGATAGATATCCATCTTAAAATCTTTGACTTCAACGACTGTAGAATCTCTTCCGTATAAAGGAATATAACGGCTCCCTTCTATAAGAACCATGTCTTTAGCCTGCCCAAACATTAAAGATTGAACTCCTAAACACAACATGAACAAACTAAAGACTTTGGTTTTCATAATATTATTTCTTTTTAACGTCGTCAACCATCTTTTTGGTTACTACTTTTTTAGAATTTCCCCAACTGTTGTAAACGTAAGTTAATACATTGGCGACATCGTCTGAAGAAATCATTTGCTTGGTCATAACGCTATTATACCTCTCACCGTTTACAGTGATTTCGCCACTTAATCCATTGATAACAACTCCAATTGCTCTATCTACATCGGCATTTAAATAATCTGACTTTGCCAAAGGAGGAAACGCATTAGGAATACCTTGCCCTTCGGCTTGGTGACAAGCAAAACAGGTTTGCATATAGATTTGTTTTCCAAATTCCATTTGTTCTTCAAAAGATTTTGCTGGAATTTCAGATTCTACAATTTCATCAGTTGTTGGCATGTTTTGTATTCCTGGTCCTTCAGGCAAATAAATACCTTCTCTAATTTCACCAGAGTAGATTTTCTTTTCTTCTTCACCTTCCACTTTAAGCATTCCTAAAGCCCCTTTATTAAAGGCTCTAAAAATGGAATGATCTACTAAGATAAATGTTCCTGGAACATCAACTCTAAACTCTACTATAGCTGCACCTCCTGCCGGAATTAATGTAGTTTGTACATTTTCATTTACGAGGTCACCACCTTCAACGTGTACTTTATCAAATATTTCACCAATAACATGGAAAGAAGAGACGAGGTTTGGCCCACCATTACCAACATAGAGTCTAACCGTTTCGCCTACTTTGGCTGTTATGGCATTGTCGCCAGTTAATGCACCAACGCTTCCGTTAAATACAACATAGTCGGCATTTTCGTCAACGGCTTTTTGCATATCAAAAGGCTGTAAGCCACGTTCACCGTTTTTACCTTTGGTGTAAAAATCACCTTGCATAATATAATATTCCTTATCTACTTGCGGTAGTCCGCCTTCTGGTTCTACGAGAATAAGACCATACATTCCATTTGCAATATGCATTCCTACAGGTGCTGTTGCACAGTGGTAAACATAAAGGCCTGGGTTTAATGTTTTAAAGGAAAATGTTTTTTCATGTCCTGGTGCTACAAAAGAAGATTCTGCTCCACCTCCTGGCCCCGTTACAGCATGTAAATCTATATTGTGTGGTAGTTTATTGTCTGGGTGATTAGATAATGTAAATTCTACTTCATCACCTACTCGTGTTCTAATAAAACTACCTGGTACAGAACCTCCAAAGGTCCAATATACATACTTTACTCCATCTGTTAATTCGCCTTCTTCTTCAAGAATTTCCATATTAACAATAAGCTTTTTTGCCTTTCGTCTACCAACTGGTGTTGGTACATTTGGCGGAGCAGTTAATTCTGCTATCATTTCTCTACTTACGGGAATTTCTGCGGTACTAGAATTCTCTTTTTGATCATTCTCTTTACAAGATGATAAAATGAGTAATCCTGAAGCTACAATGCCTAATAATAATTTTAATGTTCTCATTTTGGTTGTGGTTTTTAGTGTTTAAAAATATAATTACATCTATCTATTTTAAATAGGACAAAATTGTCTTATTAATAATCAAAAGTAGCTTATAGTATATATTAAAAATATGATATTTATCAGGATAAGGCGTCATTTACTAAAAATGAGTCTCTAAAAACAAAAAATGCCAGAAAACTTAATCTCTGGCATTTTAGTTTGATATTAAAAAACTAACTACTAAAATATCAAAATTATATTTTGAATGTCATAACTGGTAAAGTAGAATGATTTGCAATATCTTCAGAGATACTACCTTCAAAAATATGTGACAAGCCTTTTCTACCATGGGTTGCAACAGCAATAACATCTGCTCCAATAACATTAGAGAAGTTAAGTATCCCTTTCTCTATAGAATAATCGGAAACCACATTAACACTTTTCAAATTGTCTAAATTACCTTCTGCTTTTCTTAAAAAGTTAGCGACTTTTTTATCTATTTCAGAAGAGCTTCTAAAATTGCCATCAGGAGAATTTACATAAACCAAATGCATTTTAGAACCAAGTTTATTGAAAGTTGTCTTTGCTTTTAAATACGGAGCAACAGCTTCTTCTGAAAAATCACTAGCAAAAACAGCATTTTCAAAATCTAACAAAATTGGGTTATGTTTAATGACTAAGACCGGAATATTAGCATACCTAACAACTTTTTGAGTATTAGAACCTATCAAAACTTCTTTTACTCCACTTATGCCTTGAGATCCCATGACAATAAGATCTGCACCATGCTCTTCTGCGAGATCATTAACTTCGCTCCAAACTTTAAAATGTTTTACTATTGGTGTTACTTTTACATCCTTTAAATAAGGTTTATCTAAAAAAGTTTCAAACTTTTGTTCTGCTAATTTTAAATAAAAAACAACTTCTTGGTTTTGTGATTCTGTGGCTGACGATATAATTGCATAAGACAATTCTAGCATGTGCAATACAATAAGCTCAGAGCCATATTTATTAGCTAAACCTGCAGCAGCTTCAAGTGCAAATTCAGAATGTTCTGAAAAATCTACTGGTACAATTATTTTTTTCATTGTATTAAAGTTTTAAATTGTCATTGAAAACAACTGTGTTTCTGGCTTTTTTCGTTGCAATAACAGATCGAAAGCCATACATATATTTCTTATAAAAGGTTTTCCTTTTTCTGTAACAATCACTTGGTTTGTTCTAAATTGAAGCAAACCATCCAATTCAAATTCTTTTAATTTTATGAGAATTTCGGGTAATTCTTCAAATAATAAATTAGCCTCCTTCCATGACGTTTCAAAATTGCACATCAGATTAAGAATGTGTTTTCTAATCACTAAATCTTCAGTATTTAAAATATGTCCTTTAAACACCGGAATAATATTGTGCTCTAATAAGTGATAGTATTCTTCATTCGATTTTACATTTTGCGCAAAACCATACCAACTATCGCTAATTGAAGATACCCCTAAACCAATCATAGCTTGTGTTTTAGAGGCTGTATATCCCATAAAATTACGATGTAATGTTTTATTTTCCATCGCTTTATAGAGTGAATCGCTTTTTAAAGCAAAATGATCCATGCCAATTTCTACATAACCAGCCTCTTCAAAATATTGTTTTCCGGTTTCGTATTGTAAACGCTTAGATTCTGGGGTTGGCAAATCGGTTTCACTAAATCCTCGCTGTCCATTTCCTTTAATCCAAGGGACATGTGCATAACTATAAAACGCAATGCGGTCTGGCATTAACGCTTTAGTTTTATTGATCGTTTCTGTAACATCTATTTCGGTTTGAAATGGTAAACCAAAAATGATATCATGTCCAACAGAGGTATAACCAATTTTACGAGCTAAATCTGTGGCACGTTTTACGTTTTCAAAAGGCTGAATGCGATTAATGGCTTTTTGAATATTAAGGTTATAATCTTGAACTCCATAGCTCACACGTCTAAACCCTAAATCGTACAAAGTTTGAAGGTGTGCCTCCGTGGTATTATTAGGATGACCTTCAAAACTAAATTCGTAGTCTTCTGCCAATTCTGCACTCGTTAAAAGTCCCGAAATCAAAAACTGAAGATTCTCAGGAGAGAAAAATGTGGGTGTACCACCACCGAGATGTAATTCTTTAATCCTTGGTTTGCTTCCTAATAATTTGAGGTATAAGCTCCACTCTTTTAAAACCGCTTTTATATATGGCGATTCTACTTCATGTCGTTTGGTTATACGTTTATGACAACCACAAAAGGTACAAAGACTTTCGCAAAACGGTAAATGAATATAAAGGCTTAAGCCTTCGGACGTGTTACTTTCTTCAAAAGAACGTTTTAAAGAAGCTTTCCATTGTTCTAAAGAAAATGATTCCAAATTC
The DNA here is from genome assembly GCF_036903175.1 of Winogradskyella sp. ECml5-4. NCBI lineage: Bacteria > Pseudomonadati > Bacteroidota > Flavobacteriia > Flavobacteriales > Flavobacteriaceae > Winogradskyella > Winogradskyella sp. ECml5-4. The sequence continues at coordinate 198,264 of NZ_JAYJLF010000003.1, read as the reverse complement.
CAATAAGGGACCGTTGGATAGCTTGTATAACGAGGTCCAGAAACATTATATTTACTAATTAAAGAGTGACTCATGGCTTAAAATTCACAGCCAAAATTAATGGTATATAGACTTTTAAAATATGATATTTGTCATATAGAATAAAATATCATATTTAAGAATCTCAATTCACCTTGCACAAAAGTATTTATCTGCTTAACTTTACTAAAAAATTAAAACTCAGCTTATGAAAAGCATAAAATTCTTATCTGTACTTCTAGTTATTTCTTTAGTATTTACATCTTGTAAACAAGAAAAAGAAAAGGAAGAGGTTAAAAAAGAAACCGTTGAAAACACAATTAAATACATTGTTAAACCAGAAGCAACTTCTGTAAAATGGACAGCTTATAAGACAACCGAAAAAGTACCTGTTGGTGGAGAATTTACAACTTTGAATTTTAAAGAAAAAGAAGGTGCATCTCCAAGTGAAGCTCTAAATAATTTAGATTTTTCTATTCCAATTAGTAGCTTGTTTACAAAAGACGAATCTAGAGATGAAAAACTAAAAACATCATTCTTTGGTGCTATGTTAAATACTGACTTACTAAAAGGTACAATTAAATATATGGATAACGCATATATTGCCTCTATTACAATGAATGGGGTTACTGCAGATTTACCTTTAGAGGTTAACATTACTGATGAAAGACGTGTTACTATGAAAGGTACAATGCAACTAAAAGATTGGGATGCATTAGGATCATTAGAAACATTAAACAAAGCTTGTTTTGATCTTCATAAAGGTGCTGATGGAGTTAGCAAAACTTGGGAAGATGTTGCTATTGAGGTGAGTACTTATTTACGTGATAAATAATAAAAACTGTATATACAATCTACTTATTGTTCATCTAATCACTAGCAAATGCATTAATAATATTATTGATTGAGTTCTTTAATCATTCCTTACTTCCATAATTTTAACACACACACTTAAGATATCTTTATGGCATCTGTTTAGATACGCTCGTAATATCGTTTTTGATAAAAAAGGACTGTATTACAGAATTAAAGAAAGTGCACTTTAGTGATTTGCATGGTTCAGGCTTGAGCATTGTAAAAGGTATTGGAGACAAATTAATGTCAAGTATTCTTATACAAGCAAAACAACCTATAAGACAACCACAAAGACTACTGGTATCAAAAAGTTTGTAATTCAGTTACATTATTAACTTTAGTAAAATAATTAAAATCAATCATGAAAAGTTTAAAATTAATAACACTTGCATTTGCAATGATATTTGCAATAGCTTGTAAAGACTCAAAAAAAGATTCTGAAACCAAGGTTAAAACCGAAGATGTTGCAGAACAAAATTCAACTGAAAAAAGATTATCGGTATCACTATACCCAAAAAGCGGCAGTAATGTAGAAGGTACCATTAATTTTGTAGAAAAAAACGGTTTTGTAACTATGGTTGGAACTGTTAAAGGTTTAGAAGAAGGGCAACATGCCATACATATTCATGAAAAAGCAGATTGCTCTTCAGAAGACGGATCGTCTTCTGGCGGTCATTGGAATCCTACTGGGCAACCACATGGTGCTTGGGGAGACAAAGCGGGCTATCACAAAGGTGATATTGGTAATATCACAGCAAATGCAAACGGTCGTGCAACTGTAAGCAAATCTACAAATGAATGGTGTATTGGTTGTGGAGACGAAACAAAGGATATTTTAGGCAAAGCAATTATTGTACATATTGGCATCGATGATTTAACATCACAACCTTCTGGTAATGCTGGCGCTCGTATTGGATGTGCTGGTATTATTAAGTAATTATAAAATACCACTCATAAAGGTATCATAACATAAGATACCTAAATATATCGCATAAAAAAAGCGACCTGAAATTCAGGTCGCTTTTTTATATTACAGATAACTTTCTTATTATGATTTCGTAACAATAGTTAACTCATCAACAATATGTTTTGCATTAGAGTATTTATCAATTAACCAAAGTACATATCTAATATCGACATTAATGGTACGTTGTAAATCTTTATCGAAAATTACATCACCTGCCATAGCTTCAATGTTTCCATCAAATGCTAAACCAATTAATTCTCCTTTTCCATTAACAACAGGCGAACCAGAATTACCTCCAGTAATGTCATTATCTGTTAAGAAGTTTACAGGTAATTGACCACGTTCGTTAGCATAACGTCCATAATCTTTCTTTTCGTAGATATCTAACATGCTTTGGTCTAAATCAAACTCACTATCGTTAGGCTTGTACTTTTTAATCATACCTTGAAACGTAGTATAATTGTTTTCATTTGCATCGTTTCTTTTATCTGCAGGTAAAGCTCTCACTTTTCCGTAAGATAAACGTAAAGTAGAATTTGCATCAGGATATTTTATATCACTTAATCCAGATTCACGTAAACCTTTTACTAATAATCTAAAAGACGCCTGATAATCGTTTGTTGGCTGCTCTAAACTCTCAGGACTTTCTCTATATTTATCTAATAATTGGTTTGATAATTTTAATAACGGATCATTCTCTAAAATAGCTTTATCAGGATACTGTAAGAATGCTAAAGCACCTTCTTTAGATGAAAACAGGCTTAAATCAAAAATAGCGTTAGTATAAGCTGTAAAATCATTATTGTTTTTTTCTCCTATTTCTGCCACTAATTCTGGTAAAGAATAATTAGATTTTGAAGCCAACAAGCCTAATTGTTTCGCTAAAATTTCCTTTTCTAATGGCAAATGATAATTTTGATAAGAGTTTTCAATAAAAGCTTCAAGTCTTGGTAAAAGATTTTTACGTTCTGCTTCACTAGCATTCACATATTGTGTTAAACCAGACCCAATTCTGTAAGGTAAAACGGCAAATTTACTAGAGCGTAACATTCCTAATAAATAATTACTTTGTCTCGCTTTTTCATTTGTTAAGTTATAATAGTTATTGATATTTTCAATAACTTTTCCGTACATAGCTTTATTCGCTTTCTTATTAGCCCATTTATTAAATTTAGCTTCAGTTTTGCTCTTTTTTTCTACGGTTTTATGCTCAGTTAAAGCTTTTATCATTCCTGCTCTATTTTTCCAATAGTTAGCAATACTAGCATAGCTTGATGCATACATTAGGTTTACAGATTCGTCTGCGTCCATGTATTTTTTCATCACATCCATACTTAATTTTGAGCCTTCAACCCAAGCAGGATATGCATATTTTACATTTTGCTCTACACCTTGTGCTGGCATCCAACGGTTGGTACGACCAGGATATCCCAAAATCATAGCAAAATCATTTTCCTTTACTCCATCAATATTAACAGGTAAATGATATTTTGATTTTAAAGGCACATTATCAGTTGAATATTCTGCTGGATTTCCATCTGCATCTGCATAAACTCTGAATAATGAAAAATCACCAGTATGTCTTGGCCATTCCCAGTTATCTGTGTCTCCACCATATTTACCTACATTCTCTGGAGGTGTTCCTACTAAACGCACATCAGTATAATCTTCGTAAACGAAATAATAAAACTCATTTCCTTGATAAAATGAACGTACAGAAACAGTGTATTTTCCTCCTTCATTATTTTCTTGTTCAATTTTAGCTATTTCTTTGTTAAGTGCAGCTTCACGCTCTTTTTCACTCATGCTATCATTTACTTGAGCTAACATACGCTTAGAGACATCATCCATTCTTACGAAAAAGCGAACATATAGGCTTTCTGGCTTCATTTCTTCTGCCAATGATCCTGCCCAAAATCCATTCTTTAAATGGTTTTGTTCTGCAGTAGATAATTCAGCGATAGCATCATAACCACAGTGATGATTTGTTAGTACCAATCCGCTATCTGAAACAATACTTGCTGTACAACCACCATTAAATTGTATAATAGCATCCTTTAAACTCTGATTGTTAATACTGTAAATTTCTTCGGGTGTTAATTGTAAACCCATTTTTTGCATATCGCGATGATTTAAACGCTCAATATGCATTAAAAACCACATACCTTCATTTGCCATTGCTGGCGATAATGAAATGATAAAGGCAATAATTGTAAGGGATATTCTCTTCATGTTTTGTTATTTTATTTATGGGCATAAAAATACAGAAATTTAAGTTGTTTTTATAGCCGATAAAGTGTTAAAGCTTTATCTTTTTAAATAAAAAAGTGTCTATTCTTTAAAGCCATATTTCCATTAACAAAAACTCAAAACCATCATAAAAAACTCATAACACAATACACTAGTACTACTCATACAGCAAGTGCTTTAATTAAAGGACATCAATGTTACAACTCCTAAGATTGCTGTGGCAAGCAAAATTTTGTTAACAAAATAAATTAATGATTTATAACTATAAAAATTTAACTTTGCAGCTTCAATCTTTATGTTATGAATCCATCAGCTAATGGCTGGATAAAAAAATTACTCAATCAAGTTTCTGAAATCGTGTATTCTCAGACTGAGACTGATGCGTTTTATATTAATTTAAAACGTACTGGGTTTATATATGGAAGTAATATTAAAGTGGTATTAGATATTGTTAAACCCTTTGAACTTAGTGAAGAAGAACGTTGTAAAACCAATTTACTGCTAACCTTCTATTACATTTACAACAAGGAAAATCCTAAGGAACAATTCACCGAAAGCCTCATTAGATATTACAAGTCTATCAGTGACCAAAAACAATCATTTTTTGAAGATTTATTTAGCGATAAATCACCTGATAGTTTGTTGGAAAAAATCATTCATAAGCGTATACATATTGATGATAATTTTATTTCAAAAAGTTTTAATTATTTTTTAATTAACGCCCTTTTATTCGTTGATGTTTTAGGGTATCATCGTTTTTTAAAAGACGAAAAAAACATTAAAAACTATGTTGAAAATCTTGAATCTGCATTAGAAACTATTGTGTTTTCAGTTATTGAAAACAAGACTGTAAAATCTGAATACGATGAAAACCTTATTAAACTGTTTGAAGGTTCTATTCGTTATAAAAACGCTGAGCTTCTAACCTATACTGATGCCATTTCTATAATAAACGAGCCTTTAGAAAAATTATATGTTATAGATTTAGTGTGTATGGCATCGTGGACTGACAAGATTATAGACAACGAAGAAAAAAGTTTTTTAAGTCAATTAAAAACTGATTTAGGTGTCGATAATACAGTTATTGTAAGATCCATAAATGACATTAACCTATTTTATGATGAGCATAAAGATGAGGTCGCGTTTTTAAGTTCTAAAAATTTAGCACAAAGTTTTTATGATAATAGTAGTAAAGTCGTTTCAAAATTGATTAAACGAAACAGCAAACGTTTAATTAAAGAGTTGTCTGAAAGTAAAGAAGCCTTATACCTATTAACCCAATCTACACAACGCAATCTGACGGACGAAGAACAGAAAAAAATTCAAACGCAACTCATAGACATCTTTAAATCCATACCTAGTTTAGCCATCTTTATGTTACCTGGCGGTATGTTGCTTTTACCCTTGTTTATTAAGTTTATTCCTAAGTTATTACCTTCAGCTTTTGACGACAATAGAATAGAAGACAAGGACTAAAACCAAATTATGAAGCACATTTTAGCCCTATTAATAATCATAGTATTTACAAGTTGTGCTGAAAAACAACATACAGCATCTGAGCAAATAAAAACATACTATAACGGCTATAAAAATTCGGATTACAAACTGATAAAAAAAGCATTAGCTGATAGTCTTACAACAGTCTTTGGAGACTATATCACAACGTATTCACAACAGAGTTATTACGAACAATTTAAATGGGACTCCATCTTTAAACCCGATTATGAATTAGTTGATTTAAGCTATGAGGATGGACAACTTGTTGCGACTGTTTCTATGCATTCTTTAAAACTTGAATTTTTAAAGAATAACCCAATGAGCTGTCGCTATCAGTTTCAATTTACAGCAGGAAAAATATCAAGAATCAAAGAACTAGATTGTAAGGATGTTAATTGGACCGTATGGCAAAATGAAGTGAACGCTCTTGCCAATTGGATTAAACTTCATCATCCTGAAATGGATGGCTTTATTCACGATTTAAGTATGAAAGGTGCTCTAGATTATGTAAAGGCTATTGAATTATATAAAAACCGCGAGGTCGATTAATACTACAATTAGCTTTCCTGTCTTTATTCAAAACATCAACTTTATTTCCCTTTAGCATTAATGTAATTTAGAACAGCTTCTTTAGTCGTATACCAATTACGCCCTTCTTTATGAGCATCTATTTTACCTTGACGTGCCAATAAACTGATATATTCTTGGCTATAAGGCACCTCTGGTTCTTCAACAATATTAGAAATCGCTTGATAGTCTTTATCTGAACCCGGAATAGCACTCATGTATATATTTATTGAGCGCTCACAAGCCTGAGCCATTAATAACATGAGTTTACTATAATTTCCTTTATTAGCTTGATTTAAGGCTGCGTAATATTTAACTCTATCATTAGTAAGAATGATGGCTGGGGGAAAACCATAGCGCATCAATACTAAATTCATGGCAAGCCGAATGGCACGACCATTACCATCGAAAAATGGATGAATCCATACAAATTTATGATGAAAAACCGTGGCCAACTCAATAGGGTTTAGCCCTTGTGGATTTGTATTTATATAGTTTATTAATGTCTCTAAGTATTCTGAAACTTTACGAGCATTAGGAGGTATAAAATTAGCACCAGAAATACGAACAGCAGCGTTTCGTAAACGCCCTGCATAATCATCTTCTATAGAACGCAATACCAAACCATGAAGTTCTAAAATATCTTTAGCATTTAGAACATAATCATTCTTTACTAAAGAGTACAACTTGTGTATAGCCGTTTCGTGATTTTTAGCTTCAAAATGCTCTCGTAATGATTTTCCTTTTATGGTAATGCCTTCTAGTAATACCATTTGTGTTTCTCTTAAACTAAGCGTATTACCTTCTATACTGTTACTATTATAGGTCCACTCTATGAGAAGTGATTCTTTAATATTTTGTAATACAATATTGGGCAATGGCCTGGCTGCATTTAAAACCTTAACCTTATCTAATAACCTACTAAATGTAGCCTCTAAATCCTTGCGATATACTGTATTAACGTCCCACATGTCACAAAGATACAACTTTTATCGGTTAGTTTCAAAAACACATCTATCCGATATTATTCTAACCAATTTTTAAAATCCTTAACACGTTCTCTAGCGACTATAATATCTTGTTCGTTAAAACGGTTAAGTTTTATTTGAAGTCGTGAGTTGGTATAACTCACCATATCTTTTATGGCATTGATATTCACGTAGAACTTTCTACTGATTCTGAAGAATATATTAGGTTCTAAATCGGCTTCTAACTCATCTAAAGTCGCGTCTAAAAGATAATTACGGCCTTCGGTGGTAAATGCATAAGTGCCTTTGTTTTCACTATAAATACATTCGATATCTTCAATATTAATAAGCTTTAAATGCTGACCAACTTTTACTGAAAAGCGTTTTTTGTACTCGCGCTCAATCGGGTTCACCAATAAATTTTTAATATCATTAAAATCTAAGGTAACAGATTGTTTTTGAGGTAATCTGCCTTTATATTTTTCAACAGCCGTTTTTAAATCCTCATCATCAATGGGCTTTAATAAGTAATCGATGCTATTAAGTTTGAAGGCCTGTAAAGCATATTCATCATAGGCCGTTGTAAAAATCACAGCCGATTTTATATCGATAGCTTCAAAGATTTCAAAAGACAAACCATCACTCAACTGAATATCTAAAAAAATCAAATCTGGATGCTCATTATTTTGAAACCATTCTATAGACTCTTCAACCGAATGTAACATGGTTTCAGCATTTAGATCTACAGCTTTTAGCATACGTTGTAATCGTCTTGCTGATGGTTTTTCGTCTTCTATTATGATTACATTCATGACTTAAAATTTATATATTTTGATTCTTATTTTTATAAAACGTGTTATTCCCAAAAGGTAGTTTTCTCTTCTTTTTCCTTTAGGAATTTTTCTGCTTTTTTATCTTCCCAACTTTTCTTAAAGATGTGTTTGCCTTTAAAAACATTTAATCCATGCACAACTATAAAAACCGTCCATGCAACTATTACACTGAGGTTTAAGCTGATGATATTATTTTTGTAGGGGCCAGCAACAATATATAAATTAAATAGAAGAAGCCCTACTCCAACGATGTATCCTGCTAAGTGGATATAGAAAATTTTAATTTTCCTCACCTTATCTTTTGCTTTTCTAAATTGCTCTTTTTCTTCGTTATGCATTTGTATAATTTTACTCTTCACTCTTCACTCTTCACTCTTCACTCTTCACTCTTCAATTTTCACTCTTAACTAAATTTATTCCCAATTCTGCTCCTCTTTTTTCATAAATTCTTCAATTTTTCGTTTTTCCCAATTCTTTCCAAAGAGGAAATTGGTACCAAAAACACCTAGAAAATGAAAAGCTAATCCAATTCCCCAGAAAAATGCGGTAGCATAAGGACCAAAGCCTGAAAATCCTTCGCTAGAATTAACGGCTATTAAAATTATTAAAAACAAATTCACGATAATATATACTGCCAAATGCCAGTAAAAACCAACGATAGCATCTACTTTTTTCTTGGCTCTTAAATACGCTTCTTCTTTTCTAAAATCTGTGGCATCATTATGCTCGTCATAGGGTTCAATATTATATTTCTCCATTACTCGTAATTTTTATCTTGTTGCAATTCTTCATTCATATATTGTTGTATTTTTCGCTCTTCCCAGTCGTCACCAACTATAAGAGGCAGACCAAACACAGAAAAAGCATGTATAACAATTACTAATCCCCAGACTAGCCATGAAGCCACAGTAGAAAAATCAAAAAAGGCCTCTTCAAATGTTTCTCCCATATTCATATTACTCATCACCTTTACGACAGTAATAATGGTGTTAATTATAAAGTATACACCAAGATGTGTATAAAAACGCTTTAGTTTTTCAACCTTATTCTTGGCTTTTCTAAAATTTGATTTGTTAATATCCATAATTGTATCATTTATTTCCAACGTCTGGTGTCTTCTTCCTTACGCATATACTCTTCTATTTTTCGTTTTTCCCATCCTGCGCCAAGCGCTCCATCATCTACAAATACTCTATACGCCTGAAACACTAAACTCAATCCCCAACCAAAAGCAGGGAACCAAAACCATTGGATGGTCATATAAGAATACTTATACCATATAAATACTAAAAAGGGGATAACAAATACATAAGATATTAAACTGTAATAAAAGGCTTTTAATTCCTCTACACGCTTACGTGCTCTTACATAATCGTCGTTAAGACGCTCTTGTGATCTTTGTGCTGTTCTCATAATTGATACTTGTTTTGTGAGCATAGGAATTGCGACAGCAAAATCCTTTTCTCGTTGATTGATGTGTACTTTTTTATTTGTAAGTAATTGGTAACGTTGTTTTATATTTTCTAATCCAACTCCACTACTCTTTTTTACAATTTGTTTCGGCTGAAGATTGTTCATCACCACTAAATAATTATCATCTTCATATATTTTAACATGCAAGGGTTTACTCGATGTTACCATATTATGCTTTACCGCATTTTCTAAAAGCAACTGTAGCGATAAGGGCACTACTTTACTTTCTGGATTTGACGCTTTATCCGGAATCTCAAAAATGATACTATCCTCAAAGCGCATTTTTAAAAGCGACATGTAGGTTCTGGCAAAATTTAACTCTTCATCTACAGTGACTAACTCTTTGCTTTTCTGCTCTAAAACGTAACGATATACTTTAGATAATGAGGTCGTGAATTTTTGAGCATTCTCTGGGTTTTCCTCAATTAAACTCGTTAAAACATTTAAACTGTTAAACAAAAAATGCGGATCTAGCTGATTCTTTAAAGCGTCGAACTTGGCACTTGCCGTACCAGCAATTACTTTTTGTTCTTTTATCTTATTTTTTTGATAGCGATTATAGAAATAAACCACATGAAAAACAGAAACAATACTCAATGTTATCCAGATACCAAACGAGTAGGCTTTCCAGGATTCCTTTTCCATAAACACATTAAAGTCTGTTCCATAATAAAACACTGCTGTTCCTGCTCGTAAAAGAAAGAGACCTACTAAAGTGATGACTGTACTCCCTATAATACCTATAAGTATACGTTTAATATAATCTCCTTTATCCCAAGTTCGGCTTTCCATATAATCGAAAAACGCCATATTTGAATACCCTAAAACAAAGGCGTAGAGTTGGTAAAATCCAAATTGAATACTGAAGTCATTAAATGAATCATACTCAAAACCATCAGATAAAAGATTACCTATTACAAATACCACACATCCAATGGCGAAGGTTAGAATTATTTTTTTTAATGACTTCATCATAATTTATTAGGCTTTACAATCTTTAGCAACAGCTACTGCGCGTTCTTTTCCCCAATTAGGGTGTAATTGACTCTCTGGCTTAAAGGTATTAAAAAGTTCAATGGATGCTTCTATGTCTTTACAATAAGGCGCTGTATCTTTTCCAAAATATTTTGCACTTCCCATAGCCCACTCTGCCTTACCTAAAGCTGCTCTTGGATTTGTAGGATCTAAAGCTGTAGCTTTATCATACAACTCCGCTATTTTAGCTCCGTATTTCATACCGTAGGTCATACCATCAAACGCCACCCAATTGGTAAAAACTTGAGCCTGTATAACCAGTAATTCTGTGTTATTTTCACTTTTTAACATAGCTGCATCTATATGTTGTTGTGCCTTATCTAATTGCGCTTTTAAAACTGTAGCATCTTTTTCTGTCCAACTTTTTAGGCTATTAATCTGAGCAATATAATAATCTGGCAACCACTCTTTAGGTTCTGCCTTAGCAATACGCTCAAACATATTTTCGGCTTCATCTGTTTTATCTGATTGCCATAGATCAAAAGCTTTGGTCATGCCTTTTTCAAAATTGGTTTGTGCTTGTGTTAGTCCTGAAATTGCAAGTAAAGCAATAAGTATTAAATGTTTCATATTAAAGTTTTATTGTTAGTGTTTTATCGTTTTTTAATTCAAATTTGGCGTCTGCCCATTTTGGTGGTCCCATAAAACCCGTTGCATTATTAGAACAACCGTAATCTTCTTTAGGAATGCCTAAAAAATTAGTATCCAATTTTCCATTATCATTTTCATCATGAAAAACAGAAACGGCATATGTGCCTTTAGGCATCCCTTCAAAAGTTACCGTACAGGTTTTATCTTCTATTTTACTCATAGCACCTTTATAAGACGTTTCTAAAAATCCATTTTCAGAATTATAAAGTGCTACAAACATTTTCCCTTTGTCATTATTGGCATTAGTTACGGTTACTGTAACCGAATAATTGTCTTGATCCTGTAACTGATAACTTAAAACGTTAAGCAAAAGAATGACTATGATTTTTACAAGTATATTCATGGTTTTGGTTTTGTTTGACACAAATATCTAATAGAAGTGCTGGTTTAAAAAACAGAAATAACCGAAATGTTATTTTTTAATGACGAATTGTAACTTTTTAAAAATTTATTTAAAAAACAGTAACTTACAGGTATAATTCTATACTCATACCTTATAACGACAATTAAAACCAACCAAAGCATGAAAAACCGCATATTTATTGTTGCGTTAACACTTGTTTCTACATTAGTGTTTTCACAAACCGACAAACGCCTTAAAGGCATAGAAAAACAATTTAACGCTGTTTTAGAAAGCACAAAAGCTCCAGGTTTTGCCGTAGCTATTGTAGAAGGAGATAAAATTATTTATGCCAAAGGTTTTGGTTATGCTGATTATGAAAATAAAATTCCCGCAGATGCCAACACACTTTTTGCCATTGGCTCTACCACAAAAGCATTTACATCTGCGCTTTTAGGATTGCATCGTGAGGACGACAAATTGACGTTTGACGATCGTCCGAGAAAACACATTCCTGAGTTAGAGTTTTACAATGATGAAATGAATAACACTATTATCATTAAAGATTTAATGCGTCATAGCACAGGTTTACCAAGACACGACGGTTCATGGTATTTTTTCCCAAGTCATAGTAAGGACAGTTTAGTAACCAAAATAAAATATCACGAACCTTTTACGGGAGTACGCGAACAGTGGTATTATAACAATTTTGGGTTTTTATTACAAGGGGTAATTACAGAAAGAATTACAGGAAAAACGTGGGAAGAAAATATTGAGAACGCATTTTTTAAGCCGTTAGGTATGGATCGTTCTAAAACCACCATTGCAGGTATAACATCTAGCACTAATGCAGCTTTAGGCTACGAGTTAGATAAAGATAGAAACATCTCTAAAATGGATTATTACGATATTGCTGCGATGTCGCCTGCAGGAAGTATTAATAGTAGCGTAAATGACATGAGCAAATGGTTAATGACCTGGATTAACAACGGAAAATATAAAGGCGAGCAAATTATTCCTGAGAATTACGTAAAAGAAGCTATGAGTTCTCAAATGGTTGTAGCAGCAGGATTCCCTTCTAAAGAACTACCAGATGCACAATTCGCAAATTACGGTTACGGCTGGTTCTTACATTCGTATAAAGGTCATTATATGGTAGAACATGGTGGTAATATTGATGGTTTTTCGGCTAGCGTTGCTTTGTATCCTTCAGACAGTTTAGGTATTGTTGTTTTAGCTAATCAAAATGGCTCTCAAGTCCCTAAACTTATTAGAAATATTGCCGCTGATTATATGTTAAAAGTCAATAAGACCGAATGGGCAAAAAAGCACAAGGAAGATTTGGAAAAATCTTTAGAAGCGATGAAAGAAGCTAAAGACGATATGGGAACTTCTAATGTAAAAAACACCAAACCCTCACATACCAAATTAGACTACACAGGGACTTATGAGCAAAAAGGCTATGGTAAATTTGAAATAAAATTAGAAAACGACTCGCTATTTTCTCAATTGAATGGAAAAAAATTATTTTTAAATCATTTTCATTACGATACGTTTGAATTTCTCGATGTTAAAAACGGAAAAGTAGACACCACAGATATTGGTAATTCGGTTAAAATAAACTTTAGTACCAATATTGCAGGAGATATAGATTATGGCCGTATAGATATTGAAGGCTTAGTAGATCCTATAGCATTTAAACGCTCACCAAACACTATAGATGTAGATGCAAAAACCTTAGAGCAGTATGTTGGTAATTTTGATTTAATGGGTACCGAAATAAAAGCCTATATTAAAGATAAAAATGTACTTTATGTTTTTATTAAAGGCCAGCCAGAATATGCCTTAATCCCAACAGCTACACACAAATTTAACTTTAAAACACTTGAAGGCTTTAAAGTTGAATTTATAGAAAGTGAAGATAAAAGCATTAATGAAGTAAAATTTATTCAGCCTAATGGTACGTTTGTCGCCAAACGAAAACTAAAAGAGTAATGCATACGTAACTTTACGTATATAAAACTTAAAGTTATTCCGTAATTTTATTAACGGATAAATTAACCTAAAATTTCTTTTATCCCGAAATTAACATGGGATGTCGGTGATAAAAATTACTATATAACTAGTTGGCTGCAATTAAACAAAACACCCAGATTCAGTAATCTATATTTAAAACAGAATGAATGTTTGGAAGATATAAAATAGAATTATCAGATAAAATAACATTACATTTTTTAAGTATTAATACATACTCAGAGAGGTTAAAAAGCTATATCGAGAGTAATATTCATCAAATATGGAATGGGGATAATGAAATTATTGAAAGTGCTGAAGACATTAATATTACAAAAACCGAATTAAAAAATCTTATAGAAAGAAAAACGGAAGCACAAAAAATTGGTATAGTGTCTGAATTTATTTGTCATTTATATTTACGCGCAAATAAGTATGAGCAACATTTTTTATTCAGGAATTTGGAGGAAAAAGGAATGAAAAAAGGATTTGATGGACTATATTTATTAGAGGAGGATTTTTTTATATATGAGAGTAAATCATCCTTAGAAACTACTACGACTGCTACTCACAACGAGAATATTGGAGAATCATATCATGATTTAAGAAAAAAAATAGAAGGAATAAATGCAACTAATGACCCTTGGCGAAATGCATATAATCATGCATCGCATAGAAGTATTAATTTCAATGATAACATTTCCAAAACTTTAAAAAGCCTTTCAAAAGAATATGTTCAAAAAAAATTTAGTAAAGTAGAAAATTACAACTTAATTCCTAGTTCGACTTTATATCTAGGTGCTCGATATACTAACATTGATAAAGACGATTTGAAAAATAAAATTGAAAATCTAATAAGTGGATACAAGTTTAAAAAGCTTAATGTTTTATGTATTAATAAAAACTCAGTTCAACACTTTATTGATTATTTAAATGAGTAAAATTACTAGCTACGAAAAGCGTCAATTACTAACTTTAAAGAACAATGAATTCTTTATTGGCTGTTTCAAAAAACTAATATTGAACACTGAATTAGATTTTGAAGAAGCTCAATATATTTTAAGTTCTGCAGTTATCTTCTTTAGGTACTATAATAATGATAAACGACTAAAAGGGTACTTTAATATTGCATACTACATAGTTTTGAAATACAGTCTATTGCATAATGATTATAAACCTTTATATGATATTTCATTGCAAATAGGGTTTTATCCAATTTCAAATTTTATAATAAAACATGAATTGTTAGAAGAAAATCACTTACATGAAGCAATTATAAACAATGAAGTCAAAAAGATTTATTCGAAGGAACACTATGTAGAAACTGTTGAACAATACAATAGGTCTCGTGAGATATTTGAAAATATTAAAACAACAGACACAGCATACATTGCACCTACTTCTTTCGGTAAAAGTTCAATAATTAGAGACGTTATTGCACGAAATGAATATAAGAAAATTGTTATTGTCGTTCCTACAAAATCTCTTATTGTTCAAACGTATAATGATGTAAGAAATTTAGAATTACCATACAAACTAATTCTTCATGATGAAATGTACAATAATGAAGATAGGTTCATTGGAATACTAACGCAAGAGAGAGCAACAAGGCTTATTAATAAGTTTGACTTAGCATTTGATATAATGTTCATTGATGAAGCACATAATTTATTAAACAATAACAGCAGAAACTTCTTACTTTCTAGGTTGGTAATGCTCAATTATAAAAAGAACAATAAACATAGATTATTATATTTATCTCCTCTTGTTTCAGATATTTCAAACCTTAAAATAAAAAACACAACAGAAGGTCAAATATTTGAGAGTACAATAAAACATAACTTAAAGACCTTTGATACTTTCTACCTTGACAAAAAGGGTAAATTATTTAGTTACAATAGATATACTGATGAACAATACCATCTAGCTAGCGAATTAAATTTTGCCGATTATATTATAACTAATTCTAAAAGTAAAAACTTCTTATATACTTACAGACCAAAAATTGTAGAGCAAATCGCAGAAAGAATTAACAGTAAGTTAGATAATGTAGCTGATAATCATAATTTGAAAAAAATATCAAATGTAATTTCCGAAGAAGTTTCTAAAGATATTAATATTGTTCAATATGTATTAAATGGGATTGTATATTTACATGGAAAACTTCCAAATATATTAAAAGAATACTTAGAATATAATTATAAAGAAATTCAAGATTTTAAATATGTAGTTGCCAATTCTGTAATTCTTGAAGGAATAAACTTTCCAATTGATAATCTTTATATTACGGCAACTTATGGTTTAAATGTCAAGGGGTTAAACAACCTAATTGGTAGAGTAAATCGACTTAACTATGTTTTCAATGATAAATTAGATAAACTAGTATCAGAGATTCACTTTGTTGACAGTGATGAGTATACTGACTCTAGGAGCAATATGATAAATAAAATAAGTCTATTACGTGAGCATACATTTAAAGACGAAAATAAGAATCCACTTCTTGAAGAATATAATATTGAAGAACTAAAAATACCTAAGAGAGATAAAGAAAAAAGAAACGAAAAGGACAGAAAATTAATTGATTCAACAGAGTTTCTGATAAATATTAATCCTGATAATTTATCCGATAGAATAAAGCAACATTTCATTGAGAATAATATTGATGACTTTTATAAAAATTATGAAGATATAATTCCTACGATCATCGAGAACACTTCAACGATTAGTAACAATAGTGATGTAATTAATACTATTTATGAAGTATTCATTAATAATTTAGAAAATGAGATAAAAGATTTTGAACTTGAGCGTTTAAAGAATGTAAAAGCCAGAGCTTACTACAAAAATTACATTGACATATTTCAACTTTTAAGTTTAAAAGAAAAAATAACCAATACATTGGCTTATTTTCAAGAAAAGGCAAATGATGTAACAGACTCCTATTTATTCATCGGGAGTTCTTTTGGTGACATTGCATTACAATCCGATAAATATAAAAATTTCGAATATCAGAACAAGGTCTATATTAATCTAAAGGGGAAATCGAGACAAAAACTTGCAAATATCTCTTTAGTTAAAATTAAATTAGAGGAAGATTTTGTCAGTTTTAAACTAAAGAAATTAATTACCTTTTTATTCGACTTTAACTTTATAAATGAAGAGACGTATTTATTAGCTGTTTACGGTAGCAGTGATAAGGATTTAATAAACTTGACCAGAATTGGTTTGAATCCAAGTATAAGTAAAGTCTTGAAGGAAAATGACCAATTAAAAAATCTTTATCTTGACAAAAATGGTAATTTGAGATGTAATGAAACTTTTAAGGTTTTTATGAAAACACAAGCTGAACTATTTAATTTCGAAGTAAATAAATATATACAATAAGAATAACTGCAGCCAACAACGTATAAAATTAATTGCTAGTTTTAGCCTACTTACGAAAGTCTTCGCGGACTTTCTATCCGTGATTTATTTGCTAACTTTAGTGCTTAAAACACGCAACTAATCTTATACAAACACGTTAGCAAAAATATAACCCAGAATGAAAATTAGAATATTAACATTATTAATTGGAATATCATTAAATAGCTTTGCTCAAGACCAAATATTATTTGATAATATATGGATATTACAGGATTTGGTCATAGATAGCGATAGTCATCTACCACCAAATAATGAAGAAATTACATACGTGACTTTAGATTTTGATTCCTATGTCTATGAATCAATCGAATATTTTAATTTATTTGGAACAACTTGTGAATCTATTGGTGGATTAATAGAATTCAATAATACTAGTAACAATTTTTCGTTCTCGGATGGTCCATACGAATCACTTGGAGGAGGTTGTTTGCAGTCAGAAAATTCTATCTATGAAGGCATTTATTTTGACTTCTTTTATGAGAATTATAATAATGGAAACACATTCGACTATTCCATTACTGCAAATGGTGATGAAAGTATGACCTTAATTATAACGTCATTTAATGGTAATCAAGCTATTTATGGTTCTGAGGTTTTGTCGATTGGAAATAATGAAAAAAAGGATATTTCTTTATTTTACAATGCACAGAATAGTTCGGTTGAAATAGATTCTAAAAAACCTTTTGAATATATCTCAATCCAAATTTTCAATTCTCTTGGCAAGCAAGTTTTATACCTGTATGAAAACAATGAAGACAAAATTAGTATTAATATACAAGATTTGACTGATGGAATATATTTCGTTTCATTACAAAATGAGATAGGTCAAATTATAAGAAAAAAAATAATAAAATACTGATATGAAATTTTAGTTAAAATACTTTTGCTAACAAAGAACTGAGTAAAAAAACAAGTAACTTTAAGCTAATTTTGAAACATAGTTTTCATCATAAGGCAATCCGGGCCTGTTTTAGCAACTTATTCGCTACCGCTATTAATGCTAATTTTGCACGCTTTCCTTTAGCTACAATTCTATCATATAAGGCTTTGCAGCCTCGGTTATATTTATAGGCTGAAAAGGCTGCTAAAAACACAAGAATACCATAAATTTTTCTATCTTTAGTCATAACAACTTGAAATTTGGAAAGAACAACATTACTCATATTTCAACAACTTGAAAACGAGATCTAGGTCTCACAGAACTGAACGAAGTTTAAGTAGTAAAAGAGAGAGGATTATCAATGTTGCCGAAGTCTAATGCTTCACCGTGTATAGTAACCTTAATGCTCTCTTTTGTTCTTTCTGATTATTAATTAAATTTAATGAATTACAAACTTAAGCCGTGTATAATTAATTGCTAGGTTCTAGCCTACTTACGAAAATCCTCTCGGATTTTCTATTCAGTTTTTATTTACTAAATTAGGTGCTTAAACACGCCACTAATCATACACAAAACCGTTAGCCACAAGCAATGAAACCGAACTACACATATAAAAAATCATCGGAATTTATTGAAAATATTGATTTTGAATACTTTGAAACTTATTCTCTTCAGCGAGGAGAAAAGTTTGAGGGAAAAATAAAATCTTTAGAATCTGAATTTGCTAATATAAAATCCAAAAATGGCGGAAATAAAACGCAGAAAAATCGCTTGTCTGAATTAAATGAATTATTGAATTTCACTCAAGTAATTATCAATGAAAAAGGACAATTTCATTTTTCAGCAGAAAAGATAAACCGAATTGAAAAAACAGATTCTAAATCAAAACGTTTGATTGAGATTCTGAAAACAGAAATAAAAGATATTCCGAATTGGATGTGTGCACCAATTTATCGAGATGCAATTTTATTTTATGACAAAAATGAAAATCTTGTTCAACAATTGAATATTTGTTTAAGCTGTGAATATATGGAAACTGAATTGTTTAATCACATCAATGCTGATTTCAAAACTTATGAATTAATGCGTGAATTCTTAATTGAAATCGGACATAAAATAGAAACGGAAAAAGCCAGTGGCTAACACCGTATATAATTTATTGCTGGCTTCTTGCCTACTTGCGAAAGTCCTCGCAGACTTTCTATCTGTGATTTATTTGCTAATTTTAGTGCTTAAACACGCAACGAAATCATACAAAAAACCGTTGTAGTACATTTTGAAAATGAAGAATACCTTAACAATATTTCTGATTTCAATTTTAGGATTCAGTTGTTCAAAAAACGATTTTGAAAAGACCAATCTGTACTTGGAATTTGACAAAGAAACCTATCTGCTAAATGACAACTTTGAATTGACTATTCGTATTGTACCAATCGAAGCGGAAAAAACTATCAGAATTTATAAAAATCTGAATAACATTGAGATTTCATTTTTATCAAAAGGCGAACAACTTGGATTTCATCAGGAATTAAAAAAAACTTTCATTGAAGGACCAAGTTTAACTGGAGACGATAGTGAATATATTGATGAATTTACTATAACAAAGGAAAGGCCATTTGAAAAAAAGCTTTTGGGAACAATTTACGAATCGGAAAACGAAATAATTTTCGAAATATCTGACTTGAAAATAAAGGATAAAATAGACAAAAGCTATCTGATTGAAAATCCGAATATTTTAGTCAAAGGAAATTGCAGAACAGTCTATGGAATTGAAGGCAAATCCTTTGAAACCAAAGAATTGAAAATAATAGTTGAATAAAAAAACGTACTACAACAACGTGTAAGCGCAATAACGGCTGGCAAACATATAAGAAATGACGAAAATCAGATATACAAAAGAGAGATTAAGAAGTAATTCAAGAATGGGAATATTCTTTGTAGCAATCGGAATTATTCTCGTTTTGATATCTTTTATTACTTCAGAATGGAAAGAAATTTCACTCGCATCTATCGGAATTGGACAAATAGGAGCTGGAATTTTTATGTTTATAATTTATTACTTTGAAAACAAAAAACAATATCTGACTCTAAAAAACGGAGAATTAATAAAAAACAGTCTATTTCCAAAAAAAATAAAACTAGCCGAAATAAAATCTATAAAGGAATTTGCTGGAGATTTAAAACTGATTACACAAAACACGGAATTTATAATTGACACTCAAATTGTTGAACCAAATTCTCTTGAGGAATTGAAAAATGAATTGAAAAATTATAATCTGAAATAAAAAACGCACTACAACAATATGTATTAAGTAATAGCGGTTTAAGTGATAAAACGAAAGTATAAACATAAAATAAAGATTCGTGCAAAACTGAAAAGTTATTGAGTATAAATTCGCTACTACTCATACACGAGACCGTTAGCAGCAATTACTTACTCAATTCCTGAAAATATGAAATTTGAAAAGCTATCTACAAAAAACGTGAAAAACGAATGAAAACTAAAAGTATTTTTTTTGTGTTTATTAGTTTCTCTTTTTTTATTCTCTTGTAACAATGAAGAAGAAATTAATCTTGGAAACAATTTCTATTACATTCCATTTCAAGAAATAGTTTTCGATGTAACAACTTTTAGCGGAAATGGAATTTATCGACTTGAGAATAATGAAAAAATTCCTGTTATCCTATCTGATATTGATAACTATGAATATAATTCTGATTTCATTGTTGTAAAACAGAACTTCGACATCAAACAGACTTCTCGCTTAATTGAAAATATGATGTTTTTGCCTAAAACATACTTCACGTATGACAAAAAATATCTTGACCTAAATGAGAACTATTTAGCGAAATTAGACGAATCGGAAAATAATAGTATTTATTCTAAAAAATTCACAAGCGAACTTATAGAAAATACTTCATCAATTCAAAAAATGAAAGCGAATAAGGAAAATTATTATATCATCGAGAAAAAAGAATTGAAAATTAATGGACCATTAAGCAAAAGTGAATTTAAAGAAATGAAAAAGAACCTTGATATAAATTTAAAGGTTTGAATAAAAAACAACTGCTAACACCATATATAATTTATTGACAGTTCTAGCCTACTTACAAAAACCCTCGCAAAATATTCTATTCGGTTTTTATTTGCTAAATTAGTTGCTTAACCACGCCACACTCAAGCGCAGCGAACAGATGAAGAAAACCATACACAACACGTTGAGCTTCATTACGACTAACCAATAACCAATGATAAAATTCTTCAGAAAAATTCGCCAAAACTTACTCAGGGAAAACAAAACTGGAAAGTATTTTAAATATGCAATCGGAGAAATAATACTTGTAGTAATTGGGATTTTAATTGCGCTTCAAATAAATAATTGGAATGAAAATAGAAACGAAAAGAAATCTTTAAAAATTCTTACAGAAAATCTACACAATGAGTTTACAACCAATTTAAAAGAGTTAGAAACAGATTTAATTCGCATCAAAAGAAAAATTTCAGCAGGTAACGAATTACTAACTTATTTTGGAAAGGAAAAAATTGATTTTCCCGAATTTAATATTGATAGTCTTTTATTTGAAGCTATTGAGATACCAACCTGGAACCCAAGTACATTTACTTTAAATGAAATTAAAAATTCAGGAAAATTATCTGACATTAAAGACGTAAAACTAAAGGGGTTGTTATATAAGTGGGAAAGGCTTTATGAAGACATACTAGAATGGCAACATGCACTAGAAATATCAAATGAAGGTCCATTAAATATTATTAAGACAAAAGGCTCAATAGTGAACGTTGACTTTTATAAAGACACTACTCGAAATTCTAAATTTGATATTAATAATTTAGATTTATTACAAGAAGTTCAGTTTGAAAATGAAATAGAAAACAATATCTTCAATGCGCGTTCATTAGAAAAAAAATATAGAGAAGCAAAGATTTTATTAACTGAAATTACTGATCTCTCAATAAGTGAAACTATGAAATAACGAAAGCACAAAACCGTTCTACGCAATTTGCCAAGCCAATGAAAATCATATTTAACGACAGCGTAATTGATAATAAAATAGTCGAACCTGACTATGAATCTGAATTTAATTCTGCGAAAGAAAACGGATTTGAAACTGAAGTATTCAGCTTTGAAGAAATAGAAGATGGAAATATAAAAAATGCTCTGAAATACATTAAAACTTGTGAAAAAATAGAATTAGGTATTTATCGTGGTTGGATGATGACACCAAAAATTTACGAACAGTTTTACAATGGACTTTTAAAAAAGAATATTCAGTTGATTAACAATCCAAAGGAATACAAACATTGTCATTACTTACCAGAATCTTATGACAAAATAATTGACGAAACGCCAAAATCGAATTGGACTAAAGACATTTCCGAAAACAGTATTTTAGAATTATCAAATGAATTTAGAAATAAGCCAATAATTGTAAAAGATTATGTAAAATCGGAAAAACATAATTGGAATGACGCTTGTTTTATACCAAACGCATCTAAAAAAAACATAGTTCAAGAAATAGTCAACCGATTTATTGAATTACGAGGAGAATATTTGAACGAGGGAATTGTATTCAGAGAGTATATAGAATTAGAATTTCTAACTGAACACTCAAAAAGCAAAATGCCATTAACTAAAGAGTTTAGAATTGTTTTCTTAAATAAAAAAGTGGTTCAAATTTTCAATTATTGGGACGAGGGCAATTATGATTCTGAAAAACCAAATATTGATTTTTTCCAAAAAATTGCTTCGAGAATAGAAAGTAATTTCTTTACAATGGACGTTGCAAAAAAGAAAAATGGAGGTTGGATAATAATGGAATTGGGAGATGGACAAGTTGCTGGACTTCCAGACAATGCAAATAGAAATAATTATTATTACGAATTGAAAAAAAACTGCGTAGAACACCGTGTATAATTCATTACTAGTAATCGCCTACTTACAAAAATCCTTGCAGGTTTTTGCTACGCACAGTTCGCTACGCTCGTGTCTATTTGGTTTGTATTTACTAAATTAGGAGCTTAAATACCTTAGCAAATATTAAAATAGCATAGGTATATAACCCCAATAATTACACCTTAGTAAATACAGTTTTCATTGGAAATGAGCCTACAATTCTAGCCATTTCTGATGATGGACAATTTATGTCTAGCAGATTTAGTGGTTCATCAACTATCAGAAGGTTTGAAGTTTAAAACAATAATTAAAAAATTATTAAAAAAATAGTAGAGAATATAGAAGTTAGAAAACTGACTCATAATCACTGGCAAACATATACAGATATTGTAATTAATGCGCCAGTTGAAACCGTATGGAAAGTTTTAACCGATTGGAATAATATTTCAAAATGGAGCAGCACCCTTGTAGGTATTAATGGGAACATTCATCACAAAGGAAAAGTCATTATTTCCTATTTAGTAGATGGAAAAACATTTGACACTCCACATGTTTTTATTTATGAAGAAATGGTGGAATTTGGTTGGTCTGACTCGATGGAAGGTAGTTTTAAAGGATTGACTGACAATCATAGATTCAGAGTAGAGAAAATATCTAATGACCAAACACGTTTTATACAATCTGATGATTTTAATGGATTAGGAAACAAAGACATGTCTGCCAAAAAAGTCGCAAATTTAACGGTCAAATTCTTCCCTACATTTAATCGAGAATTAAAAGATCAAGTTGAAAATAAAAAAACAGCTACAACACCTTATAATTAAGTTTCCTAAACACGCTACAACCAAACCTAGCAAACAGGTAAAACAAACCATATAAATTCTATCTTTACAATAGGTACAAAAAACAGTAAAATGAAATCATATTTAACCGCATTAATCGGACTGGTATTATCGAGTTGCTCAAATGGACAATCAACAATAGCTAAAAATGGAATGGAAATGTCTACTGACGAAATTACTAAAGAGCAATCTGAACTCATTTATAAAAACACTAAATCATTTCCAAAGAACACACAACTTTCTATTGCGCTGATAAAAAATGGCAAAATTGATTTTATTGGAGTCGAAAATAGAAATGACACAATTCAATTAATTGAAAACTACAAGGATGTTTTTGAAATAGGCTCTATAACTAAAGTGTTTACGGCAACTCTACTTTCAAATTTTGTTACAGACCAAAAATTAAAGTTAGAAGATAATATTCAAGATTACTTAGACTTTAAAATTAATACCGATAAAACAATAACCTTTAAGGCACTTGCTAATCATACGTCTGGACTTCCAAGATTACCTTCCAACCTACACCTTTTGTTAGTAGACCAAGACAATCCTTATAAAGATTACGATAAAGAGAAACTAACGGATTATTTAACCAGCAAAATTAAATTAAATCAAGATCCAGGAATTAAGTACGAATATTCTAATCTTGGCGCAGGAATTTTAGGGTTTGAGTTAGCAATAATTTCTAATACTTCTTATGAAAACTTACTGCAAGAGAAACTATTTGAAAAATATAAAATGACAAACTCTACAAGTAAAAAGGAAAACATAACATCTAACTTGGTTAAAGGCTTAAAGCCTAACGGAAAAACAACCGCAAATTGGGATTTTGATGCTTTAGCTGGTGGTGGAGCCATTTTTTCAACCGTAGAAGATTTATCTAAATTTGCTTTAGCTCAATTTAATGATAACAATAACGAATTAACTCTTACACAAAAGCCAACATTTAAAGTCAATAAAAATATGAGCATTGGACTAGGCTGGCATATTCTAAAAAGGAAAAATGGTCGTGAACTCATTTGGCATAATGGCGGAACTGGTGGGTATAGCTCTTCAATGGCTTTAGATATAGAAAATAGAAATGGAATAATCATTTTATCTAATGTTTCAGCATATAACAAAGAGATGGGAAATATTGACCAATTATGCTTTGGACTAATAAAAACATTGGATGACAAATAACAACACACCTACCACCATCAATAATACTCTATAAACGCGACTATTCTATACAGGTTAAATTAAACAAAAAAAGACCATCTTTAAAAGACGGTCTTTTTCAATATTATAATCATGTTTTAATTTAAAACATATCTCTTCCTGCAAAATGAAAAGCACTTTCAATAGCTGCATTCTCATCACTATCACTTCCGTGAACAGCATTTTCTCCAATAGAAGCTGCATATAATTTACGGATAGTTCCTTCAGCTGCATCAGCAGGATTAGTAGCACCAATTAAAGTTCTAAAATCTTCAACTGCATTATCTTTTTCTAAAACAGCAGCAACGATTGGTCCTCGAGTCATATATTCTACTAACTCTCCAAAAAATGGACGTTCGTTGTGTATTGCGTAAAATTCTTCAGCATCTGCTGTAGTCATTTGTGTTAATTTCATTGCTACGATTCTAAATCCTGAAGCTGAAATTTTCTCTAATATTGCGCCAATGTGTCCTTTTTCAACAGCATCAGGCTTTAACATTGTAAATGTTCTGTTAGTTGCCATGTATTTTTTTTTAATGAAGTGCAAAAGTAATGTATTTCTTTAATTAATCAAGTGCTGTTATTATTAAATATATGTTACCATATAACTAAATGTCCGTTTGCTTTTTTTCTAAAAATCAGCCCCAATACAAGTAACTTTCAAGGCGTACATATTATAAAGACATACCAATACAACGTCTAATACTAAAAAGCATTTTCAAAATTAAAAATCATTAAAAAAACCCACTCGTTATAACAAATCATCAAAAATGAAGAGCCTCTACCCTCTATTTTAATAAAACTATACTTTCTAAAATTTCGTATCTAGAGCCATTAAAAAACATAATCAAGTTATTAATTTCATATTAAAAGTACACATCAAAATATCTAAAAAATGTATCTTCGCAACTTATGAATAACACACAGATTACCAAAATAAAAGCGCTTTTAAGCACACCTAAAAACATCGTTATTGTTCCTCATAGAAATCCAGATGGTGATGCTATGGGTTCTACTTTGGCATTGTATCATTATTTAAAACTTCATAATCATGATGCCACAGTTATTGCACCTAACGATTATCCCGATTTTTTAAAGTGGTTACCTGGAGATGATACCGTTTTAAAATTTGAATCACAACAAGCAGAAAGCAACCTTCTTATTGATAAGGCTGACATCATTTTTACCTTAGATTTTAATGCTTTTCATAGAGCTGGTCATCAAATGGCTGACGTTTTAGAAAAATCCTCAGCAATTAAAATAATGATAGATCACCACCAGCAACCAGATGATTATGCTACATTTATGTATTCTGATGTAAACATGTCTTCAACTTGTGAAATGGTCTATAATTTCATTGAAATGCTTAGTGATACTGACAAAATAAACGCTACTATTGCAACATGTTTGTATGTTGGGATCATGACAGACACAGGCTCTTTCCGCTTTCCTGCAACCACAAGTAAAACACATGCTGTTATTGGACATTTAATAGATAAAGGTGCCGATAATTCTCAAATACATAATAATATATACGACACTAATAGCTATAGTCGTTTACAATTATTAGGAAGAGCAATGCAAAACCTAAAAGTCATTCCAGAATTACGAACAGCTTACATCACCTTATCTCAGGCCGAGTTAGACGAATTTAACTTTAAAAAGGGAGATACTGAAGGCTTTGTAAATTATGCATTATCCTTAAAAGGAATTATATTTGCGGCCATTTTTATTGAAAACAAACAAGACAATATCATAAAGATATCCTTACGTAGTAAAGGTGATTTTTCAGTAAATGAATTTTCGAGAGCATATTTTAATGGAGGCGGTCATACAAATGCAGCAGGAGGACGCAGTGAAGACGATATGCAAACCACCATAAATAAATTTATTAGTATATTACCACAATATAAACAAGATTTGTCCTAAGCCCATAACGGACAATAAATTAATTAATATGAAAAACCTACTCTTAATATTCATCTTATCTACGCTGTGTTTTAGCTGTAAATCGCCAGAAGCACGAATGCCAGAATCTGTACAATCGGGTTCTTTCTTAAAAGCCTCTGCCGAGCGTAATAAAAAGCTAAACGAGCACGAACGTCAGCAAATTCAAGACATTATAAAAAGTAATCCTAATAAAAATTATATCGCTTCAGAAAGTGGATTTTGGTATTATTACAATACAAAAATTGAGAGTGACACTATACAACCCCAATTTGGTAGTGTTATAAATTTTACATACGATGTCTCTAATATCGAAGGAGATGAAATTTATGCTAAGACCACCAAAACCTATGTTATGGACAAAGAAGAATTGTTCACCGGTTTACGTGAAGGCTTAAAACTTTTGAAGCCATCTGAAACAGCAACTTTTATTTTTCCATCTCAAAAAGCATTTGGCTATTATGGAGATGAATATAAAATAGGAACTAACATTCCTTTAATTTGTGAAGTAACTTTAAACACTATAATTGAAAAAAATGATTAAAAAAGCACTTACCGCATTCGTTGTACTATTAGTATTGGTAAATATATCCTGCCAAGAACGTTATTCTGATTTAGGAGATGGAATTTATGCCGAATTTGTAACATCAAAAGATACGATGGTTGCAAAACTATTTTTTGAAAAAGCACCTGTTACAGTCGCTAACTTTGTAGCTTTAGCAGAAGGAAATCATCCCTTAGTTAAAGAAGAATTTAAAGGAAAGCCTTTTTATGATGGATTAACATTTCACCGAGTAATGAATAATTTCATGATTCAAGGAGGTGACCCAACAGCTTCAGGAACTGGTGATCCTGGTTATAAATTTGAAGATGAACTTGTACAGGAATTGCAACATGATAAACCAGGAATATTATCTATGGCCAATTCTGGTATTAACTCTAATGGAAGTCAATTCTATATCACTGAAAAAGCAACTCCATGGCTAGATGGTTACGATGCTGAAGGAAACTTAAAAGATTGTGCAAACCCAAGAGTATATTGCCATTCTGTTTTTGGTGAATTAGTAAAAGGATTAACAGTATTAGATACTATATCTAATGTAAAAGTAGAACCTCGATCTAGCAAACCACTTGAAGATGTGGTTATTACAAAAGTAAATATCATAAGAATTGGTTCAACCGCAAAAAAATTCGATGCTCCTAAAGTATTTACAGAAGAATTACCAAAAATTAAAGAAAGAGCAGCTATCGCTAAAGCTGAAAAAGAAGCAAAAGCTGAAAAAGAAAGACTAGAAGCAAAAGCAAAAGCTGATTTAACAAAAACCGAGTTCTTAAAAAAGAACGAAGAACTTAAAGGACGTAAAATTGAGTCTCCAACAGGAATGGCTATGATATTTACTCACGAGAGTAATGGTGTTACACCAAAATCTACAGATCGTGTCAATATCGAATGTGCTGGTTATTTAGAAAACGGAGAGTTGTTCTGGACCACTTGGAAAGATGTCGCTGAAAAAAATGGAAAATATGACGAACGAATTGATAAAGCTGGTCGTTATACATCTTTTGACATGCCTTACAACGAAACAGCGACCTTAATAGCAGGTTTTAGAGAAGCTATGTTACATATGAAAATAGGTGACAAAGCAAGAGTTTATATTCCTTACTATTTAGGTTATGGAGAAAGAGGAAATCCTCCTGTAATACCTGGAAATGCTAACCTTGTTTTTGACATTGAATTAGCTGGAATTAAAAAATAGTTACTATAACTGAATAATATAAAAAGACCTGTTAAGTTTAGAACTTAACAGGTCTTTTTTTGCTCTAATTTCAATATTGTCTTTACTAAAAAAACAATAAAGTGAAATTTATGATCCTTTATAATTAAGCTTTAGGAATATTTTCTAAAATCTCTAATACAAATTTCCAATACTTTTGAGCAGAAGAAATTTGTGCACGCTCATCTGGAGAATGGGCACCTTTAATATTTGGTCCAAAACTAATCATATCCATGTTTGGATAGTTTGTTCCTAAAATCCCACATTCTAAGCCTGCATGGCAAGCAGCAACATGTGGCTTCTCTCCATTATTTAAACGCTCATAAATTGGCACCATTAGTTTTAAAATATCAGAATCCATATTTGGTGCCCAACCTGGATAATCACCAGAAAACTCAACCTCACAACCTGTAAGTTCAAAAACAGCACGCAAGGTATTTGCTAAGTCTTGTTTTGTACTTTCTACAGAACTACGAGTTAAACAACCAATTTTTATATGCCCCTCTTTTACAATAACTCTAGCGATATTATTAGACGTTTCTACTAAGCCTTCAATATCCGGACTCATACGATATACACCATTCCATGCAGCATATAATGCTCTTGTTAAGCCTTCTTGCACACCTAAATCCATTATTTTCTCTGGAGTCTCAGTTTTAGAAACAACAACTTCTAAATCAGGTTCCATAGTTTTAAATTCAAACTTAAGCTCATCAGCTTTAGCTTTCATTTCCGCTTCAAAAGCAGCTTCGTGTACCGCATCAATTGCAACAGTTGCATTACTTTCTCTAGGAATAGCATTACGTAAACTTCCTCCATCAATTTCAGAGATACGAAGTCCATAATCTTCAAAACCATCAAATAACAAACGGTTCATTAGTTTATTAGCATTACCTAAGCCTTCGTGAATTTGCATTCCTGAGTGCCCTCCTTGTAAGCCCTTTACAGTAATTGTATACCCAATTTTAAATTCTGGAGTTTCTTCTTCTTTATACTCGCGTGTTGCAGTAACATCTACTCCACCAGCACAACCCACACCAATTTCATCATCCTCTTCGGTATCTAGATTTAAAAGAATCTCACCTTTAAGTAAACCTCCTTTTAATCCTTTAGCACCTGTCATTCCTGTCTCCTCATCAATAGTAAACAACGCTTCAAGTGCTGGATGTGCAATTGTATCACTTTCTAAAATAGCCATAATTGTTGCTACACCAAGACCATTATCGGCACCAAGAGTTGTACCTTTTGCTTTTACCCAGTCGCCTTCAACATACATTTCAATACCTTGCTCATCAAAATTAAACACCGTATCGTTATTTTTTTGATGTACCATATCTAAATGCGATTGCATCACAATAGGCTTTCGGTCTTCCATACCTTTTGATGCTGGCTTACGGATAATTACATTACCAACCTCATCTTCTATCGTTTCTAAACCTAAGTTTTGTCCAAAATCCTTCATGAATTGAATCACACGCTCTTCCTTTTTTGAAGGACGTGGTACAGCATTTAAATCTGCAAATTTATTCCATAATTCTTTTGGCTCTAAGGCTCTTATTTCTGAACTCATATTTATATAATTTTAAAAAAGCAAATTTACAAAATAAGGATAACTCTATGTGGTCATTTTAAACTTGTTTCAGAATCTCATTACAGTTCTATTTCTATAGAAGAAAAACCATAAATCAATCCTATCTTTTTCCTATTTTTGGTCTATGCTCAAAAACAAAAAATTAGGTTTAGTTATATTCTTAGGAATTCAAATTGCTTTAATTGCTATACTGAAGCATTATCCCGAATTTGTTGAGCAATTTTACAGCAATGGACTGTACGTGTTCTTATCTAAACTCAGTCGCTATGTTTTTGGCTGGATCCCTTTTTCGGTTGGAGATATATTATACACACTTGTAGGAATTTATATAATACGATGGTTAATTATAAATCGGAAACGCATCATTAAAGACACCTTAAATTGGTTCCTCGATATTGGCGCAACCTTATCAATCGCTTATTTTGCATTTCATATCCTTTGGGCATTCAATTATTACAGACAACCACTGTACAAATCCTTAAATCTTGAGGCAGATTATACCACAGAACAACTGATTTCGTTTACAGAAAAATTAATTCAAAAATCGAATAACCTACACCTTCAATTAGCAAAAAACGATACTTTAAAAGTTGAGTTACCTTATACTAAATCTGAAATTTTAAGTAAGGTAAAAGAGGGTTACAGTGCACTTTCAGAAGTCTACCCGCATCTGGATTATCATCCCAAAAGCATCAAAAAATCAATCTATAGCTTACCTCTAACTTATATGGGATTTTCAGGGTATCTAAATCCGTTTACAAATGAAGCTCAAGTGAACGGTTTAATATCTTCCTACAAGTTTCCAACCACAGCTTGTCATGAAGCGGCACATCAACTCGGTTATGCCGCCGAAAATGAAGCGAATTTTATAGGAAGTCTCGCTGCCATTCATAATGACGATATCTATTTTAAATACTCAGGTCACACATTTGCACTCCGGTATTGCTTAGCTGAAATATACAATAGAGAACCAGATCTTTACATCGCTATCCTTCCTACGATAAATAAAGGTATTTTAAAGAACTACCAAGAGGTCCAAGATTTCTGGAAGTCTTACGAAAATCCAATAGAACCTATTTTCGAAAAAACGTTTGATAGTTTCTTAAAAGCAAACAATCAATCTGCTGGTATGAAAAGCTACAGTTATGTCGTTGCTCTATTGGTTAATTATTATGAGGACAAACAATTGTGAATTAATCCTTAAAACAACACCCCTAAAGTCCCCTCAAGGGGACAATCCAAACATTCAACATTTTAGTTAAATTTCAGCAATAGGCTTAAACTTTATTAAACGTTAAATGGCCATCTAGCTCATTAATACAACATGAATTCTACTTAGAAAATGTTAAAGTATTCAAATAATGAATACCTATTTAGCTATAATTCCTATCTTTAGAATTCAATCTAACCAACCAAAACCATATGATTAAAGTTCATTTACGGCTGCTCATTTTTATGTGCAGTTTTTCGTTATTTGCACAAGATTACTTTCCGAGCAATTCTGGAGTCATTGCAAACAACTCTAACTACACAGCATTTACAAATGCTACAATTCACGTATCACCAACCGAAATAATAGACAATGCCACGCTCCTCATTAAGGATGGTAAAGTGGTGAGTGTTGGAAAATCAGTAAACATTCCGAAGAATACAACAAAGATTGATCTTTCAGGAAAAACCATTTATCCGTCTTTCATTGATATGTATACCACTTTTGGTGTAGAAAAACCCAAACGTGGTGGCAGCGGTCCACAATATGGAGCAAGCCGAAGTGGCTATTATTGGAACGACCATATTATGCCAGAACAAGACGTTATGGCAAGTTTTAAATATGATGCAAAATCGGCATCAGAGCTACACAAATTAGGCTTTGGTGTTGTAAATACACACATGCCAGATGGTGTTGTTAGAGGCACAGGTGCTTTAATTGCACTTAACAATAATGCGGACAATGCTATGCGTGTTGTTGATGGTGAAACTACACAACATTTATCATTTCGTAAAAGTGTAAGATCTCGCCAATCGTACCCATCTTCAATTATGGGCAGCATGGCTTTATTGCGTCAAATGTATAATGATGCCAAATGGTATGAAGCAGGACATATTGATACCAAAGACTTATCATTAGAAGCTCTAAACAAAAACAAAAACTTACTTCAAATTTTTGAAGCTGGCAGCAGAGCTAATTTGATGCGAGCAGATAAAGTTGGAGATGCTTTTAATATTCAATATACCATTGTTGGTGGTGGAGATGAATACGAACGTATTGATGAAATCAAACGCACAAACGCCACCATTATTCTTCCCATAGATTTTCAATTGGCTTATGATGTTGATGATCCATTCTTAGCTAGCACATTGTCTTTAAGTGATATGCGTGCTTGGAATCAAGAACCTCATAACCCAAGATTATTGGCTGAAAACGGTATCAAATTCGCGTTAACCACACATGGTTTAAAATCGAATAAAAGCTTTTCTTCTAATTTAATGAAAGCGATTGAAAATGGGCTTTCTAAACAAAAAGCATTAGAAGCTTTAACCACTATTCCGGCGTCATTATTAGGAAAATCAGATGTTTTAGGCACTTTAAAAACGGGAAGCTATGCCAATTTCTTAATTACTGATGGAGACATTTTCGAAAAGAAAACTAAACTTTTTGAAAATTGGGTACAAGGCACACCACATATTATAGCCAATATGAATACAAAAGACATTGATGGCGATTACAATTTTAAACTCGCTGGAAATGATTATAAACTTACCATTTCTGGAAGCACAAGTAAACCAACAGCTAAACTTGAAAGTGGTGACCAAACTTTAGGTACAAAAATGAACTACTCAGATAACTGGGTTAATCTGACGTTCAAAACTGCTGATAGCACAAAAAAAGCATACGTTAGAATTATAGCTAACGCAGCAAACAACAATACTTTAAACGGTAAGGCTATTTTACCTAATGGTAATGAACTATCCTTTTTTGCAAATAAAGTGGCCAAAGAAGACACCAATAAAAAAGACGACAAAAAGAAAGCTAATGATGCTATAGAGACGCCTTTTATGAGTCCTATCACCTATCCTAATTTAGCTTACGGATTTACTGAGAAACCAAAATCGGAAACTTTATTATTCAAAAATGCAACGGTTTGGACAAATGAAAAAGAAGGTGTTTTAGAACAAACTGATGTCTTAATTAAGGACGGTAAAATTTCCAAAATAGGAAAAGACCTATCGAGTAAAAACGCAAAAGTTATTGATGCTACAGGAAAACATATTACGGCTGGTATTATTGATGAACATTCGCATATTGCAGCCGCTTCAATAAATGAAGGAGGTCAAAATTCTTCAGCAGAAGTGACTATTGAAGATGTTGTAAATGATGAAGACATTAATATCTATCGCAATTTGGCAGGTGGAGTGACCTCCATTCAAATTTTACATGGCTCAGCCAATCCTATTGGTGGACGCTCTGCAATTATTAAATTAAAATGGGGAGAAGCTGCTGACGATTTAATCTATGATAATTCTCCCAAGTTTATCAAGTTTGCTTTGGGTGAAAACGTAAAGCAATCGCGAAGCAGAACTAATTCGCGTTTCCCACAATCGCGAATGGGTGTTGAACAGGTATTTGTCGATTATTTTACAAGAGCAAAAGCTTATGACGAATTAAAGAAAAGCGGTAAACCATACCGACATGATGCCGAAATGGAAACACTTGCTGAAATTCTGAATGGTGAGCGTTTTATTTCTTGTCATTCTTATGTACAAAGTGAAATTAATATGCTGATGAAAGTTGCCGAGCAATTCGATTTTAGAATTAACACATTTACGCACATCCTTGAAGGTTATAAAGTGGCTGATAAAATGAAAGCACATGGAGTTGGTGGTTCTACATTTAGCGATTGGTGGGCTTACAAATATGAAGTAAATGATGCCATTCCTTATAATGCAGCTATTATGCATAATGCTGGTGTTACCGTCGCTATTAATAGTGATGATGCTGAAATGTCGCGTCGTTTAAATCAAGAAGCAGCAAAATCTGTAAAATATGGTGGCGTTAGTGAAGAAGAGGCTTTAAAATTTGTGACGTTAAATCCTGCAAAGCTTTTACATCTTGATGACCGCGTTGGAAGTTTAAAAGTTGGAAAAGATGCCGATGTGGTCTTATGGAGCGATCATCCGTTATCTATTTATGCTAAAGCTGAAAAAACGATTATTGAAGGAATAACCTATTTTGATTTAGCTAGAGATCAACAAATGCGTGAAGCTATTAAAAAAGAAAAAAGTGAACTCACAAACTTAATGCTTCAAGAAAAAAACAAAGGCTTAAAAACACAGCCTGTTAAGAAAAAAGAAGAGAAATTAATGCATTGTGACACTATGGATTCACACCACTAAAAACGATTTAAAATGAAAAACTTAAATAAAATAAATAGTCTATTGTTTTTGTTGTGTGTTACTTTAGGAATCGCACAGCAAACACCTGCACCTAAGCAAACCAAAGACTTTGCGATTATTGGTGCCACCGCTCATATTGGTAATGGCACTGTGATAGAAAACAGCATTATTGTGGTTAGTAATGGAAAAATAACAACCATTGGACCCGAAGCTACAACTCCACTCACCAGACAAGCCATGGATATTATTGACGCTAAAGGAAAAGACGTCTATCCCGGTTTTATTGTCGCTAACGGCACCTTAGGTTTAGTAGAAGTTGATGCTGTAAAAGCTTCTGATGACTTGTCTGAAATGGGAACATATAATCCACATATTAGAAGTATTATCGCTTATAATACCGAATCTAAAGTTACTGAGTCTATGCGACCGAATGGCGTATTACTTGGACAAGTTGTTCCAAGAGGAGGCCGTATTTCGGGTACATCTTCTGTAGTACAGTATGATGCTTGGAATTGGGAAGATGCCGCCATAAAAATGGACAATGGAATTCACGTCAATTGGCCAAGTAGTTTTAGTCGTGGGCGTTGGTGGCTAGGTGAAGATCCAGGTTTAAAGCCCAATAAGGATTATACCAAGCAAGTAAAAGAATTATCAGATTACTTTAATGAATCTAAGAGTTATAATAAAGGAAATAAATCCGAATTACATTTACCTTTTGAAGCTTTAGCGGGCTTATTTGATGGCTCTAAACGTTTATACATTAATGCTAATGATGAAAAAGGCATTACTGATGCTGTAAATTTTGCAAAGTCCCATGGAGTTTCTAAAATTACAATTGTTGGTGGTTATCAAGCAGGTAATGTCGCTAGCTTTTTAAAACAAAATGATGTGTCTGTCTTTTTAAGACGAATTCACTCTAGACCAGAATTAGAAGATGATGATTATGACACCTCTTATAAACTTGCAAAAAAGCTAGTAGATGCTGGTGTTTTAGTAGCTTTAGAACCAAGCGGACAAATGGAACGTATGAATTCTCGTAACCTCCCGTTTTATGCTGGCACCACTGTAGCACATGGCTTAACCAAAGCACAAGCCTTACAGTTAATCACACAAAACCCTGCAAAAATCATGGGTATTGATGATATGTATGGCACTTTAGAAGTTGGTAAAAGCGCAACACTATTTATTAGTGAAGGTGATGCCTTAGATATGCGCACCAATCAATTAACACATGCTTTTATTGATGGTAGAAATTTAAGCTTAGAAACCCACCAAACAGAACTTTGGAAACGGTTTTCAGAGAAACCTAAACAAGAAGATTAACAACTATTAAATTACCTTAGCACGTTTACGTAACATCTAAACACAAAAAAAGCGAGCCAAATGGCTCGCTTTTTTTGTGTTTAGATATATTGATTATTCAATCACTTTAGCACTTTCAGGTTTTAAAAATATCCCGTTATCTGGTGCATTTTCAGAAAGTACAACATCACTAAACTCAACTGTATTTCGTTTTTCTGTTGGCAAATTATCTTTATAGTTGTACCAGTCTACACTTTTAGGTACTAGAAGTCCATTAACCGTTTGCCAATTATTATATCTTATAAAATGAAAATCTGGACTTCCTTCTGTTCTTCCAAAGGTTACCGTATAAGCTAACCACTCCATTTGACCAGATTCAGCATTGTAAAAAACCTTATATTGATCATTTGAAGATTCTCCAACACCTGCTTCAAAAGTAATTAAGATTCCAGGATAAGTCTCTCCTTCAAAAATTAATGGGTCTGTATCTTCGTATGTTATACCTTCATCACCTAAAACAAATGGCATCGCATAGAAATAAAACATTAGACCTTTATAAAATGTAGCGTTGCCTTTATATACTTTACCTCCCTTTTCATTAATCCAAATCGTTTCTCCATCAAATCCTTGTGTGTAAGTTGGTGTATCAATTAACTCAGCTCTTGTTTTTAAATTCTCTGTGGTTTTTTCTATTCCTGTAGGTTTTGTAATGGAGAAAGAAAGCGTTTGCATTTTGTTCCAGTTATCAATGCCTCCATGTGCATCAAACACTTTAGTTATAGATTCTGGATAGATGCTTGTGGTAATCTCTTCTTGCTTTACCTCTTCTACAATTTTAGTGTCTTGTTTTGGTTCGTTTTTACAAGCTGTAATTAAGACTGCTAAAAGAAATAGGTGTACTAATTTTTTCATGATATGGTTTTAAGTTGTCTTATTGGACGATATTGAGCCTAAGTCATTACAAAAAAGTTCTAGAAATAATTTAAAAATCCGCAGTTACCTCAAGGACAAACCTTAAAACACTGACTGCTTTAACCCCTTAAATTACAAACTGCTTATAGATTTCCTTTTATCTTCAGAATTATATATTGGATTAACATTAAATAATTTAGAACTTTTTCTTTTATGATAATTTTTATTTTTGAACTGTTTACGCATAAATTCAGATTTATCAAAAACCTCATAAACACGTAGGGTATTAGCTTTTGCCACTTCAGATTTCATTTCTAATTCTATTTGATCTATTAATTTATAAATTTCTGATGAAAATTTTAAACCCATTGTTTTATATGACGAAAACTGTGAATTAGTCTCCTGTACCACCCAATACATTTTATTTTCATTAAGTTGAAGTAAGTTAGATGTATCTATTGATGAGGACTCTGAAGCAATTGGATTCTTAGAAACCATTTCTTTTACATTACTATTAATATTAATATTTGTGGTTTTAATACCTTCTGCTTTTAAATCTCTTTTTTCTAAGTACATCACAATCCAGTGTCTGCCTATTCTGGCTTGTACCACATAATTCCCTATAGAGAGATGGCTTAAACCAATTTTTGCATTTAAATTATTAATTTCAAAAGTCTCTAAATACTCGTAGTTTAATATATCAACTTGTTTTATTTTTTTATGGTCTGTAGCAAGGATTAAACTATCACCACTCTTATTCAATTTTTGTACTAAATTGAATTTTTGAGCTGCAGTGTTGGTGTTTTTTTGAAAAGTTATTCCCTGACTATAAGACGAGAGACTGACAAATACTAATATAAGGACTGTGAAATTTTTAATCATCATCAATGTTTATTTCGGTTACTTACAAATTTAGGGCTGCAAACGTTGTACTTTAAGCCCTATCCATTGAAATATTAACCCTAAAAAACGTTGTAGGATGCTGATTAAGCGACATATAAAATACTTAAACAAGTAAAAATAATAACTATGATTGAAATTTAAACCAATAAAAACAATGACCTCTTATAACTAATCCGAACAAAAAAAGCTTCAAGAAACCCCTGAAGCTTTTTTTAATACTGATAATTTAAGTTAGTTCACCACCAATTTCTGAATTACAGATATACTTTGCGTTGTTAAAGTCACAAAATATAAACCACTTTCTAAAGTAGAAATATCCAATGATAGAGACTGCTCTTGAACTTCCATTGCTGGTAAAATCAACTTGCCTTGAAGGTTTAAAACATTAACGGTTACTACTTCAGAAGAAGAATTTGCGAACTGAATGTTAACTTTGCCTTTTGCCGGATTTGGAAATAGTTTAAATTCAATAGCATTAAAATGTTCAACATTTAAAGCTACTGAACTTTCAAGATAATCTGGAATCATGTTGTTATTCGTATCATCGTCTGTTGGATCGCCGTTGTTATTATAATCTTCATCAATAGTTAATACGCCATCGCCATCATCATCGTTATCTAAATAATTTTCAATAGTATCATTATCGGTATCCACAAATGGATGCATCGTATTTCGTCCTAAAACAATATTGATTTCAACACTAGTAGCAACACCATCCCCATCGTCATCATCGTCTAAATAATTTGGAATGTCATCACCATCGGTATCATCATCTTCTAGATTACCATTGTCATTGATATCTTCATCGGCATCAATGACACCGTCACTGTCCGTGTCTGTACAAACCACTTCCTCTACGTTAATCATAGTAGAAACTGTTCCACACCCAGAAAAAGCAACAACCGTTACATAATAAAAACCAGGTTCTGATACCGTTAGAGACGATTGCGTTTCACCTGGTAGAAGACCACCATCATTGGCCCATTGAAAACTATAGTCTGTAGCAGATAATTCTGTATCTAAGACCACTGAATCTCCTACACAAAAGCCATAACTACTTTCTAAATTTAACTGTGGCAACGTATTTACATATATATCAAAATTAGTAAGTGCATAGCAGCCGTCTAGATTTTCAACTCTAACATAAATAGTTTGTGGATTACTTACGTTTGTAAAATTAGTTGGATCTGAAATTGGATAAAAATCACTTAAAGCATCAGCTTCATCTATAAAATAAGAGAGTGTAAAAAGCTCTCCTGACGGATTTATTTCACCCTCGATTAGTGTTAGATCAAAAGCGGTAATTCCATCATAATTGTCATCGCATTGTACAATATCATTTGGAGTTCCCATAGCTCCAGAAGGATTTGGTAATACACGTATAGTTAATGGCGTTATACCTACACAACCTGTATTGGTATCCGTAACTGCTGCAAATAATGTCTGCGGATTTGAGGTATTTGTATAAGCTACTGAATTAGATATCATATTCATCTGCACCTGAGCATCTGATTGTGTTTCATAATAGGCTACTGACCAATCTGTATTACCCGCTGTTATTTCTAAATTGTTTGCTGTTAAATCAAATACAGCAATCTCATCGGCATTGTCGTCACATAACATCATGGATGTTGCTACAGTAACAATAGGTGTTGGATTTACAACTAAGGCTAATTCAGTAAGCGCATAATTCCCAGTAGCATTAGATTCTAATCGCACATATATAATTTGTAACCAGCTGGTAATATTAACATAAGGATAATTAATCGCATAAACTCCATTGATTGCATCACTCATTGTTTCGTGATACGTTACCGTATAATCTACAGCACTTTGTTGACTTCCTAAAATTTGTGCATCTGCATAAGTTAAATCGAATAAAGCAAAACCATCATTATCATCATCGCAAACCACGTAATCGTTTGGTTGATTCGCCACCTGAGCAAATGAAATTGTGTTGATTGTTAAGAATAGAAATAGGTAAAGTAGTTTTTGTTTCATAATAGGTTAAATTTGTATCTCTCAAATATAGATATAAATAATATAGTAATGAGTAAATCCATCTCTAGCGTTCAGAATCCATTTATAAAACAACTTGTTCTGCTCAAAGAAAAAGCGAGACAACGCAAAAAAACAGGACTGTTTTTAATTGAAGGCAAACGTGAATTATCATTAGCTATAAAGGGTGCCTATAATATTGACACCTTACTATTTTATCCAGAATTATTTTCTGAAAGCGAAGCTCAAGCGATGTCACAATACAATATTGAGATTATTGAAATATCAAAAGAAGTCTTTCAGAAATTAGCACATCGCGATACTACTGAAGGGGTTATTGCTGTTGTGAATTCAAAACATCATACATTAGAAGATTTAAAATTTGAATCTAAAAACCCACTAATTTTAGTGGCCGAAGCCCCTGAAAAACCTGGTAATATTGGTGCCTTGCTTAGAACAGCTGATGCCGCAAATGTTGATGCCGTTATTATTGCAAATCCAAAATCTGATTTATACAATCCTAATATTATTCGTTCTAGTGTTGGCTGCGTATTTACAACTGAAATTGCTATGGCCAGTTCTGATGAAGCTATTGACTTTTTAAAGAAATACAACTTCAATATTTTTTCGGCAATTCTACAAGAATCAGAACCCTATCACACGCAAGATTATACCCTACCAACAGCTATTGTGGTGGGTACAGAAGCAACAGGTTTAACCGAAGAATGGCGCCAAAGTGCCACACAAAATATAAGTATCCCAATGCAAGGTGAGATTGACTCCATGAATGTGTCTGTTGCTGCTGGAATTCTTATTTTTGAAGCCAAACGCCAACGCAATTTTAAATAACCTAATTTGTTTGGTTGAGCGCAGTCGAAACCTATTTTAATAGTATTCTAAAACCTTTCACCTGAACTCTAGGTGACAAAAAAATATATTAATGACAGCACAAACCCTATTCTATATCATCATCGCTATTATTGTCATCAACTTTATAATCGATAAAGTGCTCGATGCTATAAACGCAAAACATTATAACGATCCAATTCCTGAAGTATTAAACGATGTGTATGACGCAGAGGAATATAAAAAATCACAAGCTTACAAAACCGTGAATTATAAATTTGGACTTATAACCTCCTTGTTTTCTTTTGTATTAACCTTAGGCTTCTTACTTTTAGATGGCTTTGAATACGTTGATAATTTCGCCAGACGTTATTCTGATAACCCAATACTAATTGCCTTAATTTTCTTTGGCATTATTATGATTGCTAGCGATATAATTACAACACCATTTGGCTATTACAAAACCTTTGTAATTGAAGAAAAATTCGGCTTCAATAAAACGACTAAAAAAACCTTTATTTTAGATAAATTAAAAGGTTTGCTAATGACCGTACTTCTCGGCGGAGGCATCATTGCACTTATTGTTTGGTTTTATCAAGTTACAGGAAATCAGTTCTGGCTATACGCTTGGGGCATTGTAACCGCTTTCACTGTATTTATGAATATGTTTTACTCCAAACTTATTGTACCACTATTCAATAAACAAACTCCTTTAGAAGAGGGTGAATTGAGAACTAAAATTTCAGCCTATGCAGCATCTGTTGGTTTTAATCTTGAAAAGATTTTTATCATCGATGGTTCAAAACGAAGTACTAAAGCCAATGCTTATTTTTCGGGATTTGGCAGTGAAAAACGCGTCACCCTTTACGATACTTTGGTCAATGATTTAGACGATGAAGAAATCGTTGCTGTTTTAGCACACGAAGTAGGACATTACAAAAAGAAACACATCATTTTCAATTTAGTGACCTCTATTCTACTTACAGGATTAACACTATTCATTTTATCCATCTTTATATCAAATCCGTTATTATCCAATGCTATTGGAGTTGAAACGCCGAGTTTTCATGTTGGCTTAATTGCTTTTGGACTACTCTACTCGCCTATTTCTGAAGTCACAAGTTTAATAATGAATTATGTTTCAAGAGTTTTTGAATACCAAGCGGATGATTATGCTAAAGCAACATACAAAGCCGAACCTTTAATCACCTCATTAAAGAAATTATCTAAAAATAGCTTGAGTAATTTAACACCTCATAAAGCCTATGTGTTTATGCATTATTCGCATCCTACGCTTTTAGAACGCATAAATAACTTGAAAAAATAAAAGCGATTTAAATTCTAGCAACTAACAACCTTAACAAATCTTATAAACCTTGAACGCCTCCAATACAGAAGACCATTATACAAGTACAAATACTATTGAAGCTCCAGAATC
This sequence comes from Winogradskyella sp. ECml5-4, assembly GCF_036903175.1. Lineage (NCBI taxonomy): Bacteria > Pseudomonadati > Bacteroidota > Flavobacteriia > Flavobacteriales > Flavobacteriaceae > Winogradskyella > Winogradskyella sp. ECml5-4. The sequence goes on along the minus strand of NZ_JAYJLF010000003.1, from coordinate 156,432 downwards.
AGATTACTTGTTTATTCAACCTTCACAAATTAAACATGCTGGACAAGGTTTATTTACGGCAGTTGACATTTATAAAGATGAAATCATTGCGTTGTTTAAAGGGGAAATTATCGATAACAAAGAAGCCGAAAAACGAGCAGCACAGCACCAAGATAGGTATTTTATTAACTTACTAGATGGCACTATTATGGACAGTATGCATACCCATTGCTTTGCCAAATACGCTAATGATGCAGAAGGCTTAACGCAAAGTAATTTTAAAAATAATGCTGCAATTACTTTAGACGATGATAATAATGTCTGCATCAAAGCAATAAAAGACATAAACTATGGTGAAGAAGTATTTTGCAGCTACGGTAAATCGTATTGGAAAAAGCACGGTAAATAACATTTTCTAACACCCAATACTTGTCAAAAAAACGCATCTCACACTTTTAGAACGCATTAAGAATTTAAGGTTGTAAGTTCACATTATTATAACATGACTAACCCACAATTTTTATAACTTTGAACAAAAAGAAACATAATAAAATGACAGATTTAAAAAATAGAAAAGCAATAATTACAGGAGGCGGAAGAGGTTTAGGAAAAGCAACAGCTATCGCTTTTGCTAAAGAAGGTATTGATGTGGCTATTACAGGCAGAAATGAAGCCGTTTTAAAAGAAACCGTTTCAGAATTAAAGACATTTGGAGTTAACGCTATATATGCTGTATTTGATGTGAGTAATTACGAGGAAGTTCAAGCAGGCATTACTTCTTTAATTGAAACATTAGGTGCTATAGACATTTTAGTGAACAATGCAGGTATAGCTGCTTTTGGATCTTTAAACGATATGGAAGTGGATCAATGGAGTCAAATTATACAAACCAATGTAATGGGAATGTATTACGTCACCAAAGAGGTTTTACCACATTTAATAGCTAAAAACGAAGGTGATATTATAAATATCTCTTCTACAGCAGGCTTAACAGGTAATGCTACGACTTCTGCATATTCAGCTTCAAAATTTGCCGTTATTGGAATGTCGCAATCTTTAATGAAAGAGGTACGTAAAAACAATATTAGAGTGTGTACTTTAACACCAAGCACCATAGCTTCTGATATGTCTATAGCATTAGGTATTGCAAGCAAAGATTCTGAAGACAGCGTATTACAGCCCGAAGATTTTGCAGAACTAATTGTATCTGGTTTAAAACTACCTAGACGCGCTATGATGGCTAATGCGTCGTTGTGGTCTACTAATCCGTAAAAGTTTCAAATTGAAATAAGTCATTACAAAACCTGCATTAATTGCGGGTTTTGTTGTTTTTTATTTTGAAGTATTTGTATTATTGAACTCTAAATCATTATAATTAAAACATTTAAACCCTTAAGATTGACTAGAATTAAAACACCAATAACAAATATTATAGTTAAAATACCAATTGTTATTATTTCAATCCTAGTCTTCATTCGTGATTATAATAGTTTAATTGATTATTTTGAATTAACAGGAAATAGCAACTCCATTGTTGACTATTTGAAAATAGTATTTACTACTTCAACATTAAGGACTTCATTTTTAATGCTTATTCCTCTAATTGGTGTCTTCTTAAAAACAAAAATGGGTTGGGTTCTAATGCTTTCCTTTTACTATTTTTTAATAAGCCTTTTTATTTATTTTTTTATTGATGCCGAACTTGAACGAGATGGGTCAATAGTAATTGCTTTTCTTTTCGTAATACTTCCAATGATCTTCATTGGAGTAATGAACAATAAAGACAATACAAAGGTCGTTTATCACATAAAAAGCAATGAATTAATAAAGATGAATTTAGCTTCATTTATCATAATGCTAATTCAAATAGCCATGATTAGTTTTTTTAATCTTACGCAATAATAAATACAGCTCTTGATTTTTCTATTATTACCTGAAAGAATGACACTGTTTTCTTGAAAAATCAAAGTTTATTCGAATTTCATTTAAAAAAACAATTGCCAATTAGAAATCCTTTCACTACTTTAGTTCTATGACTGAGGAAGCTATAGAAAAAGAAAATAAGGCCATTGCAAAAGCTTACAAAGAATTACTAAAAGTAAGCTATCAGACGTTAACAGATGAGGATAAAAAATTAATCCGTCATGCTTTTGATGTCGCTGTAGATGCGCACAAAGATCAACGTCGTAAATCTGGAGAAGCTTATATCTTTCACCCTATTGCTGTTGCTAAAATTGTAGCTCAAGAAATTGGTTTAGACGCCACATCTATTGCTGCAGCTTTACTTCATGATGTGGTTGAGGACAACCCAGAATATACCATTGACGATATGGAACGGCTGTTTGGAGAAACTGTTGCGAGAATTGTTGATGGCCTCACCAAGATCTCATCGTTAAAAAAAGATATGGATGTGTCTTTGCAAGCCGAGAATTTCAGAAAAATGCTTCTGACCTTAAATGACGATGTAAGAGTTATTATTATTAAAATCGCAGACCGTTTGCATAATATGCAAACCATGGATTCTATGCGTTCAGACAAGCAAGTCAAGATTGCATCTGAAACACTATACATATACGCACCTCTAGCTCATAGAATTGGACTTTACAATATTAAAACCGAACTCGAAGATTTAGGATTAAAATACACTGAACCTGAGGTCTATAATGATATTTTAGAAAAAATTAAAGATAGCAAAGAAGAGCAAGATGCATATATCAAAGCATTCTCTAAAGTTATTGAAGACTCTTTAAATACCGAAGGTCTAAACTACGAAATTAAAGGACGGCCAAAATCCATTTTTAGCATTCGTAGAAAAATGGTAAAACAAGGCGTCTCTTTTGAAGAAGTTTACGATAAGTTTGCGGTTCGTATTATTTATAAATCAGATTTAGCTAACGAAAAATTCTTAGCTTGGAAAATATATTCTATTGTAACCGATCATTTTACGCCAAATCCAATTCGACTTAGAGATTGGATTTCGTCACCAAAATCTACAGGTTACGAAGCACTTCATATTACAGTTGTTGGTCCAAAAAGCCGCTGGGTTGAAGTTCAAATTCGTAGTGAGCGCATGAATGAAATTGCCGAAAAAGGCTATGCTGCTCACTATAAATATAAAAATGCAGATGCCAAAGAAGACAATTTAGACTTGTGGATTAACCGTTTACAAGAAGCCTTAGAAAACAATGAAGCTGATGCTGTAGACTTTGTAGAACAATTTAAACTCAACTTATATTCTAAAGAAATTTTTGTCTTTTCACCCAAAGGTGATTTAAAATCGCTTCCAAAAGGGGCAACTCCACTCGATTTTGCATTTAGTATTCACACAGAAGTGGGTATGAAAACTCGCGGTGCCAAAGTGAATGGAAAATTAGTGCCTTTAAGTCATGAACTACAAAGTGGCGATCGTGTTGAGATTATGACTTCAGAAAATGCCAAACCAAACGCCAATTGGCTAGATTATGCTACTACAGCAAGAGCTAGAAGTAAAATTAAATCGGCATTAAACGAAGGCACCAAGCTTATCGCAGAAGAAGGAAAAGAGATTTTAAGACGAAAATTAAAGCAATTAAAAATAACTTTAAATGAAAGTTCCATTAATGAATTGGTTAGTTATTTTAAACTAAATACGTCTTTAGATTTATTTTATCGTGTTGGTATTGGTACTATTGACAACAGCAAATTAAAAGCATTTGCGTCTTCTCGTAGCAATGCCTTTGTTAGTTATTTTAAAAACAAAATATACAAACCATCGGTTCCAAAAGATATTCATAAAGAAGAAATTACTTCTAAATATGACATGTTGGTTTTTGGTAAAGAGGAAGAAAAACTCAACTATACATTAGCAAATTGCTGTAATCCAATTCCTGGCGACAAAGTATTTGGCTTTGTAACCATTAATGAAGGTATAAAAGTGCACAAGAAAAATTGCCCTAATGCTGTAAGCTTACAATCTAATTACGCATACAGAATTTTACAAGCAAAATGGATAGATTCGTCACAGCAAGTATACACCTCACAGATTACATTATCTGGTATTGATGATATGGGACTGGTGAATCATATTACAAAATTAATTTCCGAGAATATGCACGTAAATATGAAAAGCCTAAGCTTTTCTAGTGATGACGGTGTATTCACAGGAAAAATAACAGTGGAAGTCAAAAACCAAACTATGCTAAAAAAGGTAATTGAAAAGCTTAAAAAAATTAATGGCATTGATAAAGTTACTAGAGTATAACTCGTTTTTTTAAACTTTTAAAAAGTTATTAAAAACATGTTCATTTCTTTTCCTTTTAAATCCTAGTTTTTACAATTTATATCATTTAAAATTTGCTTAAATTTGCTCCTTAATTATGAATGCAACTACAGAAGAAAGCAACCAAGAAATTGTAAAACGCGTGTTTACACAATTCCTAGAAGATAAAGGTCACAGAAAAACACCTGAGCGTTACGCTATACTTCAAGAAATTTATGACAGCGAAGATCATTTTGACATAGAGTCTCTTTATATTAAAATGAAAAACAAAAACTACCGTGTAAGTAGAGCCACGCTTTATAATACGATTGAATTATTGTTAGAATGTGCTTTGGTTCGCAAACACCAATTTGGAAAAAGTCAAGCACATTACGAAAAATCCTATTTCGACAAAAATCACGATCATGTTATTCTTACAGACACAGGAGAGGTTATAGAATTCTGTGATCCACGCATTCAATCCATAAAAAAAACCATTGAAGAGGTTTTTGATATTCAGATAACTAATCATTCACTATATTTTTACGGTAATCGTAAAAAAGACGACTAACTCAATTTTAAAATGGCAGTAGATTTACTACTTGGATTACAATGGGGAGATGAAGGCAAAGGAAAAATTGTCGATGTATTTACCTCTAACTACGATATTATTGCACGCTTTCAAGGTGGGCCAAATGCAGGTCATACTTTGGTATTTAACGGCAAAAAACATGTATTGCACACAATTCCATCAGGTATTTTTCACGAGAACAAAGTGAATCTCGTCGGTAATGGTGTTGTTATCGATCCTGTTATTTTCAAGAAAGAACTAGATAAGTTAAAAGAACAAAACGTAGATTATAAAAAATCCCTTTGCATTTCTCGTAAAGCACATATTATTTTACCTACGCATCGTTTATTAGATGCCGCAAGTGAAGCTTCTAAAGGTAAAGCTAAAATAGGGTCTACATTAAAAGGTATTGGTCCAACATACATGGACAAAACTGGTAGAAATGGAATTAGAGTTGGAGATATTGAATTAGCCGATTGGAAAGACAAATACAGAGCTTTAGCAGACAAGCACGAAGCAATGATTGAATTTTACAACGTAGATATTCAATACAACCTAAAAGAATTAGAAGCCGATTTCTTTGAAGCTATCGAAACTTTAAAATCATTACAGTTTATTGACTCTGAAGAATACATTTATCAAGCACAACAATCTGGAAAATCGATATTAGCAGAAGGGGCTCAAGGCTCTTTATTAGATATTGATTTTGGAACGTATCCTTTTGTAACATCGTCTAATACCACTGCGGCAGGTGCTTGTACAGGTTTAGGGGTTGCACCAAACCAAATTGGAGAAGTCTTCGGAATTTTTAAAGCTTATACTACTCGTGTGGGTTCTGGACCATTTCCAACAGAATTATTTGATGAAGATGGCGCAACTATGGCCAAGGTTGGAAACGAATTTGGAGCTACTACAGGTCGCCCAAGACGTTGTGGTTGGTTAGATTTAGTCGCTTTACGTTATGCTTGTCAAGTTAACGGAGTTACACAATTAATAATGATGAAAGGAGATGTGCTTTCTGGTTTTAAAACCCTTAAAGTATGTACTGCTTATAAGTATAAAGGTGAAACCATTACGCATTTACCATATAACATTGAAGAAGAAAACATTACTCCTATTTATACAGAAGTAAAAGGTTGGGCTGCAGATTTAACAGGAATGACTGAAGCGTCACAACTACCTGAAAATTTAAATGGTTATGTTGAATTCTTAGAAAACGAATTAAATATTCCTATTACAATTGTATCTGTGGGTCCTGATCGTAAACAGACTATCATTCGTAAGAAGATATAATTAGACTTAAATAAAATATTGGTTTTTTTGTGAAATTTACGGTAAAGATATAGTGTCTTAACTTTAAACTATTTCTCAGAAAAACCAATATTTTTATCTACTATTAAGCTTGGTAAGCTATACATTTCTGTTAAAAAAAACGTTAACACATACTAAAGCAAATCTAATAAGTGTTATTTTGTAAAAAACATATGCCTTTGAAACGTTTTAAGAATTTATTATTTCTCATTTGCTTTTCCTTTGTATGCATTAGTTTTGCTCAAGAAAAACAACGTATTACCATTAAATACGCTGGTAATGCTTCAACCGCTCCAGAAGTTGAAGATGGCGCCATAGTCTTTCTTAGAGACAAATCACAACAAATCCACTTTATCCATGAAGGAGTAAATATGTGGTGCGACAAAGCTATTTATTATCAAGATCAAGATTTCATTGAAGCTTTTAGTAATGTTGTAATGAAACAAGGAGACTCTATTAATATGGTTGCCAAATATGTAGAGTATAGCGGAAAAACACAATTAGCTTTTGCAAGTGGAGATGTTGTTTTAACCGAACCACAATCAACACTAAAAACAGATACACTTTGGTTTAATAGAACCAGACAACAAGCTTATTACAATACAGGTGGAACGGTTGTAAGAGATTCTTCAGGAACCATTACAAGTCAAATTGGCCGTTACTACATGAATACGAGTAAATATCAATTTGTAAAAGATGTAGTACTTGTAAACCCACAATATACACTCAATACAGAGCGTCTCGATTTTTATACAGAAAATGGACACGCTTACCTTTTTGGACCATCAACTATTGTTGGAGAAACCAGTAAGGTCTATTGCGAACGTGGCTTTTACAACACCAACAACGATACTGGTCATTTTCAGCGTAATGCTAAAATCGATTATGAAAACAGAACCGTAGAAGGAGACAGCTTATATTTTGATAGAAACAAAAATTTTGCTTCAGCCACTAATAATATTACTGTAACAGACACTTTAAATAAAAGTATTGTAAAAGGCCATTATGCTGAAGTCTGGCGCGAAAAAGACTCTATGTATATTACCAAAAGAGCTCTAGCCATAACCGTTCAAGAAAAAGATTCTGTTTATATGCACGCAGACACCTTATTGGTTACAGGTAAAGAAGATCACAGAATCACAAGAGCTTTTTACAATGTGAAATTATACAAAAGCGACTTAGCAGGTAAATCAGACTCTATTCACGTAGATCACAAAACGGGATTGACACAAATGATAAATCTCAGCCGATTTAGCTCTACAGATGCATTTGCAATACAGCGCAAACCAGTACTCTGGAATATAGAAAATCAAATGACAGGAGACACTATTCATTTAATTTCTAACGTTAAAACGGAACAACTCGATTCGTTAAAAGTATTCAACAATGCTTTTTTAGTTAGTAAAGACACTATAAGCAAAGATGGCTTCAACCAAATAAAAGGACAACAACTAATTGGTTTATTTAAAGACAATGAACTATACAATGTTGATGTACTCAAAAATGCAGAAACCATTCGCTATTTACGGAATGACGACAATGAATTAATTGGTATTCAAAAGTCAAAATCTGGTAGTATTAATGTTAAAATTATTGACCAAGCTGTTGAGGAAGTACGCTTTATTAACCAAATTGATGGAGATATTTTTCCTGAGACAGATTTCCCTAAAAGCGCAAGACAATTAAGAGGTTTTGATTGGCGAGGCGAAGAGCGCCCACTCTCAGTTGAAGATTTATTTAAAGACGATCCTCCATTAGATTTGCCAATAATTAAAGGCTTAGAAGATTACGTTCCTGCCGAAGAATTTATTGATGACAACACCACCAAACGTGTTGAAGAAGCCGGAAAAGCAACACCAAAAAAAGACAACAAAGCAGCTCGGAATTTACCTAAAAAAACAACGACGGCTCCTTTAAAAGCAACGTTAAAAAAAGCAAAACCCTTACAATCAAAAAAAGAAAAAGACTAATTGAAAACAGACTTTTTTAAATACCAAGCCCAGACAACACCACATCCATTAGCCATGGAAATAAGCCATGCTAAAGGCTCTTATATTTATGATACCAACGCTAAAGCGTATCTAGATTTTGTTGCAGGTGTTTCTGCTTGTAGCCTAGGACATGCACACCCTAAAGTCATTGACGCTGTAAAAACGCAATTGGACAAATACCTTCATGTCATGGTATATGGTGAGTATATTCAAGCACCTGCTGTTGAATTATCTAAGCTCATCGCTGCACATTTGCCAAAACCATTAGAATCTACCTATTTAGTTAATTCTGGTACAGAAGCTATTGAAGGTAGCCTAAAATTAGCAAGACGTTATACACAGCGTTCAGAAATAATTGCTGCAAAAAATGCCTATCATGGCAACACATTAGGCTCATTAAGCTTAATGGATTACGAAGAACGTAAACACCCTTTTCTACCACTAATTCCAGACATAAAACATATTGAATTTAACTCAGAAAGCGATTTAATTCAAATTACAGAAAACACAGCTGCAGTTATTTTAGAAACCATTCAAGGAGGAGCAGGCTTTATTGAACCTACTAATAATTATTTAGCTAAAGTTCAAGAACGTTGCAATGCCGTTGGAGCTGTATTTATTCTTGACGAAATTCAACCAGGAATTGGCAGAACGGGAAAGCTATTTGGATTTGAAAACTACAACTGCCAACCAGATATTGTTGTTACAGGTAAAGGCTTAGGAGGCGGTTTACCCATTGGAGCTTTTACCGCCTCAACAGAAATGATGAGTACTTTAAGCGACAATCCTAAACTTGGACATATCACAACCTTTGGAGGCAATCCTGTAATTGCTGCTGCTGCTTTAGCTACTTTAAAAGAAATAACAACGTCTAATCTCATTGCTGAAACCTTAAAAAAAGAAGCATTAATAAGAAAACACCTTCAGCATAAACACATCAAAGAAATTAGAGGTCGTGGATTAATGTTAGCCGCTTTAACAGAAAGTGCAGACCTTACAAGTCAGGTTATTTTAGAAGCTCAAAACCAAGGATTAATCCTATTTTGGTTACTTTTTGAACCAAAAGCTATCCGAATTACACCTCCATTAACCATCTCAAATGATGAAATAATTGAAGGCTGTCGTATTATTACGTCAATATTAGACAGTATCTAAACATATCCTTCAATACACAAGTTACTAAATTACAGATTCTTAAGCCACAACAAATAAAGTGGGGTTTTAATGTTAACTACTTTGTTAAAAACATTCGCTCAAAAAGCAATGTAGACTAAAGGATAACTGTAATTTTATTTCGGTGAAATATTAATCCATATATGCAGTACAGTCACGAAGACGAAAATTTTCCACTTACTCGATTTGAATCGATGTTAAAGACCAATAATATATTGTTCTTTGATTCGGCCGAATTTGAGAACATTATTCATCATTATCTTGAAAATGGTAAAATTGCTTTGTCTAAACGTGCTATAAAATTAGGTTTAGAACAACACCCTACATCTATTAACCTCAGGTTATTTCAAGTAGAAATATTGGTTATTGAGAATAAGTTTGCAGAAGCCAATGAACTTCTCGATAAACTTCATAGTTTAGAACCCACTAACGAAGAGATTTTCATTCAAAAAGCAAATGTATTATCTAAGCAAGATGAGCATCAAAAAGCAATAAATACATTGCTTATTGCCATTGACATGTCTAACTCACCAGAAGATGATGCAGATTTGTACGCTTTGGTAGGTATGGAATATTTATTCCTAGATCAGTTTGATGATGCTATTATCTATTTTAAAAAATGTCTAGAAAGTGATGTTACAGATTATTCTGCACTTCATAATATAATTTACTGCTACGATTTTTTAAATAAAAATTCTGAAGCAATAGAATACCTGAATGAATTCCTAGATACTAATCCTTATTGTGAAGTTGCCTGGCATCAATTAGGCAGACAATATTTTGCTATTAAAGAATATGCCAAAGCAAGTGCAGCTTTTGATTTTGCAATTATTTCTGATGATACTTTTGTCGGAGCTTATATTGAAAAAGGTAAAGTTTTAGAAAAACTAAAAAAGTACGAAGAAGCGATTGAAAATTATAAAATCACTTTAGCTTTAGACGATCCTACTTCTTTTGCGCTTTTGAGAATTGGCTATTGTTATTCAAAACTTGGACAGAGTGATTTAGCTATTCAATTTTTCAAAAAAACGATTGATGAAGATGCTTTACTAGATAAAGGTTGGATTGCAATTACTAAATTTTACCTTAAACGTCACGATTACCAAAACGCACTTGATTACATAAAAAAAGCCGTTGCAATTGACGGAGACAATGTGTTATATTGGAAATTGTATGCCACAGTAAACAAACATTTAAATTTTCTTGAAGAAGCAGAACAAGGTTACAAACGCGCTTTAGAACTAGGAAATTACGAATTAGATACTTGGTTAAACAGAACAGATATCTTAATTGAACTTGGCGAGTACCAAGCTGCTATTTTCAATTTATTACAAACGACAGAATTCTATCCAGAAAGCCCTGAAGTTGAGTATCGTTTAGCAGGACTCTACTTTATGGTATATCAACCTGAAGAAGGCCGTTTCCATCTAAAAAACGCCACATGTCTTAATATTGACTATAGTTTTATTATTTCAGAATTATTTCCTCAACTCACAGACAGACCTTTAATTAAGGCTATAATTTCAGAAGCTAAAAAGACATCAAACTAAAAAAAATCTTACCTTAGCAGCTCTTATTTTACAAAAGAATGCAAAGACGATTTATAGATTATTTAGCCATCACTTTTAAAGGTATTGCTATGGGAGCTGCAGATGTTGTTCCAGGTGTTTCTGGAGGAACTATTGCTTTTATTTCTGGTATTTACGAAGAACTTATAGAAAGTATAGACAAAGTAAATCTAAATGTTTTTAAAGTTTGGAAACAAGATGGCTTTAAAACCGCTTGGAATTCTATTAACGGTAATTTTTTATTAGCTCTATTTTCAGGAATTGCTATTAGCATTTTATCCTTAGCAAAACTGATAAAATGGCTACTACACAATGAACCTATTTTACTTTGGTCTTTCTTTTTTGGACTTGTTTTAGCAAGTATTCTTTACATCGCTAAACAAATCAATGGTTGGTCGTTAAAATTAGTAATTGCAATTATTATTACTTCTATTTTATCATTTTACATTACACTAGCAGAACCGTTTGCTTCTCCAGACAGTCCATTCTATTTGTTGTTTTGTGGTTTTATTGCCATAATAGCTATGATATTACCTGGTGTTTCTGGTGCTTTTATTTTACTTATTCTTGGAGCTTACCAAACAGCAATAGATACAATTAACAATTTAAGAGATGGTTTACTTAATGGTAACATGGAACTTTTTAAAGATGCTCTTTTTAAATTTGTATTACTTGCCGTTGGTGCTGTCATTGGACTTAAAGTCTTTTCTAAAGCGCTAAACTGGATGTTTAAGCATCATAAAAACCTAACATTAGCCATCTTAACTGGTTTTATGATTGGGTCTTTAAACAAAATATGGCCTTGGAAAGAGGTTTTAAAAACACGCGTAAATTCTGAAGGAGAAGTAGTAACCTTACTAGACAAAAGTATTTTACCGTCTTCCTATAGTGGAGATAATGAGATAGTAATGGCTATTGTATTTATTATTATTGGTTTTGCTGCAATTCTTGTTTTAGAAACTTTAGGAAAACAAAAAAACAACGTGTAATGCAAAGCACAAGAGCCCTTAAAGATCGTATATTCCTGGTCATTAAAGGTTTGGCTATGGGAGCTGCAAACAAAGTTCCTGGTGTTTCTGGAGGAGTGGTTGCTTTTGTCGCCGGTTTTTACGAAGAGTTTATCTACTCACTACAACGTGTTAACAAAACAGCTTTTAGACTATTACTTAACGGAAGATTTAAAAGCTTTTATCGTTACATCAATGGTAAATTTTTAAGCCTATTATTCTTAGGTATGATAGTAAGCTATTTTAGCGTTTCTAAACTATTAGATTACCTCATTGTACATTACGAACTCTATGTTTGGAGTACTTTTTTTGGAATGATTCTAGGTTCCATTTACTACATAAGTAAAGATTTTAAAGAATGGAATAGAACCACTATTTTAGCGCTAACACTCGGCGCTATAGCAGGAATTAGCATTAGCTTCTTAGACCCTGCTAAAGAAAACGACAATCTCTTTTTTGTGTTTTTCTGTGGAATTATAAGCGTTTCCGGCATGACATTACCCGGATTTTCTGGGTCTTTTATTCTTATTTTATTAGGCAATTATGTATTGCTCTTAGTCGATTCTGTAAATGCACTTTACGATACTGTATTTGATATTTTTAGTGGTAATTTTGAATTTATACACAATGCCGTAAGAATACGAATGCTAAAAGTTTTAGCTGTTTTTACTTTGGGGTCTGTTGTTGGTCTAGTAACCTTTTCTCATATCCTAAACTATATTCTAAAACATTATAAAAACATTACTTTAGCAACTATAATGGGGTTTATAATTGGCTCACTTGGTGTGGTTTGGCCTTGGAAAGAAACGATTTACAAAACAAATCTTGAAGGTTCACTTATTTTGGATTCAACTGGAAAACAAATTATTGCCAATTACCAACGCTTTTTACCAGATTTGAATACGCAAACTTACATTGCAATTGCTTATATTGCCTTAGGAATCCTCATAGTTTTAGGATTAGAATGGTATGGACAACGCACAAGACAACTCAAAACTTAAATTCGGACTCGTAGGTAAAGACATCTCCTACTCCTTTTCTAGAAGTTATTTTAAAACCAAATTTGAAACTGAAAATTTACAGCACTCTTATGTAAATTTCGACTTACAATCTATAGATGAACTTTCAGAAGTTATAACAAGCACCTCAAATTTAAAAGGACTTAATGTAACTATTCCTTATAAAGAACAAGTAATACCTTTACTTGATAAACTTAATAAAAAAGCACAAGAAATTGGAGCTGTAAACACCATCAGGTTTACAAAAAACAAAAAACTAATAGGTTATAATACCGATTTTTACGGGTTTAAAAACTCTATACAACCACATTTAAAATCACATCATAAAAAGGCTTTAATTTTAGGCACTGGAGGCGCTTCTAAAGCCATTGCTTATGCGCTTAAAAAGCTAGACATTAAATTAAATTTTGTATCGCGTTCTCATAAAGAAGGGGTTCGTTTTTTATATTCAGATTTGACTAAAAAAATCATTTCAGAACATACTATTATAATTAATTGTACCCCAATTGGCACATTTCCAAATGTAGATAAATGTCCAGATATACCTTACGAAGCTTTATGTGAAAATCACATTTTATACGACCTTATCTACAATCCAGAAGAAACTAAGTTTTTAAACCAAGGACGTTTAAAAGGAGCTACAACTATTAATGGCTTAGAGATGTTACGATTACAGGCCGAAAAATCTTGGGAAATATGGAATAAGCCCTAAACGCTCAATAATATTAGTACAATCTGCAAATCCCTTTGTAATTCAGCTACTAGTTAGTATCTTTAACCTCCTATATAAAAAAATTGACACATGTCTGAGAATGATAACCTGCAAGAAGCAGATGGAAAAAAAGAAGTAGTATCTAACGAAACTACTCCAACACAAGAAACAACTTCTAACGTTGAAACTGAAATAACCTCAACTGACGAGGCTCTAGAAATTGAAACAAAAACGGATTCAACCAAAGACAATCACGTTGAAGAAATAGAAGCTTCAAATGCTGAAGATGCCGAAGACGAGTCTAATGCAGAACGTCATGAAGTTGAAGAAAAAGATTATCATGCCATGACTATGGATGAGCTGACAACCGAAATCAGCAGACTCCTAAAAAATCATAAAATTCAGACCATTTCAAAGCACGTTAATGAAATTAAAACTGAATTCAATGCTAAATTCAGTGAACTTTTAGACGAGAAAAAAGAAGAGTTTATTGCAGAAGGTGGTAATGAAATAGATTTCTATTATACCAACGACACCAAAAAACATTTCAATTCACTTTATAAGGAATACAAACAAAAAATAAATGCCTATTATAAGGAGCGTGAGCAAAACCTCAAGCAAAACTTAGACGATAGACTACAAATTATAGAAGACATAAAAGGCCTGCTTAGTGTTGAAGAAAACATGGGCACAACCTATAAGCACTTTAAAGAATTACAAGAAAAATGGCGTAATGCTGGCCCAATTCCTAGAGACAAATACAATAACGCTTGGAATACTTACCATCATCACGTAGAACGTTTCTATGACTTTCTACACCTCAATAATGATTTGAGAGATATGGACTTTAAACACAACTATGATCAAAAATTAAAAATCATAGAACGTGCTGAAGAATTAGCACAAGACGAAAACACCAATCGTTCATTTAGAGAATTACAAGTCTTACATAAATTATGGAAAGAAGAGCTTGGACCTGTTAGTAAAGAACACAGAGAAGCTATTTGGGAACGTTTCAGTAATGCAACAAAAGCCATACACGATAAGCGCCAAGCTTATTATGCTGATATGGATAAAGCCCACGAAAAAAATCTTGAACGCAAAGAAGAAATTATAGCACTAATAGTAAAAATTGCTGAAGACAAAGGTAATTCTCATAGTGCGTGGCAGAAAAAAATTAAAGATATTGAAGTTTTAAGAGATGCTTTTTTCAAAGCCGGAAAAGTACCACTAAAAGTAAACGAACAAACTTGGGCAAAGTTTAAAGATGCTGTAAGAACTTTTAATCGTGGTAAAAATAACTTCTACAAAGATTTAAAGAAAGATCAATACGATAACCTTAAAAAGAAAAAGGATTTAATTCAAATTGCAGAAGAGCATAAAGACAGTGACGACTTTAAAACGGTAACTCCATTGATGAAGAAAATTCAGAATGAATGGAAAAAAATAGGTCATGTTCCAAGAAAAGATAGCGATAAAATTTGGAAGCAGTTTAAAGGAGCTTGTAACCATTATTTTGACAGAATGCATGCAGAGCGTAAAGCACAAGACCAACACTTATATGATGCTTTCGACAAAAAAGTTAAGCTTCTAGATGCTTTAAAAACCTTAGAGCTTACAGATGATCCTAAAGCCGATATTGACGTTTTAAAAGCTAAAATTTCTGAATGGAAAGAAATTGGTCATGTACCACAAACCAAACGTTACATTGATGGTAAATTCTACAAAGCAATAGATGATGCCTTTGATAAGCTAAAAATGGATAAGTCTAAATTAGACATGATTAAGTTTGAAAGCAAGCTTGAAAATTTAGCTAATCCTGATGATACAAGATTACTTGACAATGAGTATAACTTTATCAAAAAGAGAATTGATGAGATAAAATCTGAAATTAATCAATTGGAAAATAATTTACAGTTTTTCTCTAATGTAAAATCAGATAATCCGTTAGTAAAAGATGTACACAAAAATATTGCTAACCATAAAAAAGAATTAGATACTTGGAAAGCCAAGCTGACTAAAGTTCGGGGGATGTATAATTAAAATCACAATTAACATAAACAGAGTGCTTCAACTTATGACCGTTGATTTTGTCATGAGCCAGAAGCTTTCGCTTTAATGCTAAAAGAAAAAGTAGTGCTATAATTTTTTTATAGCATAGTCCATTAAAAAGAAAAACTAAATATTAACACCAAAAAAATTTATGAGAAAACTATTACCCTTTTTACTATTATGCGTACCCACTGTAGTATTATCACAAGTTGCGTTAAATCAAGTTGATGACTTTGAAGACTACACAATGAGCAATTGGACAAAAAACAGTTCCATACCAAATGAAAACATTTACAACGGAGGACCTTTAGGTGACGAGGATAATTTTTTACGTGTCACTTCTAGTGGCTCTGGTTCAGACCTCGAATTAATGACTAAAAACAATGCACAGTGGCAGGGCAATTACTATCAAGGTAATCTTTCAAGTCGCGTAAAATATATATCAATGGATGTTAGAAACTCTGGTTCTAATGTTATTTTTTTGAGACTTTCTTTTCAAACTGATTATGGTCTTATTTATCGTTGTAGTACTACTAATGCTATAGCTGTTTTACCAAACGAAGGATGGAAACGAATTTCCTTTTCTATACTTGAAGAAAACATTACAGCACTGTCTGATACTTTTAATTATGCCGTTACTTTTGGGAGTGGAAGTCAAGGAGTTGAAGAAATGAGAATATTACACAATGCTGTTCCTTCGTGGGAATCAGAACCTATAGATGCCATATTAGATATTGATAATATTATGGCTGAAGATCAAACGTTAAGCACACCAACTTTTGAAATAAAGCCTGAATTAAAATTATTTCCTAACCCAACTAGTAATGCTATTACAATTACCAGTAATGAAAATGTAACAGAAGCTATTACATTTAACATTATAGATGTATTAGGCAGAATTGTTAAAAATGGGCAGTCTAAATTAAATCAGGAAATTAATATCCAAGATCTAAATTCTGGCAATTATATTATTGAGATAAAAAACACTAACGGAAACATCTTTAGAAAAAAGCTTATAAAAAATTAAGCTTCTTTATTTATATTGAGAATCCACATCAATAAATTAAAAAATAGGCTCATTAAAGCCATAACATATCAAAACCCATCTGTCTCTACAGATGGGTTTTGCCCTAACTAAACTAAATTAACCTTAATTATAACCGCTTAAAATAATAATTAAGATCTCCTACTAAGATTATAAAAACGTTTTTTGTTTTTATATAAAGTATTTACGCACAGAAATTAGTTTTGGATGTTTCTATTTTAAATTTTTAGAAAATTTTATGATTTAGATAGTAAAACACAGCATTTTTACTGTTTTACACTGCGTAGACAGAGGCTAAACGTCTCTAATTTGCTACAGGAATTCTTAAATTATCAGGAATTTTATAACAGTTTTGCCTCTTCCCAAAACACATCCATTTCAGAAAGTGTCATGTCTTTTAAAGACTTACCTAAGGCTTTGGCTTTGCTTTCTAGATATTGAAAGCGTTTAATGAATTTTTTATTAGTGCGCTCCAAAGCATTTTCAGGATTTACGTTAAGGAAACGTGCGTAATTTATCATTGAAAACATAACGTCTCCAAACTCACTTTCAATAGCATCCTGGTCGCCTTTTAAAATTTCAACTTTTAGTTCGGCTAGCTCCTCTTCTACTTTTTCAAAGACTTGTTCAGGTGTTTCCCAATCAAATCCTACTCCTGCAACTTTATCTTGTATCCGACTTGCTTTTACCATAGCTGGTAAACTTTTTGGGACACCTTCAAGCACACTTGTTTTGCCTTCTTTAAGCTTTAATTGTTCCCAATTACGTTTTACTTCTTCTTCATCTTTTACAACCACATCACCATATATATGAGGATGACGATCTATAAGCTTATCACAAATACTATGACAAACATCGGCGATATCAAAGTTATTGGTTTCACTCCCTATTTTAGAATAAAACACAATATGAAGTAAAACATCGCCCAATTCTTTTTTAACCTCTTCTAAGTCGTTATCAAGAATAGCATCTCCAAGTTCATAAACTTCTTCTATAGTTAAATGACGTAAAGATTCCATTGTTTGCTTCTTATCCCAAGGACATTGCTCTCGCAACTCGTCCATGATACGTAACAAACGTTCAAAGGCTTTTAATTGAGCTGTTTTATCAGACATGTTTATTCTTCTTCCTCAGAAGTATCGTTGTTGGTTTTAGATTCTTCAAGCGCATCTAAAAGGTCATTCTTTTGAAGTAAATTATACCACTGTACCACTTTTTTTATGTCAGAAGGATACACACGATCTTCATCATAATCTGGCAATACTTCAAAGAAAAATTCTTCTAAAACATCTTTTCCATCTTTATGACTGATAGATGTTGGCTGTCCATTCTCTTTGTCTTTTACTTTTTTAAGCACATCTTTTAAAGGCACTTCTTCTGCTAGCGTATAAATTGCAATTTCACTAAGAATGCTAATATTACTATGTGCACCAACTGTGATTCTTTTTTTGTCTATTAAAGATTCTACAACAGCACCTGTTCTAGTCTGTGTTACGATTTGGTATAAACCTGGTTTTCCAGAAATGGATAAAATTTTGTCTAAGCTCATATATATTGTATTAACGTTTCTTGCTCATTGCAGGAAAACGCATTCTGTAATCAATTTTAATTTTACCTTTTGAAATATTAGTCAATCTCCCTTTTATTAAACGCTTTTTAAATGACGACAATTTATCAGTAAACAAAACACCTTCAATATGATCATATTCATGTTGAATTACTCTTGCAATTAAACCGTCGTACGCTTCAACATGAGTATCAAAATTCTCATCTTGATATTGAATTTTAATCTTAGGTTTTCTAAAAACATCTTCTCTTACATCTGGAATACTTAAACAGCCTTCGTTAAAAGCCCATTCTTCTCCTTCTTCTTCTAAAATCTGAGCATTTATAAATGTTTTTTTAAAACCTTTAAGTTGTTCTTGCTCTTCTTCAGAAAGACTGTCGTCGTCAGCAAAGGGACTCGCATCAACTAAAAACATACGAATAGCTAATCCTATTTGAGGTGCCGCTAAACCAACACCATACGCACCATACATGGTTTCGTACATGTTTTCAATTAGCTCATTTAACTTTGGATAATCTTTATCAATGGTTTTTGCTTTTTTCTTTAAAACAGCATCTCCATAGGCAACGATTGGTAAAATCATAATTCGTTTATTTTCGAGTGCAAAAGTATCAATTTTAAAGAATATAATTTCAAATTTCAAAAACTAAATTCCCACAGACGTTCTCGCTAAGTAGCAAAGACGCAAATTTTCAACACTTTACATTTATTTACTAAATACTAGAAAGGTAACTCTGCAAAATAAGTGTTGCACTAATCTCATCAATTAAGGCTTTATTTTGTCGCTGCTTTTTCTTCAACCCACTATCAATCATCGTTTGAAAAGCCATTTTAGATGTAAAACGCTCATCAACTCGATCTACAGGAATTTCAGGAATGCTTTTACTTAATTTTTCTAAAAACTTCTGAATATAAACTTCACTTTCTGATGCTGTATTATCCATTTGCTTAGGTAAGCCAACTACAAATCTCTCAACTTTTTCAGTAGAAACATAGTGTTTTAAAAATTGTAGTAACTCCTTAGTATCAACTGTGGTTAAACCAGAAGCAATAATTTGCATTTCGTCTGTAACCGCTAAACCTGTTCGTTTTGTACCAAAATCAATGGCTAAAATTCTTCCCATAATTGCAAAGATACAGTAATTAAAAAACGCTTCCTTAAAAAAAGAAGCGTTTCCATAGATAACCAATCTAATCAAACCAATGTTATGATTTTATTCCCTCAAAAAATAAATCACTTTATCAATGTATATATAAGACACTTCATTTTTACTTAAGTCACATATATCTTCCTAAAAAAAAGAAAACCCCTTAAATTACGGGGAAAGGGGTTTTCTATACTAGCTATTAATTAAATTATCAGATAAAAGTTATAAAAAAAATAAATTACCCTCCATTTAATATTCTATAAGACACTTGTATTTTGAATAGGTCACATTTATTTAAAAAATATTTTTTGATGGGTGTTTATGGACTTATCTTTGAACTTAATTTTTTCTACAGAAATGAGCATGTATAAGCTTTATTATCATGATAAATAATAAATAGCCAACAGCATGTGACTTTAATAAAACAATAAAATAGATACATATGAAACAACTACAATCTGTAATAGAAAATGCTTGGGACGATCGTTCTCTCTTAACTAACAACGTTACTATTGAAGCGATAAAAAGCGTCGTAGATCTTGTTGATGCGGGCACCTTACGTGTCGCAGAACCAACTGATGATGGATGGCAGGTAAACGAATGGGTAAAAAAAGCAGTTGTTTTATATTTTCCAATTCAGAAAATGGAAACATTTGAAGTTGGAATTTTTGAATATCATGATAAAATCCCACTAAAACGTGGTTATGCAGAAAAAGGAATTAGAGTTGTACCACATGCCGTAGCTAGACATGGAGCTTACATTTCTTCTGGTACTATTTTAATGCCAAGTTATGTAAACATTGGCGCTTATGTAGATGAAGGTACTATGGTAGATACATGGGCAACGGTTGGTAGTTGTGCACAAATTGGTAAAAACGTTCACCTTTCTGGTGGTGTTGGTATTGGTGGTGTGTTAGAGCCTTTACAAGCTGCTCCTGTTATTATTGAAGATGGTGCGTTTATTGGTTCTCGTTGTATTGTTGTTGAAGGCGTACGTGTAGAAAAAGAAGCTGTTTTAGGTGCTAATGTAGTATTAACAATGAGTACAAAAATTATAGATGTAACTGGTGATGAGCCTATAGAAACTAAAGGTGTTGTTCCTGCGCGCTCTGTAGTTATTCCTGGCAGCTACACCAAAAAATTTGCTGCTGGCGAATACCAAGTTCCTTGTGCTTTAATAATTGGTAAGCGTAAAGAGAGTACAAATAAGAAAACATCTTTAAATGACGCTTTACGTGAGTATGATGTAGCTGTTTAACTGGTTATATGAGCTCTAAAAAAAATAAACCTATAACAATCCAACTGAGAGCTATTGATTTTCAGTTGGATTTCTTATAACTTGAAGAATGAAAATTTTAGTTATTCAACAAAAAATGATTGGTGATGTTTTGGCTACAAGTATTTTATTTGAAGCTATAAAACATAAATATCCTAAAGCAGAATTACACTATGTGATTAATTCGCACACTTTTCCTGTGGTTAAAAACAATCCTTTTATTGATTATTTTCATTTTTTCACTCCGGAACACGAAAAGAGCAAATTCCAACTTTATAAATTTGCTAAAGATTTAAACAAGCAAAATTTTGATGTCGTTATTGATGTTTACTCTAAATTATCGAGTAAACTCATGACTTTTTTATCTAAAGCAAAAACTAAAATCTCTATTGATAAAGGAAAAAAATCGTTTATCTATACTCACACCTTTAAACATAAAAGCAAAGCACATACAAATGCTGGCCTAGCGATTGAAAATCGTTTACAACTGTTAAAACCTTTAGACATTGATGCTTTAAAAATTGTACGACCAAAAATATATCTCACAGAAGATGAAAAAAATAACGCTAAACAATTTTTAGAATCTAGCGCTATTGATTTGGAAAACCCCCTATTTATGATTGGTGTCTTAGGTAGCGGCCACAACAAAACCTATCCTTTTGAATATATGGCAAAGGTGATTGACCAAATCGTATTAGAACAACCCACTAGTCAGATTTTATTCAATTACATTCCAAAACAGGAAGCAGATGCTAAAGCTATTTTAGAATTATGCTCTCCAGAAACTCAAAAACATATTTATTTTGATGTCTTTGGAAAATCTTTAAGAGATTTTTTGGCTATAACCTCGCATTGTGACGCCTTAATAGGCAATGAAGGCGGAGCCATAAATATGGCAAAAGCACTTTATATTCCAACATTTACCATATTCTCACCTTGGATTAAGAAAGAGGCTTGGAATATGTTTGACGACAATATAAAATACGTTTCTGTTCATCTTAAAGATTATGACAATAAACCATATCTAAATATTGAACACCCTAAAGTATTAAAATCAAAAGCTACAGAATTGTATTTAGATTTTAAGCCCGCTTTTTTTGAAAGTAATTTAAAGGCTTTTTTAAAACGGTTGCACTAATCTTTTTTAATTCCGAATGGTGTCCATTTTAAATTTTCTTTTTTCACTTTAGCTCTAATGGCTAAATTTCGATCTAAAGATTCTTGTGTCTTATAGCCTCTAGCATGATCTAAATGTAAAACGATTGCTTTATAACGTATTTGCTTCGTCTTCATTCCAAAATTCACTAAGCGCTCTCCCAATTCTCTGTCTGGCCCACCATATTGCATACGCTCATCGTAACCATTAATGGCAATTAAATCTGATTTCCAAGCAGAAGAATTACAGTTATTAAAGGTCGCTCCTGTTGGTGTTACCACGTCTAAAAAGCTAGCTAATCCGTCTTTAACCGATAATTTCAGAGTGTTTTTACTCCCTAATTCACCTTTAGATTTTAACCATTTTACATCAAAACAATTGTGAGACGTAATATCATTTTCAGAAATGGTTTCACTTAAATCCATATTAAGCTTACAGTAACCACCAGATAAGAAATACCCTTTTTCAGCAAATTTAGCATGCGTTTCTACAAAATCCTTACGCGGAATACAATCTCCATCAGTGAATAAAATATATTCATTTTTAGCCATAACAATGGCTTCATTCAATATTTTTTGACGTCTATACCCTTTATCTTCATGCCAAGCATGTGTTATATTTACGGGATAATCTGCTTTAAATCTATCGATTAGATCTTTGGTTTCACTGGTAGAACCATCGTCTGCAATAATGATATCAAAATCTTTATAAGTCTGAACGCTATAACCGTAAAGGACTTTCTCTAACCAATCTATTTTATTATAGGTTGCAATAATCACTGTTATTTTAGGTAGTGCCATTGTCTATTCTTTTTTAATACCAAAACTGGTATAGGTTACTTTCTTTTGTTTTGTTTCTTTCCTTATTTGTTCATTCAAAGCTCTTGCTTCTTCATTTTTATAAGGCCTTTCATGATGCAAATGTACACAAATAGTACTGTAACGTACTTGTATAAACTTAACACCATTATTCATCATCCGTTCACCTACTTCTCTATCTTCTCCTCCGTATTGCATACGTTCATCAAAACCATTAACAGCTAAAATGTCAGATTTAAAACAGGAGACATTCATACCATCAAAAGTGGCTTTAGTTGGTGTTATTTTATTTAAAATGTTTGCTTTAGATTTAGACTTAGTTAATTTATTGAATTTAAAACTTTTAGGTTGTCCTTCAGCAATTAACCAATCTTTATCAAAACACTTTTGCGTAGAAATAATAGTCTTAGTTATAGCATTTGAAATAGACGCTACCAATTTAAAATAGCCACCTGAAAGGGCACAGTTAGGTCTGCGTAATCTAAGATGTGTTTCTACAAAATCTTGTCTGGCAATACAATCGCCATCCGTAAAAATAAGGTAGTCTGAGTGTGATGCTACAATCGCTTTATTCAAAATTTTTGTTTTCTGAAAACCATTATCTTCATGCCAAACATGAGTAATTTTTAATTCTGTCTCTGAAGAACATTTATCTATTACAGCTTTTGTTCGCTCATCAGAACCATCATCTGCGATGATAATTTCAAAATTATTTTCCGTTTGAATACTATAACTATACAATACCAGAGCTAACCATTCTGGTTGATTGTAGGTACTAATAATTACAGATGCTTGTGAATTAGATTGCATAGCACAAAAATACTATTTTTACAACTGAGAAATTAATACAATGTTAAAACTATCTGGAGTCATTATTACGTATAACGAAGAACGCAACATTAAGCAATGTTTGCAGTCTTTAGTAGGTGTTGTTGATGAAATTGTGGTGGTAGATTCTTTTTCTACAGATAACACCAAGGCTATTTGCGAACAGTTTAACGTGGTTTTTATTGAACAAAAATTCTTAGGCTATATAGAACAAAAGAATTTTGCTTTATCTCAAGCTAATTATGACTATGTGGTCTCTTTAGATGGAGATGAAGCCTTATCTGAACCCCTTCAAAAATCGATTATAAATCTAAAATCGAACTGGAAATTTGACGGTTATTATGCCAATCGTTTTAATAATTTCTGTGGACAATGGATTAAACATTCGGATTGGTACCCAAATAAAAAACTTAGGATTTTTGATAGAAGAAAAGCGGAATGGCAAGGCATTAATCCGCACGATAATGTGCAACTTTTTGATACCAACGCTAAAACAGGCCACTTAAAAGGTGATATTTTACACAAAACATATCAAACGTATTCCGAGTTTAATCAAAAAACAGAATACTTCTCTACGATTGCAGCTAAAGCTTATATGGATAAAGGAAAAAAAGCTCCTCTTTGGAAAATTATATGCAATCCAACTTGGGCCTTTTTTAAATCTTATGTCCTAAGATTAGGTTTTTTAGATGGGTTTAATGGATTTGTTATTTGTGTACAAACCGCAAATATTACATTTTTAAAGTATTCTAAATTGCGTGAGTTATATAAAAAACCTTAACGTTTTTTCTTTCTCCAGAAATAATACTTTCTTTTAAACGCTTCTTTCTTTTTAAAACTTGATGAAAATTTTTGAGAGAAGAAATACATACGTTCTCTAACTTCATCATGTGGCTTCTCAATTAACTTAGCATATTCATCGCTAATAATATCCAGCATATAATCCTTAGGAGATAAGCGTGCAAAATTTGCTAATCGTTCATCATAACTCAAGGTTTTAAAATCCATTCGATTAAGGTCTACCAAATAAAAGTTATAAACTCCATCTTCTTTTTGTATCAATGTGTTACCTGGCGAATGATCTAAAAAATGAATACCATTTTCGTGCAACCTGTAAGTGAATTGTGTAAACTGCCTTAAGATATTATCATAATCATCACATTCTGGCTCATCAATAAGCTTTCGTATTGTAAAATCGTATGTTAATTGCTTACTGATATAATAACTACTACCAAAAGTAAATGCCGACTTATATTCAACAAAAGCTTCTGGTGATGGGGTTAAAACACCTGCTTTAAGCAAACGTGTTGCATATAAGAATGAACGCTCTGCTTTGCTTTTTCTAAAAAATTTATAGACAATTTTATTAACTAAATTAGGGACTTTAAATTCTTTTATATTGTAGCGTTCTCCACCAATAGTCAGTATTTTTATAACATTCCTATAACCATTACCAATCATTTCACCTTGTTGGTCAAAATTTTTAATGGCACTCATTAACTGATCTTTAGTTAGTGCAGAATTATCATGAATTTTTACAGTTACTGACATATAAATAATAGTAATCTTTGACTGCAAAAGTAGGTATTTAATTCTTTGGACAAAAGATTAAAAGCCGCTTCAATTATAGCTGAAAGACTTCCAAATATTTCTGTAAATTTGTGTCATCTAATAATCTCCTATGTTTAAACACTATCTCATCACTCGCTTTAATCTCAAAAATAAAAATTGGGACGTCACAAAGAATAACGAAACATTATTAACTAGAGAGTGGATGACACATAGAATTGGTTTGTTTAGTAATTTCTGTTTACCCTCAGTTGCTAGCCAAACCAATACAGATTTCCAATGGTTGTTATTTTTTGACACGACAACCGATGCCGATTTTAAAACAGAAATTGAAGCGCTTTTAAAACCTTACCCACATTTTAAGGCTTTTTACATTGATGGTATGGACGCTTTTCATTCGTCTATTAAATCATATATAGCAGAAGACAGCAAAGACAGTCCTTATATTATTACATCGCGAATTGATAACGACGATTGTATTCGTAAAGACTATATAGCAACAATTCAACAGCAATTTAAATCGCAAGATTTTATGGCTATTGATATTTTAAAAGGCTACTCACTACAAGTTTCACCAGATATTATGCTAGGAAAGAAAGAGCATATTTTTAATCCTTTTATAAGCCTGATTGAAAAAAACGACACACCAAAAACAGTATGGTTTAGTGACCATAATATGTGGAAAAAAGAATCGAGACGTGTTGAAATAGCCAATCAACGCTTATGGATGTCTATTATTCACGAAAAAAATAAAGTCAACGAGTTTGATGGTTATGACAACGTAAGTTGGGATGCAATAAAAACCGACTTTATTGTTTCTGACGATATCAACGCTAAGGTTTCAAAACACATCATTCCTCATAAAGAATGGCGCTATTTAAGTTTTAAAAATAAACTTTACGTCAACTATGTCTTAATGAGTAAGAAATTAAAAAAAGCCGTAGGACTTTATAAAATTAAGTAAGCTTATAATTCCTATTTTTACCAAAAATCAAACCTCTCTTAAATGCGATTAATACAATTTACAGCTTCAAATGGTTGGCGTGGACACGAACAAAAAATCATTTATTTATATGAAGCTTTTAAAGCGGAAGGCTATGTTGAAGACCAATGGATTGTTTGTCCTATAGATTCAGAATTGTATCGCATTGCAACAGAAAAAGGCATGCAAGTAATTCCGTTTGAATACAAATCGGAATACAGTTTATCTTATGCTAAGGCATTTAAAAAACTCGCCAAAGAGAAGAAAGCATCTGTTATTTTTATTCACAGTAGTAAAGCACATACTTTAGCTGTACTATCGCATTTTATTTATGGTATGAAAGTACCTTTAGTGCTTTGTAGAACACTTATAAAACGTGTAGACACTAACTTTTTTAGAAAGTGGAAATACAACTACAAAGGCATTAAAAAAATTATATGTGTGTCGCAACCTGTAGTTGAATCTTTAAAGTTTGCTGTAAAAGACCATAGCCGATTTACCGTTATAGGAAGTGTGACTGATATTAACAAATTTAAAAAACAAGCTCCTACAGGAATGCTGCATAAAGAATTTAAAATTCCTGAAGATTACAAACTCATAGGAAATATTGCAGAGTTTACAGGTTTTAAAGACCACTATACTTGGGTTGATACGGTTGAAATTTTAGTAAAAGAAAATAAAATTAAAGCCAAATATATCTTAGTTGGAAAAGGTAGTATGGAACAAGATATACGCAATTATGTTAATGAAAAAGGGTTAACAGAACATATTATCTTTACAGGTTTTAGGCGTGATGTCCCAGAACTATTACCTGAGCTTGATTTATTTCTATTTACATCTAATAATGAACCTACAGGTGGTGTGTTATTAGAATCCTACGCCTGCAAAGTGCCTATTGTTGCTGCTGATGCAGGTGGCATATCAGAAGTTATTGTAGATAGCGAAACTGGCCTTTTGGCAAAAGTTGGTAATGCAACCGATTTTGCTAAAAAAGTGACGATATTAATGCATGATAAAGCGCTTCAAGATAAATTTACAACCAATGGATACCAATACCTTTTAGATAATTTTACTAAATCGGTAATTTCTAAAAAGATGTTTGACGAACTATCTAAGCACGAGCTTCGTTAGGCAGTTGTATTAAGTCGCCCATTATTTGATTAAGAGGTTCTGACATAACGCGTTTCATACCACTTTTTGGAAAAAAAGTTAATTCACCAAAATATATTTTCCCTTGAATAGAGTATAAATCTACACGTATAAAAATAAAATCCTTAGCTAGTTTTCTAGCTGTTTCAACCATTTCATCAAAGTTCTCTGGTTTATCTAATGCGCGTCTTAAATAATTTGGTTTTTCAGATGGCAACTCTATTTTATTCCACTCCATGTCATAATAAGACCTCTTTCTTATACCATCCTCTTCTGCTTTAGCATATATATATTTTGGTTCTCCATGAAAACACAAAAATTTATAATCTACAATAGCCGCATCACTAAGCTGATCTAAAAAATGTTCAACTAGAATTCTAGGTTTTATATCTTTATATATAAGCTCTTTATATTTATCGTAATAATTCAATGATAAATATTTATTAAGCTCTCTTTTCGTTTTTTGCCAATCTAAGCTAGCTTTATCCTCTACAATTACGTTATAGCCAGAACCATGTGTTCCTTTCATAACAAATTTATTTGGCAAGCTTTCAAAATCAATATCGTCTACATTATCATAAACACCAATGATATCAACAAGATATTCAGGTCCCAAAACTTTTTTTATGTGAGACCTAACTTCATATTTATCTACATAATCTTTATATGCTTCTGTATATAAATTCAATTTTAACCATTGAATTTTTTCGGAAATCTCTTTTGGATTTTCAATATTGAGATGCTTCTCATTTTTCAAGTAATATGAGCTTTTTAAATACTCCTCAACTTTATTAGGTTTATTCTGCAGATACTTTGTAAGTATTTGATAATATTTTCTTTTAAAAAAATTCATATTAAAATAGCTCGATTTATTGAATCACAAAAATATTAATAGTTATTTACTATATTTTATAAATAATAAAGTATTTTCAAATCAATATCATTTGACATGTGATAAATTAATGAATTTTTAATCATTGGTTCCGAATCGTATCTTTACACTACCATAAAAAACGGTTATGTCGTTTTAATTACTCTTATGAATTACAATCAAGCCAACAAAAACAACATACTAAACCTCATCAATAGAGAAAGTGAGTTATTTAAAACTGATATCGATAAATATCACACGGAATTAAACACTATCATTTCAGCCTCAAAATTTTTAATTCTAGGAGGCGCAGGCACTATTGGTCTAGCAGTGACCAAAGAAATTTTTAAACGCAATCCTAAAAAACTTCATGTTGTAGATATTAGTGAAAACAACTTGGTAGAATTGGTAAGAGATATTAGAAGTTCTTTTGGCTATAGCAATGGAGATTTTAAAACTTTTGCTTTAGATATTGGTTCTATTGAATACGATGCATTTATAGCTTCAGACGGCAATTATGATTATGTTCTAAATCTTTCTGCCTTAAAACATGTAAGAAGCGAAGAAGATCCATTTACATTAATGCGCATGGTTAATGTTAACATCTTAAACACCGAAAAAACAGTTCAACAATGCATTGAAAATAATGTAAAAAAATATTTTTGCGTTTCTACAGATAAAGCCTCAGATCCTGTAAACATGATGGGAGCATCTAAACGCATTATGGAACTTTTTTTAATGGAAAAAAGTAAAAAAATTAATATTTCTACAGCACGTTTTGCAAATGTTGCTTTTTCTGATGGTTCTTTATTACATAGCTTTGAGCAACGCTTTAAACAACAGCAACCCATCGTTGCTCCAAACGATATTGAAAGATACTTTATTACACCAAAAGAATCTGGAGAACTCTGTTTAATGTCCTGTATATTTGGAGAGAATAATGATATATTTTTTCCTAAACTGAATACAAACCTACAACTTGTTAGTTTTGCTAATATTGCTGTAAAATATATTAAACACTTAGGTTACGAACCTTATCTATGTAAAGATGAAAATGAAGCTAGACAACTAGCAAAAACCCTACCTCAAACCGGAAAATGGCCTTGCTTATTTACTAAAACAGACACCACTGGCGAAAAAGATTTTGAAGTGTTTTTTACAGAAAATGAAACCTTAGACATAGAGCGTTATAATGCTATTGGAATTATAAAAAACAAGCCCAACACAAATACTAAAGATCAACACAAATTATTTTCTAATGAAATAAATAACCTAAGAGCAAAAAAATCTTGGACAAAGGCAGATATAACTCAATTATTTCATAAAATATTACCGAACTTTAACCACAAAGAAACTGGGAAATATTTAGATCATAAAATGTAGCTGATGCTTAACAAAATAGATGTTGTAATTATGGCTGGTGGCAAAGGCAAACGTTTAATGCCATTAACCGCAGACACACCAAAGCCTCTTTTAAAAGTAGGTAACAAACCAATAATTGAGTACAATACAGACCTTCTTGCTTCATACGGAATTAAACATATTAATATAACTGTTAATTATTTAAGTGATCAAATTATCGCTTATTTTCAAAAGAATAATCCGCATCAAATTGATTTCAATTTTATAAAAGAACCCAAGTTTTTAGGAACTATTGGAGCATTAAAACTAAACAAAAACTTAAAAAAAGATTACATATTAGTGATGAATGCAGATTTGCTCACTAATGCAAATTTTGAAGCGATTTTTAATGATTTTCTTTCAAAAAAAGGTGATGCTTTAATAGCAACTATACCTTATAAAGTAAATATTCCACATGGTGTTGTAGAAACCAAAGCGGGTTATGTTACCGACTTAAAAGAAAAACCCTCTTATACTTATTACTCAAATGCTGGTATTTATATGTTTAAAAAAGAATGTTTAAATTTTATTCCTGAAAATATTTTTTTCGATGCCACTGATTTAATTGAGGTTTTACTATCTAAGAATAAAAAAATCATCAATTATCCAATTTTAACATACTGGTTAGACATTGGCAAACCTGAAGATTTTGAAAAAGCACAAGAAGACATAAAACACATAAAATTGTAATATGAATTATCTCGTTGTAATAACAGCTCGTGGCGGAAGCAAAGGCATTCCTAAAAAAAACATTAAACTTTTAAACGGCAAACCTTTAATTCAGTATAGTATTGATATTGCTAAAAAAATTGCAGATAAAAAAGACATTTGTTTTACAACCGACAGCGATGAAATTATTGAGGTTGCCCAAAAGCTTGGTTTAGAAATTCCGTTTAAACGCCCAGCAGAATTAGCAACTGACACCGCCAATTCTCAAGATGTTATTTTACATGGTTTAGAAGCCTACGAAAAACTAAATAATAAAACTTACGATGCTATTGTACTATTACAACCAACCTCGCCGTTTAGAACTTTAGAGCAAGTTCAAGACTGTATAAACCGCTATGATAATTCTATAGACATGGTTGTATCTGCAAAGCAAGCATCTGCAAATCCTTATTATAATTTATACGAAGAAAACAATGGCTTTTTAAAGCCTTCAAAAGAAGGAAACTACACCAGACGACAAGATTGCCCTGATGTTTGGGAACTAAATGGAGCCATCTATGTTATTAACTCAACAGCTTTGAGAACACAAAAAATAAAAGCATTTAGTAAAGTTAAAAAATATATCATGTCTGAAGAAACTTCTATTGATATTGACACTCCTTTAGATTGGAAAATCGCAGAATTCTATCTTCAAGATTCCAAATAAATATTACACCTTAAAAAGCTTAGTTTTCATTTTTAAAGGTTAGTGCTGTGTCGTATCTTTGCACAGCAAAAAAACAGATATTTCTTCAACCTATTTATAGAATTTCTGTTGTTTCAATTAGCTTATGAACCACAAACAAGCGTTAACGCACAATATTTTTAAGTACATTTCAAAATCTGCTAAAGAATTACAGGTAGAAAGTTATGTTATAGGTGGTTTTGTTCGCGATTATCTCCTAGACCGTGGTGATGCTAAAGATATTGATGTCGTAGCTGTTGGAAGTGGTATTGAATTGGCAAAACAAGTAGCAAAAAACCTACCTAACCAACCTAAAGTTCAAGTTTTTAAAACCTACGGAACAGCGATGTTACGCTTTGACGATATTGAAATTGAATTTGTTGGTGCTCGTAAAGAAAGCTATAATGAAGACAGCAGAAATCCAATTGTTGAAAATGGTACTTTAGAAGACGACCAAAATAGACGCGATTTTACGATTAATGCGTTAGCTTTAAGTTTAAATGAAAACAATTTTGGCGAGCTTTTAGATCCGTTTAATGGCCTTGAAGATTTAGATGAAGGTATTATTCGGACCCCCTTAGAACCCAACATTACCTACAGCGACGACCCATTACGTATGATGCGTGCTATTCGTTTTGCAACGCAACTAAATTTTAAAATTGAAGACGCCTCTCTTAAAGCAATTACCGATAATAAAGAGCGTATAAAAATTATTACCAAAGAACGTATTGTTGTTGAACTCAATAAAATTCTAGAAAGTAAAACTCCGTCTATTGGTTTTATTCATTTAGAAAAAACAGGCCTTTTACAATATATTCTTCCTGAACTAACAGCACTTAAAGGTATTGATGAAATTGAAGGTCAACGTCATAAAGATAATTTTTATCACACCTTAGAAGTTGTAGATAATATCGCTAGAACTACAGACAACTTATGGTTGCGTTGGGCTGCGTTATTACACGATATAGGAAAAGCACCAACTAAGAAATTTCACAAAAAAATTGGGTGGACGTTTCATGCGCACGAATTTGTAGGCTCTAAAATGGTTTATAAACTCTTTAAGCGACTAAAAATGCCCTTGAATGATAAAATGAAATTTGTTCAGAAAATGGTATTTATGAGTTCGCGACCAATTGTATTAGCTTCAGATGTAACCGATTCTGCCGTTAGACGTTTGGTGTTTGATGCAGGTGACTATGTTGAAGACTTAATGACACTTTGTGAAGCTGATATCACAACAAAAAATCCTAAAAAGTTTAAAAAATATCACAACAACTTTCAGAAGGTAAGAGATAAAATTATTGAAGTAGAGGAACGCGATCAGGTAAGAAATTTTCAACCACCAGTCTCTGGAGAAGAAATTATGGAAACCTTTAATTTAAAACCGTCTAGAGAAATTGGAATAATTAAAGAAGCAATTAAGGAAGCCATTTTAGAAGGAGAAATTCCTAATGAACATGATGCCGCTTTTGAGTTGATGTTAGAGAAAGGTAAAAAATTAGGACTTGAAGCAGTAAGCAGTAAGCAGTAAGCAGTAAGCAGTAAGCAGTAAAATAATATTAATTCTTGTATTTATGGCTCATCAAACAAAAGAAAACAAAGCAGTTATATATTGGTTATTGACAGGTTGTGTTTTAATCTTTATCATGGTGATTGTTGGTGGTATCACTAGACTGACACATTCGGGCTTATCTATTTCAAACTACAAATTAATTTCTGGTACTATACCTCCAATGAATGAAGTAGAATGGAATGAAGCCTTTGAACTTTACAAACAATACCCTGAATATCAAAAATTACATAACCACTTTGGTTTAGAAGAATTTAAAGACATTTACTTCTGGGAATGGATTCACAGAGTTATTGGACGTTTTATTGGTTTAGTTTTTATCATTCCTTTTATTTATTTCTTAATTAAAAAACGCCTTTCAACATCCACAATAAAAAAATCCGTAATACTTCTTATTTTAGGAGGTTTTCAAGGTTTTCTAGGCTGGTATATGGTAAAATCTGGTTTAGTAGACGAGCCTAACGTCAGTCATTTTAGATTAGCGGCACACTTAACCACAGCATTTTTAACCTTTGCTTACACCTTTTGGGTGGCTTTAGATCTCATGTTCCCTGACAAGAAAGTCATTGATAAAAAATTTAGAAATTTTATAAGAATTGGTTTAGCTGTTCTTATACTTCAAATTATTTATGGAGCTTTTGTGGCAGGTTTAGATGCCGGATGGATTCATAACCACTGGCCTTTAATGAGTGAAGGTAAATGGATTCACGAAACCGTTTTTATTGAACAAACCCCAACTTACCTCAACTTTTTAGAAGGTAAAAGTGGCGTTCAGTTTGTACACAGAACTCTAGCCTATGTTGTGGTAATATTTATTTTAGCTATTTGGTATAAAGCTAATCGTATGCAATTAACTACATGGCAAACAAAAGGTATTAATACGCTTTTAGTAATGGTTGGTGTTCAGTTTTTACTAGGTGTTTTTACATTAATATTAGCCGTTCCTGTATGGCTAGGTGTCTTACATCAAGTAGGTGCATTTATTTTGTTAAGTGCTATGACATTTACCTTACATCGCTTTACGAAATAATTAAAAAATGATTTAACTTTGCAGCATGATTTATAGATTTAGAATTATACTAGATAACGATACCGAAGATGATGTATTCCGCGATATAGAAATCCGCGAAACGGATACCATGGAAGATTTGCATAATGTTATTACACAATCTTTTGGATTTGACGGTATGGAAATGGCTTCATTTTATATGAGTGATGAGCAGTGGAATCAAGGAGAAGAAATTGCGATGATGGATATGAGTGAAGCTGGTAACGAAGTAAAAATGATGAGTACCACCATCATTAAAGATATGATTCATGAAGCATCTACACGCTTAATCTATCTCTACGACTTTATGAATATGTGGACATTTTATGTAGAATTAGGTGAAATTGTTGAAGAAGCAGAAGGAACAGACTACCCAAACTTAATGTATGTTCATGGCCAAATTCCAGATCAAGCACCTGAGAAAACATTTGAAGCCGATGAAGATGAAGATGACCTTTATAATGAGTTTGAAGACGACTTAGATCCTAATGATTACGATAATTTGAATTTTGATGAAAATTGGAATTAAAAAGCTGGTATAATTAAAACCGCTTTAAACTAACATCCTCGTAATTCCGTCTTACAAAATCGAGTGCATTTTTAAGTATTTCCCCCATGTTTTTACTCTTTCTAAAGTTTAAATCCATGGTATAATTATAGATATCTTCTTTAAGCCGTTCTATATGTTTTGGAAGTGAGATTTCATCTGCCTCCATGCAATCTAACAAGGCATTTAAACGCGTATGATAACTTAGCATTCGTTTGGCAACTATAGAACGCTCTTCAACCTTATACTGATCGATTGATTCGTGTTGAATTTTTTGACGCACCAACTCAACCATCTTAAAATTCTCTTTAAAAAACTGAGGTCTATAAATTTTTAGATTACCTTCAAAAGATTGTTGATCAAAATCAATGGCCCTAATTTTAAAAACCACATGGTCAAAATCGTGCGTTGGTACTATCACATAATTATAAGAACGCATATCTCCCAAAAGCCTAATTAAACAACGTTCATTAAACTTTACAAATTCTTTGGCTATTTGTGCTTTCTCTGACGGACTGCAATCTGGCAACATATTTTTTATAAACTCATCACCAGGAATACCTGCAATATGCTCTTCAATTAATGTGTCTTTACATACCAAAAAATTAATTTGATATGGTGATAGCATCTGTTCTAACTCTAGCCCATAAACCCTTGATGCATCTGCTGTTTTAACATAAAAATGAGTAAAATTATCATTGAGAATATTTCTAACTTTAATTCTGAACGGTTTCGAATTTCCAAACGTGCAAAAATCAATCGCATCTACATTCAAATATTTTAAAATCCATGTTCCTCCATCTGAGATTAAACTAGAATAGACTTGTTTTAAACTACTGTCAATTTCTTCGCGCTCAAATTCATTGTAAAATACACGTACCCAAAGCGTATCAACATCATTTTTATCATAAACAACTATTGACCCCTGAAACCGTAATAAATCTGAGTATAAAATAGGTAAATCTATATTTCTTCTATACTTAAACAAATAAGCATCTAGTTTCTCTGAAATAGGATAGGTTGGTTTCTTCTTTGATATTTTTAAATCGTTGCTCATGTGTTAAATTTAAGTGTTTTTAATAAATTTATTGGCACCTATAATGAAGTTATTTTATATAAAACAAAAATAATTGTAACAATTAAAAGTCTTAATCGTCTTACCTTTATAACCAACCAATATCTAATTTGTCACACTAAGCTATTTGAAGTGTCATTTTGATATTTTAAAAATCAATCATTTTGGAGCCAATCCTTACCATCAATAATCTCACAAAAAAATTTGGTCATTTAACAGCTGTGAAAAATTTGAGTTTCACAATTAACAAAGGCAATGTTTATGGCATTTTAGGACCAAATGGAAGTGGTAAATCTACCACATTAGGTATTGTTTTAAATGTCGTAAACAAAACACAAGGCGATTTTCATTGGTTTGATGGCAATACCACTACACACAATGCTTTAAAACAAGTTGGAGCTATTATTGAGCGACCAAACTTTTATCCTTATATGACGGCAGAACAAAACTTAAAGCTCGTTTGTAAAATAAAAGGAGTTGAGCATAGTAAAATAGACGAAAAACTTGAAGTCGTTGGTTTATTAGATAGAAAAAACCATAAGTTTAGAACTTATTCTTTAGGAATGAAACAACGTTTAGCCATTGCTTCTGCCCTACTTAACGATCCTGAAATTTTAATATTAGATGAACCTACTAATGGTTTAGATCCTCAAGGAATTCATCAAATACGTCAAATTATAAAAGAAATTGCAGCTAAAGGCACTACCATTCTTTTAGCTTCGCATCTTTTAGACGAAGTTGAAAAAGTTTGCTCGCATGTGGTTGTTTTACGTAAAGGAGAAAAATTGTATTCTGGTCGTGTAGATGAAATGATTAACAGTCATGGTTTTTTTGAATTAAAAGCCGAAAAACACCAAGAGTTAATAGCCATATTAGAATCACACCCCAACATTGGCAACGTAACAGTAGAGGACGAATTGATTACGGCTTTTTTAAACGAACCAATGTCTGCTTCTGATTTTAATAAATTAATGTTTGAAAAAGGTATTTTTCTATCACATCTTGTAAAACGAAAAGAAAGTTTAGAAGAACAGTTTTTACAATTAACAGACCATTAATAAATCAATCAAAAAAAACAGCACCCTTCTTATCTTTTAAGAAGGATGTAAAACCAACCAATATATGTTACGTCTTATACAACTCGAATTACAAAAACTTTGGCTTAATAAAGCGAGTAGAGTTTTAATAATTATCTCATTTATTTTACCATTTACGGTATTAATTTTGTCTTCAATAAAAATTAACTTCTTTGGTTTTTTTACTTTAGAATTAGGTGAGTTAGGTATTTTTAATTTCCCAATAATTTGGCATATTACAACCTTCTTTGCGGCACAATTCAAATTTTTCTTTGCTATAGTTGTCGTAAGCATGATTGGTAATGAATACAGTAACAAAACGCTCAAACAAAACCTTATTGATGGGCTGAGTAAAAAGGAATTTATACTATCTAAATTTTATACTATTGTATTTTTCTCATTGTGTGCTACGCTATTAATTGGCTTAGCAACATTCTTAATTGGCTTATATTATTCAAGTTATACAGAAGCTTCCATTATTTTTAGAGAAGTAGAATTTTTACTTGCTTATTTTGTAAAACTTGTTGGGTTCTTTAGTTTGTGTTTATTCTTAGGTATGCTATTAAAACGATCTGCATTTGCATTAGGATTCTTATTCCTACTATTTATTACAGAAAGTATTACTTATGGCTTAATGAAATGGAAACTTAATGAAACCGTTGCAGATGGAATTTACAATTTCATGCCTTTACAATCTATGTGGAATTTAATTAACCAACCTATTCAGAGAATTGTAATGACAAAGTTCCCAGAAAAAGCAGACATTATGTATGATTACGCTGTACATTGGTATGAAATAGCTATCGTACTAGGTTGGACTGCCATTTTTATCTTTTTATCATACCGATTATTAAAAAAGAGAGATTTATAATACCTTTGATAGCAATTGCTATAACAAACTCAACACTATACTAGGGCTTTTACAGCTCTAGTTGTTATATAGTATTGATTAGTGTGTTAGCAATACACCAAAGTTATTATGAAAAAGACTCTTTTTATTATCTTCTTACTATGTACAAGCACCCAACTTTTTGCACAAAATGAAGCCTCATTTTGGTATTTTGGAAGAAATGCGGGTTTGCGTTTTGATGCCTCTAGTAATACTGTTACAGCTGTAAATGACGGAGAAATTAATACTTTAGAAGGCTGTACTTCAATATCTGATACTGATGGCAACTTATTATTCTATTCTGACGGTATAACTGTTTGGAACAGTCAGCATGCTATAATGCAAAATGGTACAGGTTTAAAAGGAGACCCATCTAGTACCTCTTCTGGTTTAATTGTACCCAAACCACAAGACCCTAATATTTATTACATTTTTACGGTAGATGAGCCACATCATTTTAACACGTCTAATCCTGCTTTTTCAGGACAAACAGATGGAGATGGTGTAAATGATGGTTTAATGTATACCAAAATAAACATGAATGAAGATGGTGGTTTAGGAGCTGTTGATGCTATTGAGAAAAACGTACCACTTATAACTTATGACCCTACAAATCCATTAGAATCGGAACTTAAATGTTCAGAAAAAATTACAGCCGTAAAAGCAGATGATTGTACCTCTTTTTGGGTAATTACACATTTTGTAGATTCTTTTTATGCCTTTAAGGTTACTGAAAATGGTGTTTCTATTAACGAAAATGGTGTAAATATAGGTCCTGTAATTTCTACATTTGACACTAGTGATGGTGATAATCTTATTGTACCAGCTAGTGGCTATCGCAAAAATGCATTAGGCTATATAAAAGCCTCGCCTGATGGCACTAAATTAGTTGTTGCACATCATGGTTTTGAAGATACGCAAGCGGGAAATGATGCGCCTGGTGGTGTTTATTTATTTGATTTTGATAACGATTCTGGCTTAATCTCTAATCCTTTAGAACTTTACAGTCCTTCTGAAGGCAATAGTCCGTATGGTGTTGAGTTTTCTGCAAATAATAAAAAAGTATATGCCACCATTGGTATAGGAGCTGCCGGTTCTGGATCAAGTGAAATTATGCAATGGGATTTAGATGGCGATAATGACCACATCACCAACTCTAGAGGAACCATTAGTACTCCAAACGCAAATCAATATAGTGCAGCAGCCATTCAACTAGGAATTGATGGAAAAATTTACAGAGCACAATTTGATTTTAATAATCAAAGTAATTCAGGCACATATCTCGGAGTTATTACCAACCCAGAAGCAGATTGGCAAGATGTTATTTACGACGCACAAGGTGTTCTTCTTGATGTCGGCGGACCACCAACAAATAGAAGTCAGATAGGCTTACCTCCTTTTATTCAATCTTTGTTTAATTCTGAAATTGATATTATTCAAAATGGTATTAGCACCTCAGAACTAAAACTTTGTACAGGAGACAACTACACGCTGCAAGCTACCGATATTGTTGGAGCAGATTATGTTTGGTCTTATAATGGCTTAATCATATCTGAAACCTCATCACAATTGTTTGTAGATACTCCTGGATTTTACGAAGTGTATATAGAACCTAATAATGGTGATTGCCCAATAGAAGGAACTGCTGTTGTTGGTATTTTTGATATTCCTGTAGCAAATTCACTTTCAAGAGTAGAGGTTTGTGATGCCACAGATAATGATGGTCTATTTTCTTTCGATTTTACAGATAAGAACTCCGAAGCCCTTTTAACTCAAGACCCCTTACTGTATGAGGTTAGTTATTTTGAAACACTAGCTGATGCCAATTCTGGTGACAATAAAATTGCGTTTCCTTACACCAATATTAGTAATCCACAAAGGATTTTTGTTCGTGTAAATAATATTGAAAACACCAATTGTTACGACATTAACTCCTTTGAGCTTGAAGTCTTTTCAACACCACAAGTCCCCGTATTAAACACTATTGAGATTTGCGATAACCTAGGTGATGAATTAGATGGTATTGCTACAGTAAATTTAGAAGATTTAAAACCAACAATAAGAGGAACACAAGATGAAAATGAAACGAGTATTACGTTTCATACCTCACAAGACGATGCAAATGATAATTTAAACCCTTTACCATTAAGCTATACAAACAGTGATGCTTTTAATGAAACTATCTTTACCCGAATTGAAAATACAGCAAATACAGATTGTTTTACTACAGCTAGTTTTGAATTCGTAGTAAATCCTATTCCTGTTGCAAATAACATTTCTATTTTACAATGTGACGAAGACGGTATTCCTGAAGGCTTTACCACCTTTAATATTAATAATTATTTAGAAGATATTACAGATGACATCTCAAATAATAGCATTGAATTTTATTTATCGTTATTAGATGCCGAAAATCAAGAAAATGAAATAAATGGTGATGCTTTCAATAATTTCTTCAATCCTCAAATCATATATGCAAGAGTAACAAATACAGATTCTGCCTGTTATAATTATAGTGAAATTTCTTTAGAAGTAAGCACCACTTCGTCTAACAACGCAAGCATAGCATTGTGTGATACAGATGGTACTGAAAATGGTTTTATGACCTTTGACTTAACAGAAACCAATGACATCATTTTAGCCAATACACCTAGTGGTTTAGATGTAATTTATTACGAAACCTATGAAGATGCTTTAGTAGAAACAAATCCTATTGGGACTACATTTACCAATACCATTCCGTATAACCAAACAATTTACGGACGTGTAGAAAACGCAAGCGCATGTTATGGCATAAGCGAAATTGAACTCACTGTTTTAGAGTTACCCAATATTGAAACAACATTTGAAACACTATATTGTTTAAACTCATTCCCTGAAACACTTGTATTAAATGGTGGAGTTATAAGTGATTCTCCAAGTAACTATTATTACGAATGGTCTACAGGTGAAAATACTACAGAAATAGAAATTAACACTCCAGGCACCTACAACGTAAGAGTAACAAACACCAACGGTTGCTTTAAAGACCGAACCATTACCGTGTTACCATCTAATATCGCAACAGTTTTAAATATTGAAGTCATTGATGCTACACAAAACAATTCAATTTCAGTATTTGTGACAGGTGAAGGAGATTACGAATATGCATTAGATGATATTTATGGTCCTTACCAAGACTCTAACACATTTAGTAATGTGCAACCAGGATTATACACCGTTTACGTACGCGATAAAAACGAATGTGGTATTGTAGAAGATTTAATTTCGGTTATAGGTTTCCCTAAATTTTTCACACCTAATGATGATTATGACAATAATTATTGGCAAGTTCGTGGGATTACGGAAGAGTTTCAGGCCAATTCAACAATCTATATTTTTGATAGATACGGTAAGCTACTAAAAGAACTCGATCCCTTAAGTATTGGTTGGGATGGCAGGTATAACGGTGAAAATATGCCTACTAACGATTACTGGTTTAAAGTAACTTTAGAAGATGGCAGAACCTTTACTAGTCATTTTACTTTGAAACGGTAATTTAATTATTGTATTTTAGTCCTACCAATCTAATACCTTGAAAAGCACATATTATATATTATACTTATTTCTATTAAGTATATCATTTCCATTAGTTGCACAAGATATTTCATTATTTCAGCAATTCAATGGTAGATATGATTATACGGCTATTGGTAATACGCTAAATCCAAGCGAAAATAATACGTCTTCGTTTTGTAGTATTTTAGACACATCTAGTGCAACACTAGCTTTAGACCCTAATTTTACGGTTGTTAAAGCCTACCTTTATTGGGCAGGATCTGGACTTGGAGATACAGAAGTAACTTTAAATGACACAGCAATTATTGCAGACCATACCTATAATGTGTTTTACGATGATACAACTTTTGGTGAACTTAGTTACTTCTCATGCTATGCCGATATCACAGAACAAATTATAACTGAAGGTAATGTAAACTATCAATTTGCTAATGCAGATATTAATACTTCAATTTTATCAAATCCTGGGTATTGCGGAAACAGAACCAATTTTGGTGGTTGGAGCATTTATGTCATATATGAAGACAATACCCTTCCTTTAAATCAAATTAGTTTATTTCAAGGTCTAGAAATTATTAGTAGAAATGTCCCCGAACTAGATATGACATTATCAGATATTAATGTTTTAGATAATGATGGAGCAAGAATAGGTTTTCTAGCGTGGGAAGGAGATAACGCTTTAAATTATGGCGAATCACTTTCTATTAATAATAATTTAATTTCTAATCCTCCATTAAATCTTGCCAACAATGCTTTTAATGGCACTAATACATTTACCAATTCTAACACTTTTTTCAATGGAGATTTAGATGTTTATAGCATAGAAAACAATATTGCTATTGGAGACACTTCTGTTTCTATTAAACTTACTACTGGTGATTATGATACAAATGGTATATTTCAAGCCGACCTCATTATTATCAATAATATCATCACTGTTCTCAATAGTCAGTTACCAGATGCTACAATTACCTTAGATAATTATTTCGTCTATTGTAATGATTTTAATATTGAAGTCAATTATACCGTAAACAACTTTAACTCTACAGACATTTTACCTGCTAATACTCCTATAGCTTTTTATAGTGATGGTCTACTTATTGGTGAAAGCCAAACTATAAATGATATCGCAATAAATGCTAGTGAAAGTAATTCCATTATGCTTAATATTCCTGAAAGCACAAATCCTAATGTAAACATTTTAGCAATCGTAGATGATGACGGTGCATTAAATGGAATTGTTACTGAAACTAATGAAAATAACAATAGTACATTTATTGATATTGAATTGCTGCTCATTCCTGAAATAACAATTCTCCCTAGTCTTTTAGGATGTAATGAGGGTTTTAAAAAATCTACTTATAATTTATATGAGGCACTTGATACTTTAAGTTATACTGAAGAAAATGTAGCTTTTTACCACTCTTTAGAAGATTTAGAAACAGAATCTAACCCTATATTAATACCTAGTAACTATACTAATACGTCAAACCCTCAAACAATTTACATGCGTATGGTAAGTCTGCCCTGTTATGAAATTTTTCAGTTTAATTTAAACACCGAAAACTGTCCACCTTTTATACCTCAAGGCTTTTCACCTAATAACGACATGCATAACGATTGGTTTAATATTCAAGGCTTATACGATATATTTACAGAACACAACTTAAAAATATATAACCGCTACGGAGTTCTTATTTATGAAGGTAACAATAGTAACCCTTGGTTTGGAAAGATAAATAGAGGTCTTAATAATATAGGTAATAAAGTGCCTGTTGGCACCTATTTCTACCTCTTAAACTTGAATGATTCTAACTACCAACCGTTTATGGGTTGGGTCTATGTAAACTACTAAAATGTGCCTTTTTTTAATTTGTTAAAGTTTTAGCCCTTTCGTCTTATTTTTTTGCAATAACGAATTACTTCATTTAATTTTATATCCGTTAACAAGTTTCACTGTTAATTCCCTCTTCATTTTATTAATATTTCCCTCGATAATAGTACTTAAATTAAAAGTCTATAAGTTAGATTTTTTAATTAGGTAAAATCATAGTCATAAGAGTTTCGGGTTAAGCTACTTCTAATACATTACGGTTAGAATTTTTTAATTCAATTTGGGAAGAAGGGCCTCTTTAGAGGCCTTTCTTATTTTTAAAAGTAAGTTTATACGTACAAAATGTTAACATTTTGTGTATTTCAACGTATTTTATTGCATTTCGACTTTTTTAACTTTACATTTCGCCCATATTAAAGTACGTGTTAGCGTTAGCCCCAAATCTACCCTACACTAAAAATTTAAACTCAACCGAAACTAATGACTTATTTTAACCGCTCCCTCTGCTTATTTATAGGCTTAATTTGTAGTTTTTCATTTGCACAACAAGTTACCGTAAATAATTCAGTTTCACCCCAAGACTTAATACAAAACACACTAATTCAAGGCTGTGTAGAAGTCTCAAATATTTCATCACCCTCAAACGGATCGTCTATTGGCATAGGCAGTTTTGGATATTTTGAACGCGCTGCTTCAAATTTCCCTTTCGAAAACGGAATTGTTTTAACCACAGGTAATGCCAACTCAGCCGGTAATGGACAAAACAATACCATATTAAACGAAGGAGATGCTACCTGGCTCACAGACAGTGACCTTGAAACAGCTTTAGGTATCTCAGGAACAGTAAATGCAACATCTATAGAATTTGAATTTACTTCTATTTCAAATCAAATACAATTTAATTATATCCTCGCTTCTGAAGAATACTTTGGAAACTTTCCATGTGAATATTCTGATGGATTCGCCTTTTTAATTAAAGAAGCTGGAACGAGTGACCCTTATACCAATATTGCTTTAATACCAGGTACAACAATTCCTGTAAATACAAATACAGTTCACGATGAAATTGTAGGCTTTTGTCCTGCTTCAAACGAAGAATATTTTCAAGGTTATAACCTTGGTGACACAAATTATAATGGTAGAACAACTGTACTCTCTGCAACAGCTACTATTCAACCTAATGTGCAATATCAAATCAAACTGGTAATTGCTGATCAAAATGATAAAAATTATGATTCAGCTGTATTTATTGAAGGTAATAGTTTTGATGCTTCTGTAGATTTAGGTGAAGATTTTACAACATGTGCCACTAGTACTGTACTAGATGGAAATATAGATAACATAAACGCAACATATTCTTGGTATTTAGATGATGCTTTAATTCCTTCAGAAAACCAATCGACATTAACAGCGTCACAATCAGGAAATTATAGAGTAGAAATTGAACTTCCTTTAGCAGGAAGCTCTTGTGTTATCGAAGATGAAATTAATATCACTTTAAGTTCTACACAAACATCAGATCCTATTACAGACTATCTCTTATGTGATGATTTAAATGGCGATGGTATTGAAACATTTGACTTATCTAATAAAGATGCAGAAGTATTGGCTTCTGTACCTGCTTCTAGTTATACCATTTCATATCATTACACCAACTCAGATGCTGTTAGTAATAGTAACGCTATAACAAATCCTATTCAAAATACAGGAAACCCACAAGCCATTCATGTAAGAATTGAAGATACTATTAATGGTTGTTTAGCATTTTCTACGTTTAACTTAATCGTTAATAGTTTACCTATAATAACGGACCCATCGCCTTTAGAGGTTTGTGATGATCAAATAGCAGACGGAAGTACTGCAATGGACTTAAATTTTCTTAAAGATAACGAAATTACTCTTGGACAAACTAATCTTGTAGTAACTTATCACAGCTCTGCAAGTGATGCTGCTATTGGTATTAACGCTTACCCAATGCCTTATACCAACACTAACCCAACTGAGCAATTATTTGTTAGTGTTCAAAACCCTGAAACAGGCTGTATTAGAACAACAACATTAGATATAAGTGTTATAGAGAGTCCTATAATTAATATGGAACCTCATCTTATAGATGCCTGTGACGCAGATCATGATGGTTTTGCTAATTTTGATTTAACATCAATTATTCCTGATGTATTAGAAGGCATAACAGGTGTTAATGTAACATTTCATGTTTCTTCAGAAGACGCACTTTCTGGTGCTAACCCTATTGCAAATGATACAAACTATCAAAATATTATTAGTGAAGAACAAATCGTATATATTAGAGTAGAAAATGGAACTTCTGGCTGTGCTTCTGTTACTCCTATTGAACTCCATACTAATTTACTTTTGACTGCCACAAATATTAGAGATGTCACCTTATGTGATATTAGTGATGACGGTACAGAAGAATTTGATTTTGAAAACATTGAAGTAGGTATTGTTAATGATTTAGAAGATGTTGAAGTTGTTTTTTACGAAACTGAATCAGACAGAGATAATCAAATCAATCCTATTGATAA
Source organism: Winogradskyella sp. ECml5-4 (assembly GCF_036903175.1). Lineage (NCBI taxonomy): Bacteria > Pseudomonadati > Bacteroidota > Flavobacteriia > Flavobacteriales > Flavobacteriaceae > Winogradskyella > Winogradskyella sp. ECml5-4. The sequence continues at coordinate 111,466 of NZ_JAYJLF010000003.1, read as the reverse complement.
AAGCGTTGTCTATAACTCACAAAGCAACCCACAAACAATATATATAACTTTAGAAAGTCCAACTTGTTTTGAAGTCGCTGAATTTAATTTAATATTATTCCCTATCGTAACTTTTGAATCTGTTGTAAGCCTAATTGTTTGTGACACAGACCAAGACGGATTAACAACAACAGATTTATCAAGTTTAAATGCAGACGTTACCAATGGACAAGAAGGTTTTGGAGTAACTTACTTTTTAACAGAACAAGATGCGATTGATAATACAAATCCATTACCTAACTTATATACAAACTTAACCAATCCGTTTACCTTATTCCCAAGAATTACATTTACTCAAACAGGATGTTACGACTATAACTCTTTTGAGGTTACTGTATTACCAGCACCCGAAAGCGAAAAACCTTTAGATATCATTATTTGTGATGCAGATAGAGATGGTTTTTCTCCTATTAATTTAAATAACAGTATTCCTAACTCAATTTTAGCAACACCTAATAGATCTGTTACTTTTCACAATAGTCTAAGTGATGCACAATTAGATGAAAACCCAATAACTGACTTGTTTAATTATTCAGCACAAACAGAAATTGTTTATATGCGTGTTGAAAACACAAACACGGGTTGTTATTCTATAGAAGAGTTAGATATTATAGTAAACAAATTACCTTTTGTTGGAGATTTATCTAACTATGTTAACGAATATAATTTTTGTGAAGATAACTCAGATGGTATAGGAGAATTTATTTTCCAAAACAAAGATACAGAAGCCTTAAGTGGGCAAATTGGAAAAGAAGTGTCTTATTATCTAAGTCAAGCAGATGCAGATAATAAAACAAATGCCATAGACAAAACAAGTGTTTACGAAAACATTAGTAATCCACAAGAAATCTATGTAAGAATTGATAATATTACAGATGAATCTTGTTATACAACATCTTCTTTTACTATTGAAGTTGGTACCAATCCTGAATACAATGAACCTACAGATATATTTGTATGTGATGACAGTACTGTTGATGGTTCAGTAACATTCGATTTTTCAAGTAAAATTGATGAAGTGTCTGCTGGTATTCCAGATATACAAACTGTAAAATTCTTCACATCGGAAGAAGACGCTATAAATAACATTAATGAAATTCCACTAGTATTTGCAAATACAGTAAATCCGCAACAAATATATGTACAAATAGATAATGGTACTATTTGCCAGTCTATTACATCATTTGTTGTTAATGTAATTAGCACTCCAAATGTTTCAACTACAGATCCTATAATAGAATGTGATGATGATACAGATGGCTCACTTCAATTTGATTTAACAAGTGCAGAAGATAATATTTTAGATATTAGACAGGAAGATCTTCTTATTAACTACTATGAGAATTTTGAAGATGCAGAAGCGAATGCTAATGAAATTAGTAATCCTGAAAGCTATACAAACACCTCTAACCCGCAAACAGTTTACATTAAAGTAACTAATACTATATCTAACTGTTATACAACGCAACCTATAGAGTTAATAGTAAATCAACCTCCACTTATTAATGATTTTGAAGAATACATTATATGTGCTAATGATACCAATAGTGTAGATTTAACAGAGATCAATGAGATTGCTACTGACGTTAATTATAATGTACTATTTAGTTATTTTTCTAATGAAGCAGATGCTATTGCCAATACAAATGCTTTAGACACAAATTATACTTATCAGACAGATTATGACACTTTATTTGTAAGAACAGAATATAGCACTACGCATTGTTCAACCTATTATCAATTTAATTTAAAAGTACAGCCTTTACCAATTGCTAATCAAGCAAGTGATTTAATAGATTGTGATGATGACTTTGATGGTATTTTGGAATTCGATTTATCACAACAAAATGCTAGTATCTTAGGTGGTCAAGATCCTAATTTATTTACAGTAACTTATCATAATACCGAACTTAAAGCCAAAGAAAACAATTTTGCTTTAGACACCAATTATATGGCTTATGATGGTGAAGTAATTTACACACGTGTAGAAAACAATACTACAGGTTGTTATAGTATTGGTCAATTTTCTATCATAGTAAACCCACTTCCTATTATAGATATTAGAGATCAAGTAATTTGTTTAGATAGTGGGCCATTATTAGTTTCTGCAAATACTAATTACCCTACAGATACTTATTTATGGTCAACTGGAGAAACTACACCAGAAATTGAAATCACAAATGTTGGTAGTTATTGGGTAAAAGTAACCTCAGAATTTGGTTGCGAAAACACACGTTATTTTGGTGTTTCTGAATCTGAATCTGCAACTATTGAAACCACTGAAATTATTGATTTTTCAGATCCCAATAATATTACAGTAACTATTAGCGGAATTGGTGATTACCTATACCAATTAGACGATTTAGACCCTCAAGAATCTAATGTTTTTGACAATGTACCTATGGGTTATCATACTGTAACTATTATAGACCTAAATGGTTGTTCTAATGTTACTAAAGAAGTCTTGGTTGTTGATATTCCAAAATTCTTTACACCTAACAATGATGGCACTAATGACACTTGGCATATCGTAGGAATAGAAACTTTACCTGGTACAACTATTAGTGTTTTTGACCGCTATGGTAAACTTATCACCCAATTGAGTTCTAACACGCCTGGTTGGAATGGTAACTATAATGGTGAAAAAATGCCTACAAATGATTATTGGTATGTAGCAGATGTACAGCGTGGCTCTATTGCATTTCAAGTTAAAGGACATTTCACCCTAAAACGATAAATTTTCAAAAAAATAATTTAAACAATTGTCATTCATCCAATTAAACAAGTAACTTACCTTAAAAAATCCCCAATACTGGGGATTTTTAATTACTTTTTCTTCACCTAAATTGCTTTCAATTAAATTTTGCTCATTTTGCTAGGGCATATTTCTCAAAATATTGCAATGAAATTAAAGTATACCCTAACCATCTTTATTTGTTTAATTAGTATTATTCCTTTCTATGCTCAACAAATAACCACAGACGATTCACTACCCTTAGAGCAACTTATTCAACAAAACTTAGGACAAAATTGTGTTGAAATTTCAAATATTTCAACCAATGTAAACGGAGGTTTAAATGGCATCAATAGTTATGGCTATTTTGAACGTAGCAATTCTAGTTTTCCATTTGAAAATGGCATCTTATTAACTACAGGAAATGTAAATTCCGCAGGAAATGTACTTAATACAAACCCCTTAAATGAAGGAGATGAATCTTGGGGAACTGACACTGATTTAGAAAATGCCTTAGGTATAAATGAAACCTTAAATGCGACTTCTGTACAATTTAACTTTGTGTCTGTCGCTAATCAAATTCAGTTCAATTATATTTTAGCGTCCGAAGAGTACCAACAAGAATATCCTTGTTTTTATTCTGATGGATTTGCTTTTTTAATAAAAGAAGCGGGTTCTTCTGATCCATTTACAAATATTGCTGTAATTCCTGGCACCTCAATACCTGTAAATACCAACACCATACATCCTATAATTCCGGGATCTTGTGCTGCCGAAAACGAAACCTTTTTTGAAGGCTACAACGTTGGAGATACAAATTATAACGGTCGTACAGTTGTACTTTCTGCTACTGCTACAATTCTACCAAATGTAGAGTATGAAATAAAACTTATTATAGCAGATCAAGATGATCAAAATTTTGATTCAGCAGTGTTTATTGAAGGGAATAGTTTTAATGCCAATGTAAATTTAGGTCCTGATATTAGCACTTGTGGAGATTCTGTAACTTTAAATGGTGATATTCAAAACTCACAAGCCACATATCAATGGTTTCAAAATAATATTCCTATAACAGGTGAAAACGATCCTATTTTACAAGCGGTTTCTTCAGGAACTTACAAAGTTGAAATTACCATTCAGCTCAATGAAACCTCTTGTGTTATTGAAGATACAGTAGAAATTACACTAGATTCTGAACAGGCTTCAACTCAAATTTCAGATTATATTCTTTGTGATGATAATGGTGATGGTATAGAAGATTTTGATCTCACTACAAAAAACAATGAGGTACTAGCATCTGTACCTCCATCCAACTATGATATAAGCTATCATTATACACTTGAAGATTCTGAAAATGGTGTCAACCCAATTATTGGCACAATACAAAATACAACTTCACCTCAAGCTATTTTTGTCCTCATAGAAGATACAATAAACGGATGTTTGGCTTTTTCTACATTTAATCTTGTTGTCAATGAAAAACCCGAATATGTAGAACCAGATACCATAATAGCCTGTGCAGATCCCACATTAGATGGCTATACGTTTGTGGATTTGAACATTGCAAATGATCAGATTTTAAATGGTGCAAATGATTTATACATTTCTTATCATTACTCCCAACCCGAAGCAGATTTAGGTTATAACCCTATTCTTTCACCTTATGCAAATTTTAACACAAATCAAACTCTATATGTTAGAATTTACAATGCAGAAACAGGTTGTTATTCTACAACATCAATTGCTATAGAATTTCAAGATAGTCCACCGATTAACTTAAACGATCAGTGGATTAACGCTTGTGAGCAAGACGAAGATGGCTTTGAAGATTTTGATTTAACTAGTGTTATCGATAATGTTTTACAAGGAGTTACAGGCTTAGACGTTAGTTACCACACCACGTTTTACGATGCTCACAACAATTTAAACCCAATACCTGATCCTGAAAACTATCAAAATACAACACCTGTTTTTCAATTAATTTATATACGTGTTTTAGATCCTACCACAGGTTGTTATACGGTTACCAATCTTGAATTGCATGCTAATATTATTCAAACAGGGATATCCAATGAAGCCGTTATAGTTTGTGATGACGAATCTAATGATGGTATCGCTGATTTTGACCTAAATGACGTTGAAACAGATCTTGCTGATGGTTATGACGAATTTGAAATCACCTTTTTTGAAACTGAAAATGACAGAGAAAATGCTATAAATGTTTTAAATAAAACCGTCCCTTTTAATGTTACAGATAATGGCACAATAATATATGCAACTGTTGTAGACGGCGAGTGTATAGAATATGTAGATGTTGTACTACAAATTTCTCCAGCAATAGTTTTAACACCTCAAAGTACAGATTATTGTGATGAAGACAATGATGGGTTTACCACTTTAATTATGGAAACTTTTAATAGTGTTGCTGCTCAAGGTGTACCAGCTGTAAATGTAAAATATTATATTACAGAGGAAGACGCTATAAACAATGAAAATATACTTCCTAATTATTATTACAACACATCTAATCCGCAATTATTTCATATAAGAGTTACCAATTCACAAACAGGATGCTATGACATTTCTACCCTAGAAGTCAACGTTGTTAGTGCTCCAACTATCATGTACCCTGAGTCTATAATTGTTTGCGACGACGATAACGATGGTATTTCTACCGTAGATTTAGTTTCTAAAATACCAGAAATCACAAGCACAACGGCTGGTTTTAACATTACATTTTACAATGATTATAGTTTTGCGATTGCAGGAGAAAATGAAATTGCTAATCCTGCCAATTACACAACCTCAACAGAGTACATTTATGCAAGAGTAGAAAATGAAACAACAGGCTGTTATAGTCTTTCAGGATTTTATGTCTACATTAATACGATACCACAATTTATACCAATTACAAATTTCGAAAATTGCGAAGCAGATATTAGTGGTGTTGCTGACTTTTATTTTTATTTAAAAGATGCTGAAATACTAAACGGACAACCCAACAAACAAGTCTTATATTTTGAAACGGAGGCTGATGCTATTGCAGGTATTAATGCTATTGATAAATATTCCGTTTACCAAAATACTACTAGCGCTCAAATTATATATGTTAGAGTAGAAAACTTATCCGATCCAGATTGTTTTGGCACTTCTTCATTTCAGTTAGAAGTGGGATCAATTCCTATTTTTAATCCTGCTGAAACAATTACCCTTTGTGATGATATTAGTAATGATGGTTTTGTAACCGTTGATCTTAATGAAACCATTGCAGAAATGATAGCGAATAGTCCAGAAACTTTAACTATTACATTTCACCCTTCAGAATTTGACGCAAATAACAACCTTAATGCAGTGCCTTTAATTTATACCAATTCTACAAACCCACAACAGCTTTTTGCTAGAGTAGATAATGGTAATTATTGTAAAGGAATTAATGCTTTTGAAATTAATATCATTTCTGCTCCTGTTGTATATCCTTCAACACCTATTGAACGTTGTGACGATAACCATGATGGGATTTTAACTTGGGATATTACAATTGCAGAAGAAGACATATTAGATGTAAGACAAGATAATATAGTCGTTTCTTATTTTGAAACTATTGAAGATTTAGAAGTCGATTTAAATCCTATTTTAGATCCTGAAAACTATACCAATATCACAAATCCGCAAACTGTTTATATAAAAGTAAATAACACTATTAGCAACTGTTTTGTAACTGTTCCTTTAGATTTAATTATTAATTTACCGCCACCAATTAATGACTTTGAAATCGTTGAAATATGTGATAATCCCACGTCTAGTTTTGACTTACTATCAGTAAACCATATGATTGTAGATGATACAACAGGTATTGTATTTAGCTATCATAATACAAATGCAGACGCTATTGCGAATATAAACCCAATAGACACTAATTATATATATACGGCAGCATCTCATAATATTGTTGTACGATTAGCTTACAGTACAACCGGTTGTTACATTACTTATCCTTTTGAACTTGTGATTAACCCATTACCTATCGCAAATCAACCTAATGATATTGAAACTTGTGATGACACTTCTAACGACACCTTTGAAGTTTTTAATTTAACTGCACAAAACAGTACAATTCTTCAAGGGCAAAACTCAACTGTATTTATAGTCAGTTACCATAATTCTATAGAAGATGCTGAAAATGGAGAAAACGCATTACCAGAAGATTACAATGCTCAAAACAATGAAACCATTTTTGCTAGAGTCACAAACATAGATACAGGATGTTTTTCTATAACCAATTTTAATGCCATCGTATATCCTGCTCCTTCAAGTGCAACTCCAATAACTATTTGCGACACAAATTATGATGGTATAAACACCTTTAATCTTACAACGGCAGAATCTGATTTATTTCCCACAATACCAAGTAACATTTCAATTTCTTATTTTGAAACACTAGACGATTTAGAAGCAAACACAAATCAAATTTCGTCTCCAACAAATTACACCAACCTCAGCAATCCACAAACCTTATACATTAGAGTTTTTAACAATGCTGCTAATTGCTACACAACAGTTCCATTAGAAATAAACACTAATTTACCACCACCAATCAATGATTTTGAAGTGTTTGAAATTTGCGATAACCCAACAAATAATTTTGACCTCTCTGAAGTAGAATTCGCCATTATAAATCCTGAAACGCAAGCCTTACTTTCATATTTTGAAACTTATAATAATGCAGAAAACAATACGAGTCCATTAGCTACAAACTACACATTCCAAAGCATAAACGACAATATTTTTATTCGTGTAGAAGATCCTAATACAGGTTGTTTTTATGTTTATGACTTTATCCTTCAGGTTAATCCACTTCCTATTGCTAATCAACCCAACGACATTGAAGCTTGTGATGACGACTCTAATGATGGGCTAGCTTCTTTTGATCTGGAATTGCAAACCAATACTGTTTTAGGAACGCAAAACTCTAATGATTTTACAGTAACCTACCACCTTAATACTGAAAATGCAGAAAGTGGTGATAATGCTATAGGACCTTTATATACAGGATTAAATGAACAATTAATTATTGTAAGAATTGAAAATAATGAAACAGGTTGCTTTAGTTTAACTGATTTTACTTTAATTGTAAATCCACATCCTAATATACCAGAACCACTTATAGCCTGCGACAATAATTATGATGCTGTGACAACTTTTGATTTAACACTGGCTGAAACTGATTTATTTTCAACATCAAACCCTGATAATAATATCTCTTATTTTAAAACATTTGACGATTTACAAACTGATAGCAACCCTATTTTAAATCCTGAAAATTATTCTAACATTAGCAATCCACAAACCGTTTTTATAAAAATCTACAATACAACAGCCCTTTGCTACACTTATGTTCCTCTAGAATTAAATGTAAATCTGCCACCAGCAACTAATGCTATCAATGTATTTGACATTTGTGAAAACGACACTAACAGTTTCGACTTAACCACTCTAAATCAAGAGATTTCAAACAACAATTTTAATGTGCTTTTTAGTTATTTCGCTTCTGAAATTGACGCTAATGCTAATGAAAATGAATTAGACACTAATTATAGTTATACAAGTACAAATGATACTATATATGCGCGTGTAGAATTCAGCACCACACATTGTTTTTATGTTTTCCCAATTGAGCTACGTGTAAACCCACTACCTATAGCCAATCAACCACCAAATCTCACTACATGTGACGATGATTTTGATGGACATTTTAATTTCAATTTAAACCAACAAACAGCCATTATTTTAGGCAATCAAAATTCAAATAATTACAGTATTACTTATTATAACAATACTGTAGATGCCGAAGAAGGACTAAATTATATCAACAGCGCATCTTATAATGGGTATAACAACGAAATTATCACAGCTCGCATAGAAAACAATTTAACAGGCTGTTATAGTTTTATTGATTTTTCATTAATTGTAAACCGCAAACCTTATGTCAATATTCCAGATCAGGTTGTTTGTATAGACAACTTACCTTTAACGGTTTCTGCAGAAACGTCTAATACCACTGACACCTATTTATGGTCTACAAACCAAACAAGTCCTGAAATTGAAATCACAGAAATTGGCACCTATTCTGTTACTGTAACTTCAGAATATAACTGTCAAACAACAAGTGTTTTTAATGTTATTGAATCTGAATCAGCAACAATAGAACTTGCTGAAACTGTTGACTTTTCAGACCCAAATAATATTACAATAACCATTACAGGGATTGGTAATTACCTTTATATTTTAGACGACGGCCTCCCTCAAGAGTCTAATGTTTTTGAAAATGTGGCTTTAGGGTATCATACGGTAACCATAATTGATTTAAATGGTTGTGCAGAAGTAACTAAAGAAGTGGTCGTTGTAGATGCTCCTCCATTTTTTACTCCTAATGGTGATGCACAAAATCCAACCTGGCATATTGTTGGTATTGAAACTTTGCCAGGAAGTATTATTTATATCTTTGACCGTTATGGTAAACTCTTAAAACAACTGAGCTCTCATACTCAAGGTTGGGATGGCACATATAATGGTTACAATATGCCTGCCAGTGATTATTGGTTTTTAGCAGAAATAAAACAAGGTAATGTTGCTTTTGAAGTGAAAGGTCATTTTACATTACGTCGTTAAGTTACGACCTTTAACACCTTTTTTTAATCCCAATAAAAGTTAGTTACTTATCTTCGCTGTCCCTTAAATTAAAAATGAAGCAAATAATCCTTTTAATTGCCTTATTGGTATCTTTATTTACGTATTCTCAAAACATTACGATAGATAGCCAAACCTATACGCCTCAACAACTTGTAGAGGATATTTTAATTGATAGTGATTGTATAGATAATGTTACTGTAACTAATGTTGTTGGGGGCGATTTTGGTGGAGCAGATCAAAGCTATGGCTATTTTGATGCCACAGGTTCTACTTTTCCTTTTCAAAGCGGTATAGTTTTAAGTACAGGAAGATTAAATAATGTCCCAGGGCCAAATAATAATTTAAGTGATGATGATGCACCAAATTGGAATGGAGATGCTGACTTAGAAAATGCACTGAATGAATCTGGAACAATAAACGCTACCATTTTAGAATTTGAATTTACGTCTGTGGCTTCTCAAATTAGCTTCAGATATATTTTTGCTTCTGAAGAATATCAAGAAAACAATGCTAATACCTGTCAATATTCAGATTTATTTGGGTTTTTAATTCGTCCTGACGATAACCAAACCCCTTATGAAAATATTGCTTTAGTACCAAATACAGACATTCCTGTAAAAGTAACAACGGTTTCTCCGGGAGTTCCTGGTAGCTGTCCTCCTGAAAACGAGACCTTTTTTGGTAGTTTTAACGGAGCTGACTCACCTATAAACTTTAATGGCCAGACTGCGATTTTAACAGCAACTGCAAATGTAGTACCCAATGAAACATATCACGTTAAATTAGTAATTGCAGACGAAAATAACTACAGATATGACTCTGTTGTTTTTTTAGAAGCTAGTAGTTTTGAGTTGTCTTCCGATATTGGACCAAACCGACTTATTGCTACTGAAAACGCTCTTTGCGAAGGCGAAACATTAGAATTAAACGCTTATCAAAATGGGCAAAACACTTATGATTGGTATAAAGATAACGTACTAGTACAAGGTGGTTCTCTTATTTGTGGCACATGTGGTACTTATACTGTTACAGAGGCAGGAACTTATACTGTAGAAGTAACGCTAGCTAATGGTTGTATTGCTTATGGAGAAGTAATAATAGAATATGCTTCATTACCTATTGAATCTGATGCTATTTTAATTGAATGTGATTTAAATCAAGATGGTATAACCACTTATAATTTATTTAATGCTTCTAACGATTTAACTAACGGAGACCAAGAGGTTTATGTGGATAGCTTTTTCTTATCAGAAACTGATGCTATTGCAAACATAAATGCAATTGCAAATCCTGAAACATTTGAAAACACCTCCCCTTTCCAAACCGTTTATGCACGAATTGTTAATCGATCTAATTGTTTTAATATCTCAGAGTTAGAATTACAAACGTCAAATAATATTTTAACTATTCCTGATTTACAAGGTTGTGACGGCGATGTTACAGATGGTTTTACAACTTTTGATTTATCTGAAATTGAAACTTCTATTTTAAATCAAATTCCGGTTGATTCTAATGTAACCTATTACGAAACCGAAGAAGATGCGTTTAATGAAACCAATGCGCTTTCTAATACATTTGAAAATAGTATAGCAAATTCTCAAACTATTTATGTAAAAGTGAGTACTAACAATCAATGTTTTAGTATTTCTACAGTAAATCTTAATATACTTTATACACCTTTATTAGAGGCTGATGAAACACATATTTATTGTATAGATTCTTCAGAACCTTTAACTATATATGGAGGTGTTCTTAATGATTTACCTAATAATTATTATTACGAATGGCAGTTTAATGGTACTGTTACAGATATAAACACCTCATTTTACAACCTTACAGAAGCTGGCAATTATACTGTAATTGTTACAGATCCAAACGGTTGCTCTTCTAGTAGAACAATAACCGTATTACCCTCAGAATCCGCAACTATTGAAGGAATTAGTGTTACTGGTGTTGCTCCCAATAATACAGTTACAATTACTGTTTCTGGTACAGGTGATTATGAAATAGCTTTAGATGATCCTAATGGATTTTATCAAGATAACTTTGTCTTTACTAATGTTTCTCAAGGTTTTCACACCGTTTATATTAAAGATAAAAATGGTTGTGATGCTATTGAAGCAACTATTTCAGTCTTAGGGTTCCCTAAATTCTTCACACCAAATGGAGATGATGACAATCCTACTTGGCAAGTTATAGGCACGGATGCACAATTCAATCAAATAACATCAATTCAAATTTTTAATCGCTATGGCAAATTAATTACGCAACAAAATGCAATGACCGCTGGTTGGGATGGAACTCTAAATGGCGAACCACTCCCAAGTGACGATTATTGGTTTATTGCCAATTTTATAGATGGCAAAACTTACATTGGTCATTTTACATTAAAAAGATAATTATATTAACCGAGGCTTAACAATAAAAACGTATTACTAATCTATTTTTACCGCTTAAAATAACGAAATGAATAACCGATTTTTTCTACTTACAATTACCCTATTAATTAACGCGCACCTTTTATATAGTTCTAATAATTCTATTATCGATATAGATTGTCCGGCGCCAATAATAAATACATTTAATCCTTCTAGTGGACCTGTAAATACAGAAATTACACTAAATGGAAGTAATTTTACTACGACAACAACAGTAGACTTTAATGGTGTTAATGCTCCTTTTTCAATACTAAGTGATACTCAAATTTCAGTTTTTGTTCCTTCTGGAATTTCTAATACGTCTGATATAACGCTTACAACTTCTGGAGGATGTAATACAACAACCTCCTCTAATTTTACCTTAATTAATTCTGATTGCACTTCTGCTGATGAGATTTATATCTCAGAGGTTTATGATTCTGACGGAGGAAGTTATGGTGTTATAGAACTCTACAATCCAACCAATACAGCCATAAGTTTAAATTCTATTTACGAAGTGCAACGTTTTGGAGATATTGGTAATGTTGCTCCAAGTGCTACAATCCTACTAGAAGGTTCTATTGCGCCTCTTAGTACTTATATTATCGAAATGGGTGGTACAGGCAATACGTGTAGTGGCTTAACTGCTGGTACATCTGTAGCTGCTGGTATTAATGAAGATGATGAAATTAAATTACTAAAAAACGGAGCTATCATAGATGTCATGCATACAGATGATGAAGTAGGCTATACTTTTATTAGAAATGCAGATGCATCTGCTCCAAGTACAACATTTAACCTTAACGAATGGTTATTATTAGAGGTTGAAGAGTGCTCAAATTTAGGATCGCACACTTCAGATGCGAGTTCTACTCCAAATATTACACAACCTAATAATCAGGACATTTGCGAAAATGGTACAGCAACTTTTTCTGTAGCTGTAAATACAGGCTCATATACTTACCAATGGCTAGTTCTTAACGCTTCAGGAAACTGGGTAAATGTCAATAATGACAGTAATTATTCTGGTGCAACTACCAACACCCTAACCATTACTAATGCGCCTACTAGTTTTAATGGTCTTCAATATTACTGTTTACTATCATCTGTAAGTTGTAACCTTGTTTCAGATGCAGCTCAACTTGAGGTTTCAAATCCTGAAGTAGATACTTTGCCAAACCAAACTGTATGCTCTAATTATACATTACCTGAGTTAACTAACGGAAATTACTATACAGGACCTAACGGTACAGGAACTCAGCTTAATGCCGGGGATATTATAACCTCTTTCCAAACCATTTATATTTTTAACACATCTGGCACTGCTCCTAATACCTGCCAAAATGAATCTAGCTTCACCGTTTCTATTAGTGGAAACCCATTAGTAAGTGTATTAGCAGACCAAACGGTTTGTTCTGAATATGTGCTACCAAGTATTACTAATGGAAATTATTTTACCGCTGCTAATGGTAATGGTACAGCTTTAAATGAAGGAGATATCATATCGACATCACAAACAATTTATATTTATAATGAAGTTGGAGTTGCTCCTAATATTTGTACTAACGAAAGTAGTTTTGATATTAATGTTACTGGCACGCCAAATGTAGATACCCTTTCTGATGTGTCTATTTGTTCTGAATTTATTTTACCAAACCTTACAGATGGCAGCTATTTTACAGGAACCAATGGCACAGGAACACAACTTAGTGCTGGTGCTATTATTTCAACTTCACAAACCATTTACATTTTTAATGAAATTGGTACAGCTCCAGATACTTGTAATAACGAAAGCAGCTTTAATGTTACAATTTATCCTTCTACAGATTTTACTTTAACGGATTCGAATATTGACATCAATGAAGATTCAATAACGATAACCATGACTGACACAACAATAAATTACGAATACGCCATTGATGGTTCTAGTTTTCAAAGTGAAAATACATTTACAAATATTTCTGAAGGCACTCACACCTTATATGTGCAAGATTCTAATGGTTGTATTATTAAGTCCATCGATTTTAACATTGCTGCATTAGTAGATGAACCAATTATACCAAATGGTTTTTCACCTAATAATGACAACAAGAATGATTGGTTTAACATTCAAGGACTATATGATGTCTACACCAACCATAAGTTGGAAATCTATAACCGATACGGTACTTTAGTTTTTGAAGGCAACAATACTAAAAAATGGTTCGGAACAGCAAACAAAGGCTTAATGCATACAGATAAAGTACTACCTGTAGGCACTTACTTCTACGTATTATATTTAAATGAGCCTAATACAAGTTCTAAACCTTATACAGGTTGGGTGTACCTCAATAAATAAATCAATTATTTTTTCAACGTTTAATTTGAAGTAATGACGCGCATTAATTTATTAATTCACTATACCTACGTCTTAAGTTTATTTTTTATAACGAACGCTTATGCCATAATGGCTAGCGATGCTATAACAGATAATAACTTTTGTCCTGCTCCAATAATTAATACATTTACACCTTCTAGTGGACCGGAAAACACATTGATTACAATTAGTGGTAGTAATTTTAATGCTACTGCTTCGGTTTCTATCGATGGTGTTAACACGACATTCACCATTATAAATGACAATCAAATTACTGCTATTATACCTGCTGGTATAAGCGATACTTCTAGCATTTCAATTGTAAGTAATGGAGGTTGCACTGGGACATCTGCTGCAGATTTTACGTTGATAACTTCAGATTGTGAACCTGCCGATATTTATATTTCAGAAATATTTGATGCCAATAGTGGTGACTATGCAGTTATAGAACTTTATAATCCTACAAACGCTCCTGTGGTTTTAGATAATATTTATATCATAGAACGCTATGGTGATGTAGGAAACCCAACACCTAATAATGTTTTTAATAACATTACCGGAACAATTCCACCACTAGATACATTTATCATTCAAATGGGAAGTGGCAATGATTGTTCTCCTCTAGATGTAGATTTCAATATTCCTACAGGGATTAATGATAATGATGAATTCAAACTCTTTAAAAACGGAAATCTTATTGATATTGTAAACGCACCTGACGAAAGAGGTTATACTATTGTTAGAAACGCAGATGCACCACTACCTCAAACGACATATGATAGTAGTGATTGGTCTATTCAATCTAGTGAAAATTGTTCGGATTTAGGATCACATACAGCAGATCCAATTACAAATAACATACCAAATATTATTGACCCAATAACCCAAACCATTTGTGAGAATGGTTCTGTAACGTTTACGACATCTTTAAATAATAGTATATTCCAATACCAATGGAAAGTTCTTGATACTTCTGGAAATTGGATAAACGTTCCTAATGCTAGTCCATATTCTGACCCACAAAACAGCTGGTTGGATATCACTAATGCTCCTTTAAATTTTAATGGAAATCAATACTATTGCGAAGTCATCTACGACTCTTGTTCTTTAATTACAAATGTAGCTCAATTAATTATTGATAGTCCAGCTGTAGATACGCTTTCAAACCAGATTACATGCTCAGGTTATACCTTACCTGCACTAGCTAATGGTAACTATTTTACAGGCACTAATGGCACTGGAACACAACTTAATGTAGGTGATATCATTTCAACAAATCAAACCATTTACATTTATAACGAAATAGGAACAGCACCAAATACGTGCTCTAATGAAAGTAGTTTTGAAGTGACTATTACAGGAGCACCTGATGTAGATACCATTGCTAATCAAGCTGTATGTTCAGATTATACATTACCAACATTAACTGATGGTAATTATTTTACGGGCACTAATGGCACAGGAACACAACTCTATGCTGGTGATACCATCTCAACAACGCAAACCATCTACATCTATAACGAAACAGGAACAGCTCCCGATATTTGTTCAAATGAAAGTAGTTTTGAAGTTACAGTGAGTGGAACTCCTAATGTAGATACGCTTTCTAATCAATCAGAGTGTGGTTCATATACCTTACCAACACTTACTAATGGCAACTACTACACAGGACCAAACGGTACAGGTACACCTCTAAATGCAGGAGATACTATTTCAACCTCACAAACCATCTATATCTATGTTGAAATTGGTACAGCCCCAGACACTTGTAATAACGAAAGTAGTTTTGATGTTACTATTACTGGTGCACCAAATGTAGATACGCTTGCTAACCAAACTATATGTTCTGAATTTATATTACCAGCACTAAACAATGGTAACTATTTTACAGGAACAAATGGTACAGGAACGCAACTCAATGCTGGAGATATTATTACAAATTCACAAACCTTATACATTTATAACGAAATAGGCACAGCGCCAAATACCTGCTCTAACGAAAGTAGTTTTGATATTACTATTAATGATGCTGTAGATTTTACTTTAGATGATTTTAATATTATCATAAATGAAGGAACACTTACTGTAAACATGACAGATGCATCTATAGATTACGAATACGCAATAGATGACAACAATTTTCAAATATCTAATACCTTTAATAACCTTACAACTGGTTTACACCTGTTATATGTTCAAGACCGTAACGGTTGTGTTTTAAAAACACTCTCTTTTGAAATTGAAGTAGATCTTTTCATTCCTGTCTTTTTCACTCCTAATAACGATACTACTAATGATTTCTGGACCGTTATTGACAGAAATAGCATTGTAAAAGAAATACTTATTTTTAATAGATACGGTAAACTTATCAAACAATTAATCCCTTCACAATATTCTTGGGATGGCTATTACAATGGAGAACTGCTAGAATCCAATGATTTCTGGTATTTAATTACATTAAAAAATGGTAAAGAGCTTAGAGGGCATTTTGCTTTAAAGCATTAAGTCTTTTTTACAATTACTCTAATTAAAAAAAGGTTACCAAATCTGACAATGTAAGTATTAAGGGCTTCAGTATTTGATGCTATTAGCAATCTATCACAAGCTATAGAAAAACCACCGCACTCAATATTAATAAAAAGCACAAACTCTTCCCTACTCTCTAGTGATCGAGACGTGATGATTTAGCTTTTTCATTATAAATAAATGATACCGTTAATCTTGTAAAATTTCACAAAATACTGATCTAGCAACATAAGGCTATGGCAATAATTGTCTCGAACAATTTAAAAGAAGTCATTTTTTATAATACTCTCTTTAGGAAACTCTAATAAAAAAAACCGTGTAATTTCAATCTTAATTTATACGGAATTAAATATTCACAGAAGTTTACATTTTTTTAGACTTAATATATTACAGATCACTTTTATGACATAGCGTTTTAAAAACGTTTTTTTTTTAAAACATGTCAATTTCTTAACGTTTATTCCCTTTCATATCTCAACAATGTCACAATAGTTATATCCTTTGTTACATTTCTTATATACAACTGATAATCTTAAAGTTAGATTTGTGAAGTGTAAAATTAAAACTTACTTCCATGAATGTAATATTGGCAACTTTATTTTTAAAACAAGACCTATAAATAATTATAGCTACTTGGTAAGAATGTTTTAAAAATTATACACGGAAAACAATTCATTTAATAACCACATTTTAAGAAACAAAAATTATGAAAACAAAAACAACGTTATTATTCTTGTTAACCTGTGCATTTATCAATGCACAATCTATTGAAGACCACTCCTTCTCAAACGGAGGCGAATTAATAAGTAACGGAACAAATTCAATTAACGCTACTATTGGAGAACCCATAGTTGGCACTGTTACTAGTTCTCAAACTTTGCATCAAGGGTTTTGGGCTATCTCTTTTTCAAACGAAACTTTAGGTATCACAAACGCCATTGCACTGAACATGGAACTGAACATATTTCCAAATCCAGTAGACCAAGAGCTAACCATCGCCTCTAACATTGAGCAAGACTATGTATTTACCATTTTTAATATTGAAGGAAAAAAAATACTAGAATCTTCGGTAAACAACAAACGCATTAGTACACTTAATGTGGCAAAGCTACCTAGCGGGACTTATCTTTTAAAGATTTCAGACACAGCTATAACTTTTTCAAAAACAATTAAATTCTTAAAACTATAATTATGAACTTTTCAAAAACAAATAAAGAAACTCATGTGATAAATATTATCATAAGGTATATAACACTAATAAGCGCATTATTTTTAGCCACGCAATTTATAAATGCACAAGCTAGTCAATCTCATTTTATTAACTACCAAGGTGTTGCTAGAGATGCCGAAGGAGATATTCTAGCAGATCAAGACATTGCTTTAGAAATAGAACTACGCTTTGGTGCCCCAAATATCTCTTCATTATATACAGAAACTCATAATGTTACCACAGATGCAGGTGGTGTTTTTAACCTAAGAATTGGAGATGGTACAACAACCTTTGGAGATTATGACACTTTAGAATGGGGAAATTTAGCCCCTTACATTAACGTCTCACTAAACGGTACAGAAATCGGCACTACAGAAATGCATGCTGTTCCCTATGCCTTAAGTTCAGGTAACCAATATTGGTTTCCTGCAGAAGGTGTAGATGATATTGCTTACGAATATGGAAATGTTGGTATTGGTACAGATGAACCAGAAGCGGATTTACATGTCGATGGTGATTTATTAGTACAATCTAATTCAGGTAAATTTAAAATTGGGTATCCAGGTGATGGCAATCAATGGCTTTTTTCAACTTTAAATGGAGGTGAAGACCTTTTATTTCAATCTAGAGCATCTGGGTCTGCTACTGTAGGTAATAGATTTACCTTAAAACAAAATGGCCATGTAGGTATTGGCAATACGAATCCAGACGAAGAACTTGTTATTGGTGATAATTTAGGGGCAGGTTGGGCTATTCCTGCTGCAACTATTGGTAATGCTACTGGTGGAGGTTTACAAGTTGGAAATCCTACAACAAATTTAAAATTAAGTTCCAGTTCTACTTTTGGTTACTCTAGGATTAGAGCTTCAGATGCTACAGGTGTTGGAGAAGGTATCATAGAAATGCGCACACGCCAATTAAATATTGGTACTGCGCCAGGTGTTGGCGACAATGCTTATGCGGTTCGTATTGTTCAGCCAAGTATTTTTGGGCTACAATTGGTCAATGGTACTGATGCTACCAAAAACTGGGAGTTATTCGGTTCAAATTCAGGAAATTTAAATCTCTATTCAGGAGCAGGTTTAGTGGGTAATTTTAACGAAAACAGTGGTAACTACAGTGCGACTTCAGACCGTCGCTTAAAAACGAATATTAATCCCGCCCAAAACGTTCTTAACAAAGTAACTCAGTTAGACGCCAAATCTTATAATTACAAAACCAATCTCAAAAAGCAATTTATTGGATTTATAGCTCAAGATATTCAAGAACAATTTCCAGAAGTCGTTTCAGAAATAGCTGATAGAGAAGGTAAAAATGAAAGTACGCTTATGGTCGATTATAACCAACTTACGGTAATCGCACTTAAAGCCATAAAAGAGCAACAGCAAACTATAGAAACGCTGAAAGCACGTATAGAGATTTTAGAAAACAATTAACTATCTGTCATTACCTTATTTAAAATAGTAAAAAACCCAAAGTCTGTAATATTAATTTATTTCGGCTTTGGGTTTATTATTTAGATGGGATTAAACGATTAATGCGTACCGCACTACTATTAGAAATTAAATTCTAGCTTTAATACTTATTTGTAACTTTGTTTTCTAAGTACTTTTTTGATTTTAGTCACAATACGTACTTTTAACACTAAGTACTTTACTAATTGAAGTACTTTCTAACTTTAGGCACTTCAAAAAAATGCGATTTAAAATTGAATCCGAATTTAAACCTACTGGTGATCAGCCACAAGCTATAAAAAAACTAGCAAAAGGGATTACCGATAACGAAAAATACCAAACGCTTTTGGGTGTTACTGGTTCTGGTAAAACCTTTACTGTTGCCAATGTTATTGAAGAAGTACAACGACCAACTTTGGTTTTGGCACATAATAAAACTTTAGCAGCACAACTCTACTCAGAATTCAAACAGTTTTTTCCTGAGAATGCTGTTGAGTATTTTGTATCGTACTATGATTACTACCAACCCGAAGCATACATTCCCGTTTCTGGCGTTTATATAGAGAAAGATTTATCTATCAATGAGGAAATAGAGAAGATGCGTTTAAGTACCACATCTTCCCTACTCTCTGGTCG
The DNA here is from genome assembly GCF_036903175.1 of Winogradskyella sp. ECml5-4. Lineage (NCBI taxonomy): Bacteria > Pseudomonadati > Bacteroidota > Flavobacteriia > Flavobacteriales > Flavobacteriaceae > Winogradskyella > Winogradskyella sp. ECml5-4. The sequence continues at coordinate 91,404 of NZ_JAYJLF010000003.1, read as the reverse complement.
TCGTGATGTGATTGTGATTGCTTCAGTATCGTGTTTATATGGTATTGGAAATCCTGTAGAATTTCAGAAGAATGTCATCTCTATAGAACGCGATCAAGTTATTTCTCGTACTAAACTATTACACCAACTGGTTCAAAGTTTATATTCTAGAACGGAATCTGAATTCAAAAACGGAAACTTTAGAATAAAAGGTGATACCGTAGATGTATTTCCTGGTTATGCTGATCATGCATTTAGAATTCACTTCTTTGGTGATGAAATTGAAGAAATTGAAGCGTTTGACGCCAGAAGCAACGAAGTTATAGAACGCTACGATCGTCTAAATATCTATCCTGCAAATATGTTTGTAACATCACCTGATGTACTAAATGCGGCAATAAAAGATATTCAAGATGATTTGGTAAAACAATACGATTACTTTAAAGAGATCGGTAAACATCTTGAAGCCAAACGTCTTAAAGAGCGTACAGAATTTGATCTAGAAATGATTCGAGAATTAGGGTATTGTTCAGGTATTGAGAATTATTCGCGATATTTAGACGGACGATTACCAGGAACACGCCCGTTCTGTTTACTCGATTATTTTCCAGATGATTTTTTAATGGTGGTTGATGAAAGTCACGTGACCATTTCACAAGTTCATGCCATGTACGGAGGTGACCGAAGCAGAAAAGTCAACTTAGTTGATTATGGTTTCCGATTGCCAGCCGCCATGGACAACAGACCTTTAAAGTTTGAAGAATTTGAAGCACTTCAAAACCAAGTAATCTATGTATCGGCCACTCCAGCCGATTACGAAATGCAAAAAACAAATGGTGTTTATGTAGAGCAAGTCATTCGTCCAACAGGCTTATTAGACCCTATTATTGAAGTGCGCCCAAGCCTAAATCAGATTGATGATTTAATTGAAGAAATTCAAAATCGTGTTGAAAAAGACGAACGGACTTTAGTAACCACGTTGACCAAACGAATGGCGGAAGAATTGACGAAATACCTCACTCGAATTTCAGTACGAACCCGATACATCCATAGTGATGTAGATACTCTGGAGCGTGTTGAAATTATGCAAGATTTACGAAAAGGGGTATTTGATGTTTTGGTTGGTGTTAACTTACTGCGTGAAGGTCTAGATTTACCCGAAGTATCACTTGTAGCCATATTAGATGCTGACAAAGAAGGTTTTTTAAGATCTGCGCGTTCACTAACACAAACTGTTGGTAGAGCCGCAAGAAACCTAAATGGAAAAGCTATAATGTATGCTGATAAAGTTACAAAAAGCATGCAAAAAACTATTGATGAGACTAATTATCGTCGTGAAAAACAAATTGCATACAACACAAAACACAATCTTGTACCTAAAGCTTTAAATAAGAGTTTAGATAGTGCATTAACTAAAAACTCCGTAAGTACTTATCGGACCGAATTAGATGCGCAAATAGCTGCAGAACCAGAAAGCGAATATTTAACAAAAGAAGAACTCGAAAAGAAAATTAGAGAACGACGCAAATTAATGGAACAAGCCGCAAAGGCTTTAGACTTTTTAGAAGCCGCTCGTTTTAGAGATGAAATTACAGCCTATCAGAGTAAGTTAGAGAAGTTAAAGGTGTAAATCAGTGGTCAGTGATTAGTAAAAAGTGTGAAGAGTGAAGAGTGAAACTAAAAAAATTGACGGAAGATTGGAAGATTTTACATAAAGTTCCGAAGGAGAAAACATTCCGAAACTCAATAACTAAATTTCAAGATTAAAAACTGAGACTAAAACTGAAAACTGAAATTATTACACAGAGAAGGCACAAAGATTCACAGAGAGATTGTTCTAAAAATTAAGCATATATTTAAATAGGATAGCTTTTTAAAATTACCATTGAGACTGCAAACTGAATACTAGATACTAAAAACTAGTTATACTGCACTTTAAAAATATCAATCAAGAAATCTGGTGGTACAATTTTATTAGGAAAACTATCCATTAAATCTAGAACGCGGTTAATTGATTCATGACTTAATCCCATTCGTAATCCAAAATTGTGAATTTTAACCAATTGTTTTGGTGCGACTTTGTGATCTAAATTCATTAGAAGTACTAATCTATGAAATTGAACAATCCTTTCGCTATGAGATTTTAAGTTAACATATGTCACAGGATGATTAAAAAGGTATTCAAAATCTTCTTTAGATATATCTAATTGTTTGGCAATACTGAATAAAAAATTATATTCAATAGTCCTTATATTTTCATCTGTTTGAGCGAATGCTATCATTTCAGAAAGTAAGCTCAGTTTTTCAGCACGATTTATCATTATTAAGAGGGGATTATTTAATACTGTAAAGTTACAGAGGTTGATTATTTTATTGTCGTTGATATAATGTATCTTGTCGAAAAATTAAATGTACTTAGTCGATTTTTTTAAACTTTTGTCAACTCACAAGACAAGCAACAGGATGAAATTACCGTATTTATACCTGCTTATTTTAGCATTTACAACCACTCAACTAACAGCCCAAAGCACTGCCTCTAAACAAGTTAAACGATTTTCAATTGCTGCTCCTCAATTAAATACGTCGAAAACAATTTGGGTGTATTTGCCTTCAGAATATGAAAAATCAGAAAAATCGTATCCTGTGATTTATATGCATGATGCACAAAATTTATTTGATGCTACAACATCTTATGTAGGAGAATGGGAAGTTGATGAATATATGGATACATTAATAGACAACCAAAGTATAATTATTGGCATAGAACATGGCAATGAAGAACGCATAAATGAACTCACACCGTATAAACATGAAAAGTATGGTGGCGGAAAAGGTGACTCCTATTTAAAATTTATAAAAAACACCTTAAAACCTCATATTGATGTTAGCTATAGAACAAAATCAGAAACAGAAAACACTACAATATTTGGGTCGTCTTTAGGTGGCTTAATATCATTCTATGCTGCAATAAAATATCCTGAAACATTTGGAACCGCTGTAGCATTCTCACCTTCATTTTGGATTAATCCTGAAATTTTCGAAATGGTAGCATCAACTGATATCCCAAAAACTTCAAAATTTTATTTTTTAGCTGGTACTGATGAAGGAGAAACTATGATTCCGAAATTAGAAGAAATGCTTAAATTATTAAAATTTAAAGGAGTTAAGGAAACACATATTGAAAATCATATTGTTGAAGGAGGCCAACATAATGAAAAATTATGGGCTACAAATTTTAATAAAGCCTATGATTGGTTAAATAAAAAACCTTAATTTCCTACTATTAAAAATAACAGATTTTATATCACAAACAACATAATTAAAACTCTAAAATGACAAACAACGACATCTTTAAAAAGCTAAGAGTAGCACATAAACTAAGAGATGATGATATTGTAAAAATCTTATCATTAGTTGACTTCAGAATTTCTAAAAGTGAACTTAATGCCATGTTCAGAAATGAAGATCATCCTAAATATATGGAATGTGGAGATCAAATTCTACGAAATTTTTTAAATGGATTAATCATCCATTTAAGAGGTCCAATGCCAAAACCTAAAAAAAAGAAGGAGTAAATTAAAATATCCATAAAATTTAGAAGTAAATTTTTTACTTAAAATTTAAGTTAATAACTTGTACTCAACAGAAGAAATTTATCCATGTTTGAAACAACACCCAAAATTGATCCACAACAGTATTTTTCTATTGAAGATATAAAAGCATTAAATAAAAAGTATAAGCCACTTACTTCTTGCCAACGTATAGCACAACTGTATAAAGATTTTGAGACTACAGATGTTATGGTCACAAGTTCTTTTGCTGCTACATCTGCATTTTTGTTAAAATTAGTGTCTGATACAAACCTAAAGCAAGAAATTTATTTTATTGATACGGGTTACCATTTTGATGATACTTTAAAGTACAAATCCATTTTACAAGCTAAGTACAATCTCAATGTAAAATCTGTATCTGCAATTAAAGAAGAACACGAGTTTACCACCAAAGATGAAACTTGGAAAAAGAATCCTGATTTCTGTTGTTCTATAAATAAGGTACAGCCTTTAGACCGTATTAAACAACATTATAAAATTTGGATGTCTGGCTTAATGGAATGGCAAAGTGATCACAGAGCATCTTTAGATATTTTTGAAATACGTGGTAATATTTTAAAATTCTACCCTTTATTGGATGTTTCAAAAAAAGAAAGAGATGCTTATATTGAAGAACATCAACTCCCTTTTCACCCATTAGTTGCAAAGGGTTATCATTCTATTGGTTGTAAGCATTGTACTGTTCCAGGAAAAGATAGGAGTGGACGATGGAATAACAATCCCAAAACGGAATGTGGATTACATTTATAACTAACAAAAAAGGTTCTCAAATTTGAGAACCTTTTTAATTTATAATTAACTGTTTAGTATAAAATAATACTATCCTAAAACTTGTTGCACCTTATCAGCTGCTTCTTGGAACTCAGTAGCACTCATTACATCTAATCCAGAATTGTCAATTAATTCTTTTGCGATATCTGCATTTGTTCCTTGTAAACGTACAATGATAGGAACATTAATATTCCCCATGTTTTTATAAGCATCAATAACACCTTGAGCAACACGGTCACAACGTACAATTCCACCAAAAATGTTGATTAAGATAGCTTTTACAGCAGGATCTTTTAATATAATTTTAAAAGCTGCTTCTACTCTAGCTGCATCTGCAGTACCACCAACATCTAAAAAGTTAGCTGGCTCACCACCTGCTTGCTTAATTAAATCCATAGTTGCCATTGCTAAACCAGCACCATTAACCATACAACCAACGTTTCCGTCTAAGTCTACATAGTTTAAACCTAAAGCACCTGCTTCAACTTCAATTGGATTCTCTTCGCGTAAGTCACGTAATTCAGCTAAATCTCTATGTCTGTATAATGCGTTAGCATCTAAAGTTACTTTAGCATCAACAGCCATTATTTTACTATCACTAGTTTTTAATACTGGGTTGATTTCAAATAAAGACGCATCCGATTTATCGTAAGCAGTATATAAAGCTGTTACAAATTTTGTCATTTCTTTAAAAGCAGTACCTGATAACCCTAAGTTAAAGGCTATACGACGTGCTTGAAAAGGCAATATACCAGTTGAAGGATCAATCTCTTCGTTATGTATTAATTCTGGTGTTTCTTCGGCAACAGTTTCAATGTCCATTCCACCTTCTGTAGAATATACAATCATATTTCTTCCTGTTGCACGATTTAATAAAACAGACATATAATATTCGTCTGGCTCATTTTCACCTGGATAATAAACATCTTCAGCAACTAAAACTTGATGAACACGTTTTCCTTCTGCAGAAGTTTGAGGTGTTACCAAATCCATTCCTATGATTTGTCCTGCAATTTCTTCAACTTCTTTAAGGTTTTTGGCCAATTTAACGCCTCCACCTTTTCCACGTCCACCTGCATGAACTTGTGCTTTTATAACATGCCAACCTGTTTCAGTTTCAGCTGTTAATTGCTTTGCTGCATCAACAGCTTCTTTAGCACTTTGAGCTACAATTCCTCTTTGGATTCGTACTCCAAAACTGCTTAATAATTCTTTTCCTTGATATTCGTGTAAATTCATTTTTAATCAGAAATTTATTGGTCCAACAAAAATAAGCATACTAATAGTTTCTACCAATTGTTTTTAAAATTGATTTATATAGGTTTCTCATTTTCTAAATTATAGGATTAATCTATTAAACGCTTTATAGCAGAAAAGGCCTTGTCTACCAAATAATCCTCTACTACAATAGTAAACTCATTTGTTGTAGAAACCACTTCATATAATGTGATATTTTCCCATGCCAAGCGCTTAAATATTTGATAATATAAGCCAACTATTTTAGAACTCCCCTTAGGTAAATATATACTAATAGCAGATAGTTTTTCTTTTAAACCTATTTGTGTTTCATTTTTAAATGCTTTGAGCATATCTTCTTTTTCAGAAGTTGAAATGATAATATTACTTTCAAACATACCACGTGTAAAGGCATAAAATATTTGATGATTTTCACTTATCTTCTCTAAAATTTGAGAGTGACTATGGATTAATGTTTTTGAATTTTGAAATGTAAAATCACTTAAGTTAGACCGTACCGTAATATCTCCTAATTGACTAAAGGTTTTCTTTAAACTTTTTGAATTTTCAAGATTTAAGGGTTGCTGATAACGACGTAATGCCATCATAATCGCTCCATCTTTTACAGGTTTTCGTAACATTTTAGAAATAGGTGCGTTCAAATCTTTTGCTAAAGCTGAAAAATTAATAATCTCTCGAGATAAGCCTTCTTCTAAAAAAGGACTAGCAACTATAATATCTTGTACACAGGACGCAATAGTTTTCACAGGTTTAAATTTTGATAATAGTGAAACAAATAATTATAAGACGAAGAACGCGTAAAACCACTGTGTTCTCATATTTTAAAAAGCTTCAATTATGACTTAAAAAATAGTTTCCTTTTAAATATCTGTTTCATTTTGTTAACTATTTAACATTTTGTGTAAAAATAGCTATATTTTTTCATTTTTTATGTTTATAGGATGGATTACATCTATTTTCGCCAGATAATTTTAAGAAAGATAAAGAATGAAAGATAGTACCTTATTACAGATTGCTAAAGACTTTGGGAGTCCGGTTTATGTTTATGACGCTGAAAAAATAGAATCTCAATACAAACGATTAACAAAAGCATTTAGTAAGGTAAAACAGCTAAAGTTGAATTACGCTGTTAAAGCCCTTTCTAACATTTCTGTTTTAAAATTGTTTAATAAGCTAGGATCAGGTATTGATACGGTTTCTATTCAGGAATTACGATTAGGATTAAAAGCTGGTTTTAAACCTGAAGATATCATTTTTACACCTAATGGAGTATCTCTTGAAGAAATTGAAGAAGCCGCAAAATTAGGCGTTCAGATAAATATTGACAACCTCTCTATTTTAGAACAATTTGGAACCAAACATCCAAAAATCCCTGTTTGTATTCGAATAAATCCTCATGTTATGGCTGGAGGAAATACTAATATTTCGGTTGGTCATATAGATAGCAAATTTGGAATTTCTATACATCAGATTCCATTATTATTACGTATTGTAGAAAATACAAAGATGAATATTAACGGTATTCACATGCATACAGGAAGTGATATTCTAGATATTGACGTATTTTTATATGCCAGCGAGATTTTATTTGAAACGGCTAAGAACTTTAAAACGCTTGAGTTTATAGATTTTGGTTCAGGATTTAAAGTGCCTTATAAAAAAGGGGACATAGAAACCAATATTGAAGAATTAGGAGACAAACTATCAAAACGCTTCAATGAATTCTGTAAAGCATACGGTAAAGATTTAACCTTAGCTTTTGAACCTGGTAAATTTTTAGTGAGCGAAGCTGGTGTCTTTTTAGCAAAAGTTAATGTTGTAAAACAAACCACCTCTACAGTTTTTGCTCAAATAGATTCTGGATTTAATCATTTAATAAGACCAATGTTATATGGTTCTCAACACGATATTTTAAACATTTCTAATCCTAAAGGGCGTGAACGTTTTTATTCGGTTGTTGGTTACATATGCGAAACGGACACTTTTGCTAATAACAGGCGGATTTCAGAAATAAACGAAGGAGATATTCTTTGCTTTAAAAATGCAGGAGCTTATTGTTACTCTATGGCCAGCAATTACAATTCGCGTTACAGACCTGCCGAAGTATTGCTATATAAAGGTAAGGCGCAACTCATTAGAAAACGTGAAGTCTTTGAAGACATCTTACATAATCAAATTGAAATTGCCATATAATTTAGTTATCTGAGTTAACATTTTGCGGGATTAAAGTAAGCCTATAGATAGTTTGCAATTACCTTTGAGAAGACTAAAACACTCTTCCAATGACACAAATTGCGCCTAAAATAATTCGTCAAATTTTCATTTTACTATTAATTATACTTTTTGGAAGTCTAATTTTTGGTGAAATGTTACCATACTTGAGCGGTGTTTTAGGCGCAATTACATTTTACATATTGCTTCGAAAACTAATGAAACGATTAGTTAATGAATATAATTGGAATCCTACGCTAGCTGCTTTAACCTTGATGCTTAGTTCCTTCATTATTATAATGGTACCTCTAACGGGTTTTGGTATTATGCTAGGAAACAAAATTTCGGATGTAGCTAGTAATAGTGAAAAAGTTATTGATGCATTTAAAGATCAAGTCGGCCAATTAAAATTTAAAACGGGCTTTGACATTAATTCTCAAATTGATACAGAAGCAATCACCACATGGCTTTCTGAAAGCGCACAAAGTATGGCTGGCAGTACGTTTAACTTACTTGTCGCTTTAGGACTAATGTACTTTATGCTTTATTTTATGCTTACCAATCGTAAGCAATTAAGGCAATCGCTTAAAAACTACATCCCAATGAATAATAAAAATATTTCTGAAATTGGTAGCGAAATCCAAGCCATGGTCAAATCAAATGCCATTGGAATTCCATTAGTGGCCATAGCCCAAGGAATTATAGCGTTGATTGGTTTTTTAATTTTTGGAGTTGAAGATCCGTTATTTTGGTTTGTCATAGTTACCATTGGATCCATGATCCCTTTTATAGGTACTTTTGTGGGCATTATTCCTGTCTTTATATTAACCTTATCTAGTGGCCAATCTGCTCAAGCATGGGGCATCTTAATTTATGGTATTGTTGTTGTCGGTTCTACTGATAATATTATTCGGTTATATGTATTACAAAAGCTCGATGATGTACATCCTTTAGTTACCCTTATAGGTGTTATTGTAGGAGTGCCATTATTTGGATTTATCGGTTTGATTTTTGGCCCCTTACTTATAAGTATTTTTATGGCTTTGGTTAAAATTTATACAGAAGAATATGGTAAAACTGAAGAAAACCAGTCAAAACCCACCTAATTTTTCAGTACTAATACTTTAAATACAAGTAACTAAAACAACCTCAATAATTTTAATATTTATAAACTCATAGTATTCAAGAGGTTCTCAACTTCACTAAAAAAATAGAATTCCCTTTAAAATCTCATACTTCTAAAGGTTATAACTGCATTTGCGTTATAACGAAATTCAATAAATGATTTAGTCATTTCTTTTAAAAGAGACTTTAACTTATGCTCTTAACACTCTTATTTGTAACTTTAGAACGTCAACCTTTTAATTTAATCCATTACCTCATATGAAGTTAAAGTTTCAAACGAATTTCCAAACCTCATTTTTCGCTCTTTTATTCCTACTATCAAGCCTAACTACATTTGCTCAAGGGACAAGGTTACTACGACAACCAGATATCAGTCAAACCCATATCACATATACTTATGGTGGTGATATTTGGATTTCTGCATTAAATTCAAACGAAGCTAAACGCATCACCTCGACTGCTGCTGTGGAATCTAACCCATACTTTTCACCAGATGGTAATTGGATTGCATTTAGTTCTAACAGAGCTGGCACAAACAATGTTTACGTCGTTTCTAAAAATGGAGGAGAACCAAAACGCTTAACTTGGCATCCTAGTGGTTCTATAGTTAGAGGTTGGACCAACGACGGAGAGCACGTCTTATTTGCAAGCAACAGAGCAACAGCTCCACGTCCATATAATCGCCTTTATACAATTTCAGTTGAAGGTGGCGCTCCAAAATTACTTACCAAACAATGGAGTAATGATGGGTCGTATTCACCAGATGGAACGCAATTAATTTTAGATAAAATGGATCGTTGGGATGAAGAATGGCGCGCCTATAGAGGCGGCCAAAATACACCACTTATTATTTTAGATTTAAAAACGCAGAACGAAGTTTTACTACCTAATAAAAAAACAACAGACATTCAGCCTTTGTGGTTAGGCGATCACATTTATTTTTTATCAGATCGCGATTTAGTCGCTAATATTTGGTCTTACAATCCGAAGACAAAATCAATTGAGCAAATCACAACCTTTAAAGGTTCTGATATTAAATGGTTAAGTGGTAATGGAGATACTTTGGTTTATGAACGTGATGGTTATTTACATATCATGAACATTTCAACAGGTAAGCACACCCAATTATCAATTACTGTGGTTGGTGATTTTCCTTGGGCTGAAACCAAATGGGAGGATGTTTCTAATAGTACACGTTCTGCATCTTTATCTCCAAATGGTAAACGAGCGATTATGCAATCTCGTGGCGATATCTTTACAATTCCTGTAGAATTCGGTGATTCAAGAAATATTACTAAAAGCTCTGGCATAGCAGATAGACGTCCTATATGGTCACCAAAAGGAGATAAAATAGCTTGGTTTTCTGATGCCGATAGAAAGAATTATACGTTAATGATTTCAGATCAGAATGGTTTATCAAAACCTGAAGTCATTTCTATTGGAGAATCTAAATTGGGTTGGAACCCAACATGGTCTCCGGATGGAAAGCACATTGCCTTTGTTGATGATGATGTGCGCTTGCGTTTTGTGAATTTAGAGACAAAAAAAATAAAAACCTTTGACATAGGCGGCAACAACCTAGAGCGTGGCAGTATTGAATTAAAATGGTCCCCAGATAGTAAATGGATTGCTTATGAAAAATCGGCTTCAAATAACTTTAGACAGATTTATATCTACTCTATTGAAAACGACACATCAACACCAATTACAGATCCTTTCGCCGATTCTTTTTCACCGGCTTGGGATTTAAACAAAAAACAACTCTACTTTTTAGCGAGTACCGATGTAGCTCTTGGTTCTGGTTGGGCTAACACAAGCTCTATGACAGCAAACCCAGCCTACTCCGCTTATGTCATTAATTTAGATGCTAACGACGATTCCCCTTTTAAACCCAAAAGTGATGAAGAAGACATAAAAAAAGAGGACGACAGCAAAAGTGAAGACAAAGCAAAAAAAGAAGATAAAGAAAAGAAGGACGACGAAAATAAATCCATGATTATAGATTTTGAAGCTATTGGTCGTCGTACGCTAGCGCTTTCAATACCTTCAAGAAATTATGGTTATATCATTGCTGGCCCAAAAGGATCAATGTTTATTTCCGAATACATTCCAAATGACAGAGGTGCAACACTACATAAATTTAATCTTAAAAAACAAGAAAGCAAAGAATTTGCTTCTGGCGTACGTTCAGTTTCTGTAACCACAAACGGTGAACACATGCTTGCTCAAATTAATGGAGATTGGCAAGTTATAAGCACAAGCGGTAGCGATGCAAAAGGAGGCAAACGTCTTAAGGTTAATCTACAAATGAAATTAGATCGTTCTGCCGAATGGGAACAAATGTTTGAAGAGGCTTGGAGATACGAGCGCGATTATTTTTACGATCCCAACATGCATGGTCGTGATTGGAACGTTGTATATAAACGTTACGCTCCATTAGTTCCGTTTATAAAGCATCGTACAGATTTATATTATATTTTAGATCAGGTAAATGGTGAGTTATCCGTTGGGCACAGCTTTGTGTTTGGAGGTGATTATCCAGATGTAGAACGTTCTACAACAGGATTACTCGGAGCCGATTTAGCACTAGATAAAGGCCATTGGAAAATTGACCGTATATACACAACAGAAAGTTGGAATCCAGGTTTAACAGGACCATTAGATGCGCCTGGACTAAACATAAAAGAAGGCCAATATATTGTGGGTATTAACGGGAACGAAATAAAGGCTGGCGACAATTTTTACAAATATCTTGATGGTACATCAGGAAAACAAACCCTTTTACATATTAATGACAAACCTGAATTTAAAGGCCATTGGACTGAAATTGTAGAACCTATTTCTAACGAAAACTCTTTGAGACAACGGACTTGGGTGGAAGACAATCGTAGGTTAGTCGACAAACTATCAAATGGACGCCTCGGTTATATCTGGGTTCCAAATACAGGAGGTCCAGGATTTGTATCTTTCAACAGATATTACTTTGCACAGCAAGATAAAGAAGGGGCTGTTATAGATGAGCGTTTTAATGGTGGTGGTTTATTAGATGATTATATGGTAGATTTAATGACGCGAAGCTTAAGAGCCGGCTTAACCAATGAAGTACCCAATGGCAAACCATTAACCTTGCCTGCAGGTATATTAGGTCCAAAAGTATTATTGATAAATGAACTTGCTGGTTCTGGTGGAGATTTTTTCCCTTGGGTGTTTAGACAACAAAATGTTGGAAAACTCATAGGTATGACAACTTGGGGAGGCTTGGTAAAATCGTCAACACATTATACTTTAATTGACGGCGGAGGTTTAACAGCACCTGACAATGCAGTATTTGATCCTATAAACAACAAATGGATTGCGGAGAATGAAGGAGTCGCACCAGATATTGAAGTAAGGCAAGATGCAAAAGCATTATCTAATGGAAACGATCCTCAACTCGAAAGAGCCGTTAAGGAATTAATGACACAGTTACGTAGTAAACCTGAAGTTAAAGCACCTCAATTTCCCCTTCCAGCAACAGGTAATTAATATAAAATAATGACAGGATTAGATATTGTATTGGTATTTGCCGTAATCCTTTTTGCAAGATTAGGAATGCGATTAGTCTCTAAATATATTAAAATGAAAAAAGAAGATGAAGGCGAAAAAAAAAGACTAGATTAAAAGTCTCTTTTTCTACATAAAAACACACAATTGCTTTAGATATAATACTCAATGATTATGATTTAGTCCTTAATTTTACCACTAAAATGATTTACTTTAGGACTCATAGGATTACCTGTTGACCGTCTATAAATAGATAATTGGCCACAATGCCAAATTGCGTCTGCAATTGGACCATTGACCTGATTCCAAAATGGAATTTCTCGATCTCCAAAAATGATATTGTATTGCGAGATATCATCACTCTCTCGCAAAATATCTGCTGCTATTTTTAAGTTTTGTAATGTTTTAGATCGTAATTCTGAATAACTTAAATCTTCTTTTGCTCTAGAATTGGATTGTTTTAAAGTAGAATTAACGATGGTTTTAGACAAACTATAGATATGCCCAATAGTTTCTAATGAGGTTCTACCATCATCATTAGCTTTGTATGCTAAATCTTTTTCTGTTAAACCTTCTGAAGCCCAATAAAACCGAAACCCTAAAGCATCTACCATTCTTGCTGCCATTGTACCTGCTGTATATGTTTCAGGATAATCAGGAATTTCGTAGTATGGAAGTTGGTCTTTGTCTTGCGAAAAACTATTAATAGAAACCATTGACATTAGAATTAAGCACAATTTATTCATATCTTATTACTCCTTAATTTTACGATGATTTGTAATTGGATTAACGCCATATTTATCAAACAGATATACTAACGATACCATTGTTGCGGCTCCCAATTCTAATTCGCGTTTATTAACATGTTCAAACGTATCATTTGCAGCATGATGATGATCAAAATAACGCTGCGAATCTGGTCGTAAACCTGCCAATACATTGGTTTCTGACTTTAATGGCCCAACATCTGCTCCACTTCCTCCTAATTCAAAATAATGAATTAAATAAGGTTTAAATAAAGCTTTCCAACCTAATACTTGATTAAAATTGGTTTCATTTGCTGCAAACGAAAAGCCTCTTGGAGTAAAACCACCAGCATCGCTTTCTAAGGCAAAAATATGATTTTCATTTTTTTCTTTAGCCACTTTGGCATATTCCGTAGCACCACGTAAACCGTTTTCTTCATTCATAAATAAAACGACTCTGATAGTTCGTTTTGGAGTAATGCCACTTTTCTTTAAAAGTCTTAATACATCCATAGACTGCACCACTCCAGCACCATCATCGTGTGCTCCATCTCCTAAATCCCAAGAATCTAAATGACCACCAACAATAATATATTCATTTGGAAATTTGCTTCCAGTAATTTCACCAATGACATTATAAGATAACACATCCTCAAATTGCTGACAACTTTGTTTAAAATAGAATTGAATTCCTTTATTCTTCTTTAATGCTTTACTCAGTAAATCTGCATCATTAGTACTTATTGCTGCAGAGGGAATACGCTGATTAACAGGTAAATCTCCATAACTCATACTTCCTGTATGTGGTAAATCGTCTTGACGCAAAGTCATAGATCTTACAATAACACCTACCGCTCCATATTTACCAGCTTCCATTGCACCAGCATAACGCTGATTTACACAACCACCATAAGCATTAAACGTGCTTATTAAATCGGCTTGCATTGGTCTGTTGTAAAACACAATTTTACCCTCTATATTCTCTTTTCCTAAAGCGGCTAATTCTTCAAAATTCTGAACTTCTACAACCTCTGAAGAAATCCCATCTTTTGGAGTCGCAACAGAACCACCTAAAGCACAAATATTAACTTCGTTAACAAAACCAGCAACTTCAAAAAATGCTTTTTCTTTTTCGCCTCTTTCCCATTTTGGAACCATAACCGGCTGTAACCACACCTTATCTAGACCTAATTTTTCAAGTTCTGCTTTTGTGTATTGAACAGCTAACTCAGCATTTTTAGAACCTGATAATCGTCCGCCAATTTCATTAGACAAATGATCTAACCACTCGTAACTCATACCATCTGTTAATGATACTGTATATAGTGTTCTTAATACAGTTTCATCTTCTTGTGCATAATTGAATGTTAAAAAACAACATAAAATTATTGTAAATAGTTTAGTCTTCATTTTCTAATTGCTGTTTGTAAGAATCTATATTTGCTTTTTGATGTGCCGGTAATTCTGGTTCTTTAATGTCTTTGTATTCTTTTAAAGTATCGTAAAGAATTTTAGCTACAATATATCTTGCCGTTGGTTTGTCGTCTGCAGGAATATTATACCAAGGTGCATGTGATTTAGAAGTTCGGTTTAAGACATCTTCATAGTAAGTTTGATATGCATCCCAGCATAAACGTTCGTCTAAATCATCTGGTGAGAATTTCCAGTTTTTTTCTGGTTTTTCAAGTCGTCTTAGTAATCTGTTTTTTTGTTCGTCTTTAGAAATGTTTAGGAAAAACTTAAAAATTATCGTTCCATTATCTGCAATGTGTTTTTCAAAATTATTGATTTCATTAAAACGCTTATCCCAAAATGCTTCAGTAACATCCTCAACTGTTTTAACGTTTGGCATGTTCTCATACATTAAGTATTCTGGATGTACTCTTGTTACCAATACATTTTCGTAATGTGTTCTATTGAAAATGCCAAATTTTCCTCTTGCTGGCAGTGCAATGACATGCCTCCATAGGTAATCGTGTTTTAATTCTAACTCTGTAGGTTTTTTAAAACTGTGAGCCACAATTCCTCTAACATTAAACTCCTTAAAAACCTCACGAATCAAACTATCTTTACCTGCTGTATCCATACCTTGAATACACATTAAAACGGCATATTTACCATGCGCATACATGGTGTTTTGTATGTCTGCTAAGTTTTCGCTTACCGTTCTAAGTTCACGCTCAATCTTCTTTTTCTTTGTTTCTAAATCGAAGGACGTTTGCAAGTCCTTAATATTTATTGGAGACGAAATTTTAAAATTATCAATGCTAATATCTTTCATATTTATACATTTTATTTTGAAGCAAATGCTTTTACATCACTCTCACTAACTTCAGTTCCTCCTAAAATAATTAAACGCTCTACCACATTTCGGAGTTCACGAATATTACCTGTCCAGTCATAATTCTGAAGCAATTTTATCGCTTTTTCAGAAAATGATTTTTTAGATGTGCCTTGCTCTTTAGAAATTTTATCTGTGAAATAATTGATCAGTAAAGGAATATCTTCTCTTCTTTCATTTAAAGCAGGAACTTCAATTAAAATTACAGCTAATCTGTGATATAAATCTTCTCTAAATTTACCGTCTTCGATTTCCTTTTTAAGATTCTTATTGGTTGCAGCTATTACCCTTACATTTACTTTTATATCCTTGTCACTACCAACACGTTGTATACGACTTTCTTGTAAAGCACGTAATACTTTGGCTTGCGCAGACAAACTCATATCACCAATTTCATCTAAAAAAATGGTACCTCCATTAGCTGCTTCAAACTTACCTGCTCTGTCTTTTGCAGCAGATGTAAATGCTCCTTTAACATGACCAAACAGTTCACTTTCTATTAACTCTGAAGGGATTGCAGCACAATTCACTTCTATCATTGGCCCTTTTGAACGGTCGCTTTTTTGGTGTAACCAGTGCGCAACAAGTTCTTTTCCTGTTCCGTTTGGACCTGTAACTAATACTCTTGCATCTGTTGGTGCAACCTTATCAATCATATCTTTTATACGTGCAATGCCGTCACTCTCACCAATCATCTCGTAGTTTTTGCTTACTTTTTTCTTAAGCATCTTATTCTCAACAACGAGTTCTTTTCGATCTAAAGCAATACGAACGGTATTTAATAACCGGTTTAAATCGGGTGGTTTTGAGATATAATCAAAAGCTCCTAAACGCATTGTATTTACTGCCGTATCTAAATCTCCATGTCCAGAAATCATTACCATTGGTATTTCTGGCTTTATTTTTTTAGCTGCTTCTAATACCTCTACACCATCCATTTTTGGCATTTTAATATCGCACAATACTAAATCGTAATCGTTCTTTTTTATTTTTTCAATTCCAACCAAACCATCTTCTGCTTCTTCAACTTGATACGTGCTATTTTCTTCAGAAAGTATTTTTACTAATACGCGGCGAATTGCAGCTTCATCTTCTATAATTAATATTTTTGGCATAACTCTATTTTATTTTATGTTATAACTAATTTTAATACTTCAATCGATTAAAATCACTAACATATTTTATGTTTTAATAATATGAATATCGCGTTGAGGAAACGGAATAGAAACATTGTTCTCTCTAAAAAGACGATCGATTTCAAACCTAATATCGCTTTTAGGAAACTGCGCTTTAAAACTGTCTGCTATTGTAAATGAAACCTTAAAATCTAAAGAACTGTCTCCAAAATTTGTAAAAATGACTGATGGTGCTGGTTCTGAAAGTACACTCTCATTTGTATTTGCTGCCTGCAACAGCAATTTCTTTACCAACTGAACATCACTGCCATAAGCTACACCAACTTCTACACTTTCGCGAGTTGTATTTCCATTTTGTGTCCAATTGTATAAACTGTTTTCTAAATACAAATGATTAGGAATTACAAGCACCTTATTGTCAATGGTTACAGCTCTCGTTGTTCGTAGTTTAATTTCCTCTACTCTACCTACTTTACCATCAATTTCAATTATATCACCTACATGTACTGATTGATCGATTAAAATAAATATACCAGATATAATATCTTGAAACAAGGTTTGCAAGGCTAAACCAATACCTATTAAAAGTGCTGCAGAAGCTGCAAAAACAGCTGTTATATTTACACCTACACTATGTAAGGTTATTAAGAATATTATAATATATACAAGCCATCTAAAATACCCATATACAACACCAAACTTACCTTTATTTTCTTCTGGTATCTTTCTTATCATT
Source organism: Winogradskyella sp. ECml5-4 (assembly GCF_036903175.1). Classification (NCBI taxonomy): domain Bacteria; kingdom Pseudomonadati; phylum Bacteroidota; class Flavobacteriia; order Flavobacteriales; family Flavobacteriaceae; genus Winogradskyella; species Winogradskyella sp. ECml5-4. Next base: position 73,948 of record NZ_JAYJLF010000003.1, on the reverse strand, counting down.
ATTTTTAAAACTATTCTTAATACAATTGTTGTAATAAAAATAGCTGTAATGATAACGAGAACATCAAGAATTGAAATACTAATATCGTTACCGATATTCATGTGTAATCCTAAGAAATTTTTAGTTGCTTCCCAAAAACTACTATTGGTAATCGTATCTTCAATATGTTCTAAATCTTGAACCATTAATTAATATTTCAACCACTTAAATAATTCTTTATAGGTTGGTTTTTTACCATACATTAAAATACCTACACGATAAATTTTAGCTGCAAACCAAACTGCAAGAATAAATGTTCCTATTAGTAACACTAATGATAAGCCTTGTTGCCAAAGCGGTACACCAAACGGAATACGCATTAACATTACCACAGGAGATGTAAATGGAATAAACGAGAATACGGTTGAAACCGTTCCATGAGGGTCTTCAATAACCGTAAATACACCAACATAAACGGCTAAAATTAATGGCATTAATATTGGCAGCATAAATTGCTGAGTATCTGTTTCATTATCTACCGCTGCACCAATTGCTGCGTATAAAGAACTATACAATAAATAACCTCCGATAAAGAAAAACATAAAGGCAACTACAAGGTTTGCTAATGGCAAGTTACTAATCGCAGTAATTAAATTTTCTGCCATGGCTTGCGCTCCTTCGGCTTCCATAGCTTGGTTCATTAATTCTTGTTGTGGTGTAGAGGCTTGTGACAAATCTATTCCAAAAATTGAAGACACTACCATCATTAAAACTCCACCTAAAATAACCCAAATAGCAAACTGCGTAACACCGGCTAGTGACGTCCCAATAATTTTACCCATCATTAATTGAATAGGCTTAACGGAAGAAATAATTACTTCAATAATTCTACTGGTTTTTTCTTCTATTACGCTTCGCATGATCATATTTCCATAAATAATTATGAACATAAATAGCAAATACCCCGCAATACCTCCAAAAGCCAATTTGACCACATTGTCTATTTTAGAGCTTTTCTCACCTTCAAAACTTTCTTGAGCAATATCTACATTGGTTTTAGAAGCTTCTATTTGAGTAAGTGTCACTCCATCTTTTTGCAATTTTATTTCTTGTAAACGCTTTTCAATTTTTCGTTCTAAACCAGACATAATACTCAATGAAGGCGACTCTTCTGAATAGAATTTTACATTATTAGAAACGGCATCCAAAGCATCTACTTTAGCAATATGCAAAAGTCCGTAATCTTCTTTTTCTTTAACTAAAGCTATAGCATCATCTAAATCTAATCCGTTTAATTTGGTGTAAGTTGTATTTTCAGTATTTTGAAAAATATCAGACAAATAACCTGTTTCATCCAATATCGAAATTGTACGTTGCTTATCGTTATTTAATTGTGATAAATAAGCAACAACTGCAATCAGCGCTATCATTATTAAAGGACTTAAAAAGGTCATTATAATGAATGACTTATTCTTAACCTTTGTTAAATATTCACGCTTTATAATGAGTGGTAAATGATTCATTTTTAGTTATTTTTTACAGTTTGAATAAAAATGTCATTAGCTGAAGGTATAACTTCTACAAAATGATGTACTTCTGCTTTTGAGGTTAAAAACGACAATAAATCATTTGGCGATGTGTTTTCTCCTATTTTCACATTCAATTTAATATCGTTATTCAAATTTTTAAACGTTGCAGGAAGCACTTCAAAAGTATTTTGAATTTCTGAAAGTACCCTTTCCTTATTTGGGGACTCTAAGGCTACTTCAAACGTATTTGTTTTGTATTGGCGTTTTATATCATTCAGTTTACCATCTAAAACCTTATTAGACTTATGAATTAAAGCAATATGATCGCATAATTCTTCAACAGATTCCATACGATGGGTTGAAAAAATCACCGTTGCTCCTTCATCTCTAAGCTGTAAGATTTCATCTTTAATAAGATTCGCATTTATAGGGTCAAAACCTGAAAAAGGTTCGTCAAAAATCAATAATTTAGGTTGGTGTAAAACCGTTACTACAAACTGTATTTTCTGTGCTTGTCCTTTACTTAATTCTTGAATTTTTTTATTCCACCAATCTCCAATTTCTAACTTATCGAACCAATATTTTAATCTTGTTTTAGCTTCAGATTTACTTAAACCCTTTAATTGTGCTAAATACAAACATTGCTCACCAACTTTCATAGACTTATATAAGCCTCGTTCTTCTGGTAAATAACCAATATCTCTAATGTGTTCTGGCTTTAATGTTTTTCCATCTAATAGCACAGTGCCTTCGTCTGGCATTGTAATTTGATTTACAATACGAATTAGCGTTGTTTTCCCTGCGCCATTTGGCCCTAGTAAGCCAAAAATACTACCTTTAGGTACCGCAATAGAAACTTTATTTAACGCCTTAAAATCCCCAAAATTTTTTGATACAGAATTTGCGACTAATAAGTCATTCATATTCAATTAGTTTTTTATAAATAGGTTCGTATGTAAATATATTAAATGTTGAAGAGTTATAAAGAATAAAAACCTTACTAATTATTCTTTTTTATAATGCACTAAAACATCGAATATTATAAAAACAAAACCCACCCTTATAACTAAATAAGGATGGGAAAAAATTGCTATGAAAAAGAAAAATTACCGCTAATTAGCATTAGCGATAATTCAAATATACTATTTTTTATTAAATAGATGTGCTTATGAAAACATATCTTTTACCTTTTCGAAAAAAGATTTATCTGAACTTTCAGGTTTAGGCTCAAAATGTTCATCTTCTTTCATACTTTCAAAAAAGTCTTTTTGCTTTTTATTTAAAGTCTTTGGTGTCCAGACATTTACATGAACCAATAAATCTCCTTTACCATACCCATTAATACTAGGTATACCTTTGCCACGTAATCTTAATATCTTACCAGACTGCACGCCAGCTTCAATCTTAATTCTTACTTTTCCGGTTACGGTATCTATTTCTTTTGAGTTACCCAATACGGCATCTGGAAGACTAACATACATATCGTAATGTAAGTTATCACCTTCTCGTTTTAATGTTGGGTGATCTTCTTCCTGTATGGCAACTAACAAATCACCAGCAATACCATTTCCAGGCGCATCGTTACCTTTTCCTGTTACTTTTAGTTGCATACCATCTACAACACCAGCTGGTATTTTAACCGTTACGGTTTCTTCAGACACTTTTAAACCTTGTGCATCTGCATCTGAAGGTTTTTTATCAATACTTTGACCTGCTCCACCACAAGTTGGACAAGCTGCTGCAGTTTGCATTCGGCCTAAAATAGTATTAGTAACTCTTGTAACCTGACCAGATCCATTACAGGTACTACACGTTTTGTACGTTGTTCCTGGCGCTTGAATTTTACGCTTTACTTTTATCTTCTTTTCAATACCGTTAGCGACTTCTTCTAGAGTTAACGTTACACGAATACGTAAATTACTACCTTTAACTACGCGCTGTCTGCCACCTCCGCCAAAGCCACTGAAACCGCCTCCACCTCCGAAGCCTCCTCCGAAAATATCGCCAAACTGACTAAAGATATCATCCATATTCATTCCGCCGCCACCGAAGCCGCCACCGCCGCCACCGTTGAAGGCTTGATGACCAAATTGGTCATAACGTGCTTTTTTATCAGCGTTACTTAATACTTCATAAGCTTCAGCTGCTTTCTTAAACTTTTCTTCTGCTTCAATATTATCTGGATTTTTATCTGGATGATATTTTAAAGCCATCTTTCGATATGCTTTTTTTATCTCTGCATCAGAAGCTCCTTTGCTTATGCCTAATATATCGTAATAATCTTCTTTCATCGAATGCTTTATTGTTCGTTTCCGTATAAAGGAAAACTCTTTTTTTTAATTTTATTGCCCAATTACCACTTTAGGAAAACGAATGACTTTATCTCCCAACTTATAACCATGTTCTACAACATCAATAATTTTTCCTTTTAAGTCTTCGCTTGGAGCAGAAATTTGGGTAATTGCTTCGTGGTTGTCAGCATTAAAGACATCTCCTTGTCTTACTTCTATTTTAGACAAGCCTTTTTGCTCTAATGTACTTACTAACTTATTGTAAATTAATAAGACACCTTTTCTTAATTCTTCGGCTTCTTTATCGTCTTCTATGTGTGTTAAAGCACGTTCAAAATCATCCAAAATAGGCAACATAGACATCATAACGTCTTGACTTGCTGTTTTAAACAATTCTATACGTTCTTTTGTAGTTCGCTTTTTGTAATTTTCAAATTCAGCAAACAAACGCATAAATTTATCCTTCTCAGCAACCAGTTGATCTTGTAATTGTTCTTCTGGAGATTTCATCTCGTTTTCTTGTGTTTCAACATCAGCTTCTGTAGTAGTTGTTGCTTGATCCTCTACTTGTGGATCCTCAACCTTATTGTTTTTATCTCTTTTACTCATTTTGAGTTCTTTTTTAACTTTCAATTAGATAGGCAAAAGTACTGCCATTATTATAAAAATGTCAAAATGTCATTAACATTTTTTTATCATACATTAAACACAGTATTTCATATCTTTGTTTTTAACAACTCTAATAAAAAAAACACTAACATGAAATCTAATTTTTTAAACATTTTTACGCTAATTACTATAATTACATTTACAAGTTGTGGTGATAAAGCAAAAGAAGCAGAAACGAAGAAAGCTGCAGAAGCGGCAGTTGCTGAAGCTATGTCTGTAACATACAATGTTAATACCGATGATTCTACTATTGAATGGAAAGGTTTTAAACCAACTGGCACTCATAATGGCACAATTAACATTAAAGAAGGAATAATAAATGTTAATGACGGAGCTATTGAAAGTGGTAAATTTGCTATTGACATGACTAGTATTACTGTTTTAGATATTCCAGTAGAAAAAGAAGGTAATGCCAAATTAGTAGGACACTTATCAAGTGCTGATTTCTTTGATGTAGAAAAATATCCTGTATCAAAATTTCAGATTACAGGAATTGAAACTAAAGATGGAAAAACTATGCTATCTGGCAATTTAACATTAAAAGACGCTACAAACAATATCAGCATCCCTGTAACAACAACTGTTAATGGTGATAAATTAACGCTAACAAGTGAAACGTTTACAATAGATCGTTCTAAGTGGAATGTTGAATATGGTTCTAAATCATTCTTTGATAATTTAGGCGATAAATTTATTAACGATGACATTGAGTTAAAAGTCACTTTAACAGCAAATAAAGCTTAAAAGATCCCATTATTACAAAAAAAAAGCAGCCATTAAAATGGCTGCTTTTTTTTTATTAAAAGAGAAATAAATTTTTAAATTCTCATAATTTAGGTTTTTAATTAATTTTTTCTGAGAAGTTATCTGTATCGTATAATAACCTACCTGTATTGTTATCAATGTAGACACCGTCTGGATCACCTTTGTCATCTAACATTAAAATAGCCATTTGAAAATCTTCGATACCATTATCGGTCATTCTACCAGATATAGCATAGGCAGACACCACTTCTACAGAGCCAGATATTTGTGAGGTAAGTTTTAAGTAAACCGAAAATTCATTATCAGTTCCTGAAATTAAAGACCCATAACCTTCGTCTGTTTGGCTGCCACCCATGCCATTAAAATCTATTTTTAAACGACTATTATTTTGGTTTGAAAAAATAGAAGTATAATCTGGAAAACTTTTACCTACAAAATCTCCAGATACTGTTGAGGCTTCTAGCTTAAAAGGTGCAGACAAATAAGATCCTTCTATATTTGGAGGAGTATCTCCTTGATTAATATTGAAGCCAAGGTCTTCTAATGCGACTACAAGTTCTGGTGTAAAAAAGTCTTTAACAGATTCTATACTACCATCAAAATCACTGGCTTCATCATCATCTTTACTACAAGAGGTTGAAAAAATAACAAAAATAAAAAGAACAGATAAAATTTTTAATTGCTTCATAACATTATAATTTACTGATTAATAGCTCTGTAAACTTACAAAACGCTATAAATTAAAAAAATACCCGCTATTGGGTATTTTTTAATTTATCTTTTATATCTAATGTTATCTATACAACGGAATCTTTAACCCCAAATAAACATCTGTAGTTTTAGAACTATCAGATAAAAGGTTTGTAAAAACAGATCCAGAACCTACTGTTAAAGGTCCTAATCGAATACCACCTCCAAAAGACACATCTCCATATTGTCTAAAACTAAGTGGTGCGTAAAAGCTAAACCATTTTGTTTCTAACCTTGGCGCCATAGTTACCGTATTAAGAACAGAAGTACTTAACTCTGATCCTTTTTTTACCATAGACAAATCTGCTTGCGCACTCACAAACCACTTTTTTGTCAGCCTGTAATCTATAAGTAAATGTAATGCCGTTGGCAAGTTTATTTTTGCTGCTTTGTTGGTTTCTACAGTTGCATAGTTAGAATCTAAAAAGTCTTCTACATCGTCTTCATAATTTGCCGTATTTACCGTAGCATCTAAATCGTAACTATTAACAGTAGAATTATCATAATTAATAGAACCAATATCTGTAACAGATACACCCACTTTTAATTTATAAGGGTCTTTGTAAGTAGGAAGATCATCATTCTCACGCTCCTTATACCATTGGTAAGTAAAGCCAATATCTAAACCAAAACCAGAGGTAAGATTACTAAAATCTATATCATCGTTATCAAAATCTTGGCTTGTACCGTAATTTAAAACACCTTGAGTTGTTAATGTTTCTGTTGATGCCACATAGTTTCCCTGTAAACCAGGACTACTCATAAATACGCTACCTGCACCTTGGAGGTATTTTAAGGTCACACCTCCTTTTAAGATATGATTAGGTTTCTCCATAAGTATTCTACCATAGGCTAATCCTATTTCTGCCCATGCATGCACTGTTCCATTTAAGTTTTTAGAATCAAAGTCAAAGTCTTCATCTGAATTAAAATCATCTGCAATGACTTCATAAAGCTCTCCATTTATATTATTAATATTAAAGTTTGCTCTTGCTCTAGTTACGATACCAATACTACTCTTTTTAGTAAGGTTGAACATAAACGATGGCAGGACAATGTCTGCGTTTAAAAAAAAGTTATTAGAATTACTTGAGAATTTTTCACTATCTTCTTCAAAATCAAAACTACCATTAGAATTTATAATATCACTGGCATTTATTCCAAAATAATCGCTACCACCAAAGACACTAGCAGATACTAAGTTTACATCAGCTCTTAAGTTAGAGCCCACAATACTCGATGGATTGTAAATTACACCCTGGATACCAGAATAATTATCAATAGAATGACCAACATAACTTTGGCCAAAGGATAAATTAAGAATTAAGAGAAAAAAAGAAATGTTTAATAGGTTTTTATGTTTCATAATACATTAAGGTTGGTTAATAGCGAAATTAGAATTATAATTGAGTTTGAGTTTTTTTTCTAGATATAAAACCTTTTTTAAAGGTTAAAATTTTAGTTGCTTTAATAATATGCCGATAACAGGATATACTTTTGCTCTGGAATTGACATATAGCAAGCTGGTAATAATCTTAAAACCTATACTTCTTTTCTAAAGCATAACGCATTAACTCTCCTTTACCATGAAGCCCAAGAATTCGAATCATGTTTTTACGATGTGTTTCAACGGTATGCACACCTATAAAAAGTTCGTCTGCAATTTCTCGAGATGTTTTTCCTTGTGCTACTAAACTTAAGATTTCAACTTGTCGTTTCGTTAGAATGCTTTTTGCCTTTTTATTGGCATCATTCTCTACTTCTATTTCAATGTTAGCGTCAAAATAAGTATTACCTTCATATACTGATCTTACAGCTTTCAGAACCTCTTCTAAAGGTGAGTTTTTTAATAAATACCCAGAAGCTCCTGCTTCTAACATTTGTTTAATGGCATCTTTTTGATCAAACATTGTAAAGCCTAATATTTTTATGTGTGGCCATTCTTTTTTTATCTTTTTTGTTGCCGTAATACCATCCTTTTTTGGCATTCTTATATCTGTAATCACCACATTAGGTTGTTTAAGGCGTACTAAATCTAAAAGCGCTTCACCATCGTTTACAGTGCCTACAATTTCTATATCTTCTTCGTATTCTAAAAGCAATTTGATACCATCTATAAAAGACTGGTGGTCTTCGGCTATAGCTATTGTTATCATAATGGCAGATCTATTATTACTGTTGTTCCTTTACTTATTTCAGACTCAATTGTAAACTCTCCACCCAAAGACTCTACACGCCTATCTATACTAGTGATTCCCATTTTCGATTTTACTTTAGATAGTTGCTTAGGATTAAAGCCAACACCATTATCTTCGACCATGATATTGAGATTATCAGAGTGATTCGTAATATGAATTGTTCCTTGAGTTGCTTTAGCGTGCTTTATAATATTAGTTACCAATTCTTGAATAATTCTAAAAATTGAAATTTCTAACGAATTATCTAAACGCTGATCTAAACCAAAACTCTGAACTTCAAACTCTAACCCGTTTATTCCGGATGCATTTTTTGCTAATTTTTCTACAGCTGGTAGTAAACCATTTTTTGCAATTACACCAGAATTTTTTAGATGTGCCATAGAGCGAATTTCAACATAGGCCGTTTCTAATAATGTGCTTATTTTTTTTGTGAGCTCTTCTGAATCTGCAGTATCTTTTTGATGATTTACTAAATAATCGAACTGTAATTTTGCTGCTGCCAAAGTAGCACCAACACTATCGTGTAAGTCGGCAGCCAAACGTTTGCGCTCTTTTTCCTGACCTTCAATCATAGCATCAATCGTAGATAGCTCTAAATCTTTTAGAATTTTTTCTTTTTCATCAATTTCATCTTGACGTTCTTTCTCTGCCTTATGTTGCTTGCGCTTTATATTTTTGTATATAAAAAACGCTATAACTGAAAGCACTGCTATGCTTCCGCCCCAAGCTAAAAACAGATTCGCTTTTTCCTTTTGATGCGACATTCCTGTTTTTAAGGTATGGTTTATATGAAGAAGGCTATCTTTTGTGCGGTGGTTATCTATTTTTATTTTTGCTAGTGTTCTTATTGTAAGAACATCATCTATATTGGTTTTAAAATCTTTAATTAACTCTAGATATTTTACGGTTAAATCAAAGTTTCGTTTTCCCTTATAGCCTTCTAAAAGAAAATAATAAGCGGAACCAATCATTTCATCATTAAACGTCTTTTGCCCATAGCCTAATAGCTTATCTGCTGTACTTATAAGCTTATCATAATCCTTTTGTTTAAAATATTTAAGACACAACCCTTGGTAGGCATGAGCTAAAATGTTATAATTATTTAATGAATCTCCAATTTTTATGGCATCATTCATATAATTTTCAGACCGTTTATAATCTTGTTTCTGGGTATAAGCATTACTTATATTTATTAAAGCTAAAGCTTCTTCTCGTTTATTTTTAGCGGCTTTAGATAGCTTTAAACTTTCCGTATAATAACTTAGTGCTTTGTCTGATTTGTATCTCCAAATATAGATATTACCTATATTAACTAAAGATTGAGACATTAAAATGGTATCCTTAATCTCTTTACTGAGCTCTAATGATTTTTCATAATATGTTTTGGCTTCATCAAGATTAAACACTTTTTTATAAGAAACACCTAAACCATTAATAGCTTTTGCCTGCCCTCTTTTATTGTTTAATTCCTTATAAATGCTCAAACTCGACTCAAAATTCTTTGACGCTTTAGGAGTGTCTCCAAAAATATGTTCTATTTTACCTAAAAGTATAAGTGCATCTGCTTTGTGTTTTTTTAATTGATGTACTTCTGTAAAATCCATTAAACGCAATGCCATAGCATAAGCACTATCTGTTTTATTTTCGAAATAATTATTGTAAATAAAATCCCTGTAAGCACTAGCTCTTGTAGTATCAGCTAATTGCGTATTCCCCCAAATTGTATATAAAGAATCTTGTTGTTTTTGGCTATTACACATCAATGGCAGTAGTAAGACACATAGTATAATCTTAAAATTTGTATAACAGCACTCTACTTTCATAAAATCTCAGGGATTTATAAATTTTTGATTTAAAAATCATTTTTCATGTCAAAGATGCAAAGTAAAAACACACCAAAACATACCTAATAAGAGGTATATTTTTGAAAATAAGTTATAAAATTTGAATTGTATACTAATCTTAGACAAAAAGACTAAAAAACAGATGATTACATAAAAACATACTTAATTGCTGCAATCATACCAATAAAACCAATAAAAGCAATGAGCACCCAAAAGGTTCCTTTATAGTGTTTCTTATGAAGTTGAAGATCTTTACGATACTGATATGCAATAACGATTACAAATGCAATAAAAAATAATATTCCAAAAATCAATTGACCAGTACTAAACATCTTCTTATTTTTATGCAAAAATAAGGATTAAAACAACAACTATGCAAGACAAAATTAATGCAGTAAAAGCGTTTCATACGGCTTTCAAAATAGGACATCGTGAAACACCTAAAGCCGACTTAGGTCACGAAAAAAATATGTTACGCTACAAATTAATGCGCGAAGAAAATGAAGAATACTTAGAAGCTGCTAGTAATAATGACTTAGTTGAAGTTGCAGATGCTTTAGGTGACATGCTCTACATTTTGTGTGGTACCATTATAGAACACGGTATGCAGCACAAAATAGAAGAAGTCTTTGAAGAGATACAACGCAGTAACATGAGTAAATTAGGCGCAGATGGCGAACCAATTTATCGTGAAGATGGCAAAGTTTTAAAAGGTCCTAACTATTTTAAACCTCACATTAAAGCCATTTTAGAATCATAAAAAAAGCAGCCCACGGGCTGCTTTTCTTTTTACTATTATTATTATTTTATTTTACCTCATGTCTCCAACCATGCTTATCTTCAGATAAATTATGTTGAATATTTAATAAGGTTTGCTTAAATAATTTAGCATAAGAATCTTCTGCATCAACACCCGAAATTTCAAATAATTCATCTTGGTGCTCAAATGCAGATATTGGACTAATTACCGCAGCTGTTCCGGCGCCAAAAACCTCTTTTAAGCTTCCATCTTTTGCTGCATTTTTTATTTCCTCTACTGTAATTTGTCTTACCTCACAAGTAATACCTAAATCTTCTGCAAGTTGAATAATACTTTTACGAGTAATTCCATCCAAAATTCTATCACTTGTTGGTGCTGTAATTAGCTTATCATTTACTCTAAAGAACACATTCATGGTTCCTGCTTCTTCAAGAAACGTATGGGTGTCTGCATCTGTCCAAACCACTTGTTGAAATCCTTTTTGTTGTGCTAAACTTGTCGGATAAAACTGAGCAGCATAATTCCCTGCCGCTTTTGCCGCACCAACTCCACCATTGGCAGAGCGACTATAATGATCTGCAATTAAAACACGTACTGCAGAGTTATAATACGATTTTGCAGGCGAGCAAATAATCATAAACCTATAAGTGCTAGCAGGTGACGCAGAAATCGCTGGCTCTGTAGCAATTACAAATGGACGTAAGTACAATGAGTTACCAACTCCTGGCTTAATCCAATCGCTATCTAATTTCAATAAAGTTTCTAAACCTTCAAAAAAATAGTTTTCAGGAAAAACAGGCATTGCTAATCGAGCAGACGACTTATTAATTCTGTTAAAATTTTGTTTAGGCCTAAATAGAAAAACCTTTCCATCATCATCTTTATAAGCTTTCATACCTTCAAAAACGGCTTGTCCGTAATGAAACACACGTGCCGATGGCTCAAAAGTCATAGCTTGATAAGGCATAATCTTTGGATTTTGCCATTTACCATCTTCATAATCGCAGACAAACATGTGGTCGGTAAATACACGGCCAAATGTTAAATCACTAAAATCTACATTTTCGATTTTAGACGTCTTAGATACTTCAACACTGATTTTATCTGTATAAATAGCCATAATTGAATGCGGTTTTGCAACAAAAATACATAATCGGCACCGTTAAAAAAAGGTAATATTCCTTTAAATTGCTTAAATTCGCAATTCGATAATAATTCAATTCAAAATTCATAAATAATGAAAAAAATCATTTTACTTTTAGCGATTAGCTTAGTAGCATTTTCTTGTAAAAACGAAGCTAAAACTACTGAAAACAAAGTGGAAGAAGCTACACAAGAAATCGCTTATGCATCTTTCGGAAAAGAAATAAACGATGCTGATGCCTTAACTACAGAGCGTATGATGGAACACTATAAAGGCTTAAAAGCAGGAGACACTATTAACGCAAAAATGAGAGGAAAAATTGTAGAAGTTTGCTCTAAGAAAGGTTGTTGGATGACTATAGATGTAAACGGTGAAGATAAAATAATGGTAAAATTTAAAGATTACGGTTTTTTTATGCCATTAAATGCTGAAGGTGAAGTTGTAATGAACGGAAAAGCTTATGTTTCTGAAACATCTGTTGATGAATTGAAACATTACGCAGAAGATGCTGGTAAATCAGAAGAAGAAATTGCTGCGATTACAGACCCTAAATTTGAATATGGTTTTGAAGCTGATGGAGTTCTACTTAAAAAATAAGCACTATGCACTAATATTTCTATCATTTTCAATATTTTATAATTGTAAAAATGAAGAAAAAACACCTATAGAACCTACACAAGAAAAGGTCGTATACGAGATGTACCAACCTTCTGAAATGGCAGGTTTTATGAATGCAATGTACGTATACAACCAACAATTAAAAGCGCAAATTGTTGCAGGAGAAACACCAAATTCAATGCCTTTAGATTTACTAAAATTACATTCTGCAGAAATGACAAATGGTAAATCTAGAACCAAAAATTGGCAGAGTTTTGTAAATGTATTTATAGAATCACAAGAAGCTATTGCAGATACACTTTCAAATACGGATCTAAAAGAGCGTTTTAATACAGCAATTACGAATTGTCTTAATTGCCATAAAACAGAATGTACAGGTCCTATTCCTAAAATTAAAAAACTATTGATTCAATAATTTGAAGAGAAAAATAATTACCACCTCAGATGGTTCTAAAACCATACAAATTGAAGAATGGAACGAACAATACCACTCTATTCATGGTGCTATACAAGAAGCAAACCACGTGTTTTTAAAACATGGTTTGCTTTTTTATTCTGAGAATTATTCGGTATCTAACCCCATTTCCATTCTAGAAATAGGGTTTGGTACAGGACTAAACGCTTTCTTAACTTTAATTGAAGCCGAAAAGCTAAAATTAGCACTTAATTATGTTGGAGTAGAAGCTTATCCTGTTCAATTAGAAGAAATAAATCAACTAAATTATGTTGAGCTAATTTCAAAAAATCACGATGCTATTTTTGAAAAACTTCATAATACGTCTTGGGAGGAACAACATGAAATCACTTCAAGTTTTCAGCTAAAAAAACAACAAAAATTCTTCAAGGATATAGAAGATAAAAACGAATTTAACCTCATATACTTTGATGCTTTTGGTGCACGCGTTCAACCAAATTTATGGACAGAAGACATTTTTAAAATCATGTTTGATGCACTAAAAGAGAATGGTGTGTTAGTAACCTACTCTGCAAAAGGAAGTGTAAGACGCGCTATGCAAGCTGTTGGTTTTACAGTAGAGCGACTGCCTGGACCTCCTGGAAAACGCGAAATGTTACGAGCTCAAAAAAAAGAGTCTATAACATTCTAAACATCATAGATTAAATATTTAAAACAATATTCTTTAGTTACAGTCATTTCTGGTGAAATAGATTACCATATAGGTAAATCATTTTTACAATGCCCTATTAAACGTTAAATCCAAACTAAACTCCACACCCACACCTTTCCCATTTCGTATCTTTACATAAAAAGGAAAGATGACCGTTTTAATAACAGGAGCGACAGGATTAATTGGGCAGGAAATTGTAAAACAATGTCATGCTAAAGGCATCGCTGTGCATTATTTAACAACTTCAAAATCTAAACTTAGTACCAAAGAAAACTATAAAGGGTTTTACTGGAATCCTAACACCAATAAAATTGATCCTAAATGTTTTGAAAACGTTACTGCAATTATCAATATGGTTGGCGCTTCCATATCTAAACGTTGGACCGATAGCTATAAAAAAGCCATACTTGAAAGCCGAACTAAAACAGCACAACTACTACAAGACACCATAAAAAAATACAATTATAAAATTAACTTAGTAGTGTCTGCTAGTGCTATTGGAATTTACCCAACGAGTTTAACCAAATATTACCAAGAAACAAATACTGAAATATCAGAATCATTTTTAGGTAACGTTGTAGACAAATGGGAAACTGCTGTAGATGGTTTTAAAGCTTTAGGCTGTAAAGTCGCAAAAATTAGAATAGGACTCGTTTTAGCCAAAGATGGTGGTGCCTTACCCGAAATTGTAAAACCCATTAAGTTTGGTGCTGGCGCAGCATTTGGAAGTGGCAAACAGTGGCAAAGTTGGATTCATGTTAAAGACTTAGCCTCACTTTTTGTTTATGCCGTACAAAACAATTTTGAAGGTATTTATAATGGTGTAGCTCCAAATCCCGTAACCAATGAAGAGTTAACCAAAGCTGCAGCAAAGGTTTTACATCGGCCATTAATATTACCCAACATTCCAAAATTTGCTATGAAACTCGTTTTAGGAGAGATGCATATTCTTTTGTTTGAAAGCCAACGCGTCAGTTCTCAAAAAGTAGAATCTGAAGGCTTTAACTTTACGTATGTAAACTTAAGACCTGCTTTAGACGATTTATTGGGTTAATAGAAATTACTTATTTGGCTTACGAATAGCAACTTGATTAAGCTATAGTAGCTATCTAAGTCAAACTATGTGACGAATGTAATTTTCGACCTTCTTTGACAATAATTTCAATACACTCTTCAATATCCTTTTTGGTTGTTCTAAAATTAACAATGCAAGCTCTCATACAATACTTCTCATCAATAATAGCATTAGATAAAAACAACTCACCTTCCGCTTGTAGTCCATTCACTAAAGCTTCATTTAATGTATTTAAATATTCGGCTCGTTTTTCACCCTTTACTTCAAGATTTTGAGGAATGTATCTTAAGGTTGCAATACTTAGATTATGTGTCACAGGTTCTAATTCTGAATGCTGTTCTGCTAATTCAGCAAAATATTTTGATAAGGATATATCTTCTCTAATTAACTTCACATAACCATCACGGCCTATTTGTTGCAAGGCCAACCAAACTTTTAAAGCTCTAAATCCTCTTGAATTTTGAAGTCCATATTCAAAGAAATTCAAAGCACCTCCTTCTTCTGTTAAACTAAAATTGTAATATTCGGGATGCGAACTATAGGTATCAATTAAGTGTTTTGGATTTTTAACCAACGTACAACCGGCTTCTAAAGGGCTGTATAACCATTTATGAGGATCGAGTGCTATGGAATCTGCTTCCTCTACTCCATTAAATAAATCTTTTAACTCAGGAATAACTGCGGCTGGAATACCATAAGCTCCATCAATATGAAACCATAAATCATGAGTTTTACAAACAGCTGCAACAGCTTGAAGGTTATCTACAACACCTGTGCTTACATCACCAGCGGTCCCAACAACCATAAAGGGCTGATGACCTTGTGTAATATCTTCTTTAATGCTTTGCTCTAAAGCTTTAATATTCATTTTATTTGAAGCGTCAGTTGGAATCCAACGAATAGAATTGCTACCATGACCAAACAGAATCGCGGCTTTATCTATCCATGTATGTGTAGATTTTGAACAGTATGAAATGAGCTGTTTAGAAGTATTTGAAAGTCCGTTTTCTTTTATACTTTTTGGTGCCTTAGCTGTTCTTGCTGCTAAAAACGCTGTAAAATTAGCCATATTACCTCCGCTAACTAAAACGCCTCCATAACTTGGAGACACTCCTATAAATTCGGCTAACCACGTAATGGTTTGTTTTTCTATTTCGGTGGCTATCGGACTTAGAATTTGTCCACCAACATTAGGATTAACCGAAGCGGCTAGCAAATCGGCTAGAGCTCCAATTGGTGCAGCTGACGATGTTATAAATCCAAAAAATTTAGGATGACCGTTTAATAACGAATTATCAAATAATAATTTTGAAGTTGATATTAAAAGCTCATCTGCCGAAACACCTTTATTAGGTAAAGATGAATTACCTAATAGCTGTTGTAATTCTTTTATTGACTTGGTTGTTGTGACGGGTTGATTTGAAATATCATCGAGAAAATCAGAAATGGTATCGATGAGCTGATAACCCATTTTTCGAAATTCAGTTTTACTGATCTCTATTGAATTTTCTCGCTTATCCATATTCTGATTATTTAATTAATTTTTATTCGGAAATCACAAAACCATCCCTAAGTTCATCTTCTGAGGGTCTTTCAAACCAGGTTTCCATAAAATCGAAGTTCTCTTTTGTCACTTCAAACTCAAACGTATCTCCTTTTTCTGTATTCCGCTTCATTACGCGCTCTAATCTTGTGGCTTTAGAAACATCTAGAAAATGTAGTTTTATTTGATAGTTATTTATTTCTGCGAATTTTCTAAACTTTTCACGATGTCCAAATTTAGACAATCCTAAATCTAAAATGGCATCTGTTTTTAAACTCTCTAACTGATGAATTAACTCTAGCATCATACGTTCAGAACGTTCAATGCGTTCTAAAAACCAATGTAAACCATCTGTTTCTTTTTTGTCTGGAAGAAACAAAACATTGTTCCAAGTATCTATTGAAAACACCACACCTTTAATGTTTCTTTTGAGTTCGTTAGCGTAAGTGGTTTTTCCGGAACCTGTATTTCCGACTATGAGGTGAATCATTTTTCATTCAATTTTTATTCAACTATTTCGTAATCTATATCAAGCTTTCGTAAGGCTCTTAAGGCTGAGCCTGAATTTTTATCTGCCACCTCTATATCTACAACGTCTCCTTCTAAAAGAATCTCTGTAAGCTCATTAGATAGCAATGCATTTCCATTCGTAGACATCTCAGTAATACAGTTAGCTATGGCCCTTTTGTCTGGTCTATGAGCGTCGCATGATAATAGATTTAATTTCATAATAATGGATTCAGAATGTTGTTTAGAATAGCCTGAAGTCTTTGTTAGGAATTCATTCTAGACTTTAAGAGCCTGGATAGAATGAGCTACCTGACATTGCACGAATTTAATCATTAAAAATCTAATCGTTATGAGTATAGAAAAACAACATGTAATTCGGTACTATTCTCAAAAAAGAATTTTCTCCCTTAATTAATGTGATACAGTGTTAGCACTTGCTTTTTTACTTTATTATCCTTTTTATAAAAATAATACGTTATACAAGAAAACGCTAGTATAAATAATGCAAATAAAGATTTATAGATTTCTATATTCAACTGCAAAAGACCAAAATTTATCATTCTACTTTTACTATTCGGTTTGGATGGATAAATTAATCGTTTAATTCTGCATTAAGTTCACGATTTTCAATTCAAACCTTTACACTTAATTTCTGAATTTTCTTTCAGAGTATTGTCCTAAAAAATACGCAATCAAGATAGGAACTATTGAAAAAGCAATATATTTTTCTAGAATTCCGTATTCCGATAACAAGATCAATAGTGCAGTTGCTAATATTATAAAAACGATATCAAATGTTCTTTTTCTCATCTTAATATTTTTTTAAATTGAGTTTCACAATGAATGCCAGCGTGTTTGTTAATGTTTAGTTATTTTATTTAGCTAAAGTATATTTTATTAATTCATTTTTTTCATGGTCAACTAAAGATAAACTTCCGTTATTTCCATAAACGTATGTCCAACCAAAAGGTTCATTTTCTATCCTATAAATTTTTGATTTTTCTTTAGTTTCAATCAATTCGAGTTTTTCTATTCGTTTGTACTTTTTTATGTATAGATTATTATCTGACATTTTTACAAATGAAAATTCACCTTCATCCTTTTGATTTTTGAACGATTGAAGATACCAACTATTTAAAACGGCAACTTCATTTAATTTACGCAATTTATTTTGATTTTGATATGACTTTAAAAGTTCATCAACAATATGGTCTCTTTTTATTTTGCTCAATTTATTTAAGAGCTCTGAATACTTTAGTTCTTGATTGATTAATGAATAGTTATAAAATGTAAGCGATACACTTTCTAGTTGATATGCGGGATATTTTCCACCAAAACTATCAATAGCACCTCCAATTTCCGCGCATTTTTCAATTATTGGCCAATATGCAATTTGGCATTGTCCTATATAATTATGAGAAAGATTAAGTACTGTTAACAAACCACCAGAACCATTTGGTTTATATTCATTTAATTTATGAATATCAAACATTAAAGCCGTTTTAATCATATTTGAAATAGATATACTATCTGCGATTCTTAAATCGGTTGTATTGACCAAAACTTCTTGATCAATGTGATAAAGTTTATTCCAATATGCTTCTAATTCATTTGCCGACTTTAAATTTTCAACCTCTGTTCGGTATTCTTCAATTGGAATTTGAGAAAAACTCAACCCCACTGAAAACAATAGTATTAACAAAATCGTAATATTTTTTTTCATAATAAATGCAAATTATTTATGTCTGGTTAAGTAACTCATTTAGCAACTACAAAGCCAATAGAAAAAGTGTTTTAAAGTTACTATTGGTTCTTGATAATTATTTGTAACGTGTTTATTAGTTGCGTGATTTTGCAACTAATGTAATAAACAAAAATGAGCACGAGAAAATTCGGATATACTAACTCGTGAATACACTAAATTCTTACATGAGAAATTATTGTATATAGGCTTCCTTTTTTTCAATTTAACATTATTCTAAATACAAGTCTTGTAAATATAAAAAAAAGCACCTACAAAACTGTAAGTGCTTTTTTTATTATATAATAGTAATCTATTAATTTACATCTGGAAGATGACTATAGATTTTTCCATATTTTAACATTTGCTCTGCGAATGTTTTTGGTTGCGTAATTTTAATCGCTGTAATTTCACCGTCTTTGTCCATTACTGGCTCTAAAACAGGGTTAACAAAACCACTGTAAGGAGGCGAAGGAAACTGCTTGTTACGCTCAATAACTTCTTTATGAATATTTTGATCTACTTTTACTCCGTAACCTTCAACTAAAGCTTCAACAGCCTCGTAATCGCCTTCAGATTTAATACGTTGAGTTTCTCTTAATAATTGTCCAAAAAGATCATGTAATTTTTCATAATCATTGATATTAAAATAGGTTTTTCCATCTCTTGTAATTTTCTCAATCACATTATCTGCTTTTCCTTTTTCGTAAGCCCAAGCAGAAACCCACTGTCTGTTTCTCATGTGTGCTTCTTCTACATCATCACCGAGATTTAAACGAATTAACTGTGTCATTAATCCATTTCTAATATAACCATCAAAGGCAGCCTTACCTACTTTTTCCCAATCGTCAACTAAACCAAGTTCTTGTAATTTAGAATCGTATAAATAGTACAAACCAACTAAATCTGCACGTCCTTCTTCTAAAGTAGATGCATATGTTTTTAGTGTTTCTTTAGTTTCACCTACACCAGGATTTAATTGTCCTGAAGCATGACCAATTACTTCGTGCAATGCCGTGTGTAATTTATCTGCTAATTGTCCGTATTCTTCTTCTAATTGAATCTCTTCTTCATCGTTTGCAAATTCTCTCAATCGTCCAGAACCACCTGCGTTATTATAGGCATGAATAATATTTCCAAGAGATACTGATTTACTTCCTACAGCAGCTCTAATCCAATTGGCATTTGGTAAATTAACTCCAATTGGAGTACTTGGCGATGCATCTCCAGCTTCACCAGCTACGTTAACAACTTTATAAGTTACACCAACAACATTATCTTTTTTATGAGCATCCATTAAAGGTGAGTTATCTTCAAACCACTGTGCATTTTCAGAAAGCACAGCCATTTTTTTAGACATATCAAAATCATTAATCTGAACAATACTCTCATAAGACCCTCTGTAACCTATTGGATCGTTATAGACTTCAATAAAACTATTGATGTAATCAATATTACCTTTAGTTGCTTTTGTCCATGCAACGTTATAATCGTCCCAAGTTTGTAAATCACCTGTCATATAATACTTTATTAATAAATCTAAAGCATGACCTTGTTCTTCATTTTCTGCAACTTCTCTTGCTTTTCCTAACCAGTTAATTATTTGAGCAATAGCAGAGCCATATAAACCATCTAAATGATACACACGCTCTTTTAAGACTCCGTCTTCCTTTACCAATTGAGAATTTAAACCATAAGATAATGGCTTATCTGGATCAGGTGATGTTTTGTCTTTGTAGAAATTAAGAACATCCGCGTTTGTAACATCTGGACCATAAAAGTTTACTGCAGATGCCAATACATTATCAACGCCTTTTGCTTGATTCACTTTCTTAGCATCCTTATCGTTAAAAATGACATCAAACACGTCTTCAGCAAGCTCTGTTTTTGTTGCTTTAAACAATTCTCTTAAATCTTCTCTAGAGAAATCTGGCTTTATTTTATCGTTAGAATAGTGATGGTGAATTCCATTACTAAACCATACACGCTTTAAATAAATAGTAAAATTTTTCCATGTATCAGATGTTTTATCACCTGAATATTTGGTATAAACATTTTCTAAAGCACGTCTAATTTTAAGGTTGTGTCTGTAATTCTGATCCCACATTATATCTCTACCAGCAAGACCTGCTTCTGTTAAATAGTAAACTAACTTTTGCTCCTTTAAACTCAAGTTATCCCAACCTGGTATTTGGTAACGTAATATTTTAATATCGGCAAACTCTTCTACATTAAAACTGAAGTCTGTTTTAGCTGTTTCTACAGTTTCAGTTGGTTCTTCCTTTACATCATTCTTACATGCCACAATTAATAAGGCAAAAAGACAAATTTTAAATAGTGATTTTAAATTCATATTTGTTAGTTTTTAGTTCTACACAAATGTAACATATATATCACATATCATAAAATGACTATCTTTGAAAAACAACACCATTTAATCCCTAAAAATGAAAATCTTAAAATACATACTATTACTACTATTAATACTTATCATCGGGTTATCAATTTATGTTGCTGTACAACCAAATTCCTTTGAAGTTACACGAAGTAGAACCATAAATGCACCACAATCTGTAGTGTATGATAATGTTATTGATTTTAAAAATTGGGAATCTTGGTCTGCTTGGGTTGAAGCAAAACCTGATATTATAATTACATTAGGAGAAAAGACTAAAGGTATTGGCGGTACTTTCCAATGGAATGATGACAATGACATAGGAAACATGACTACAACTGATACAAAACCCAATACAACGATTACACAAGAAATGCAATTTGGCGAATTTCCAAAATCTGATGTTACTTGGAAATTTGAACCTAACGAAGATGGCTCAACAGAGGTAACCTGGACTATTTCTGGAAAAGATTTACCTTTTGGTTTTAAAATGTTTTCTGCATTTACAGGTGGTATGGAAAAACAAATTGGTCCTGATTATGAAAGAGGTTTAGAAAAACTAGACAGTGTAATACAGGCCGAAATGAAAGTATATAGCATAAAGGTTGAAGGCATTACACAACACAGTGGAGGTTACTATTTATATAACACAACATCTTGTAAGTTTGGTGATTTTAAAAAAAACATGACAACTATGCTACCAAAAGTTGGTGCCTATGCTATAACGCACAATATCACTATGGCTGGTCCTCCTTTTGTTTTATATCATAAATGGGATGAAGAGAATGATGCTGTTATTTTTTCTTGTGCTGTACCTACCAATTCTAAAATTGTTTCTGATGATCCTGATATTTTAACAGGAAAACTAGAATCTTTTAGAACTGTAAAAACCGTTTTAAAGGGTAATTATTCTAACCTAAAAGAAGCATGGGAAACGACCATGACTTATATTGCCGATAATAATTTAGAAATAGTTGATGGCGGATCGATGCTTGAAACCTATATCACAGATCCAATGTATGAACTAAACCCTTCAAAATGGATTACTGAAATCTATATAGAAATTAAGTAGATTGATTTAAAAATGAAAAAAAAAAACTAACAACTAACGATTAAACTAAAATTTGAAACAGCTAATTCTCGTATTTCTAGGTGGTGGTTTTGGTAGCGTCCTCCGTTTTATTATTGGTAAATGGCTTAATAACTCTAATACAGGAATTCCTTATGGCACATTTGCAGCTAATATTATAGGGAGTTTATTAATAGGAATTATTCTTGGTATGGCTGCTAAAAACGAAACCTTATCTCAAAGCCAAACCTTACTTTTAGCTACTGGTTTTTGTGGTGGTTTTACAACCTTTTCTACCTTTGCATATGAAAACCATGTGTTTTTAAAATCTGGTGATTTTATGAGTTTTGCTATTTATACGGTTGCTAGTTTTGTTATAGGCTTTTTAGCTGTTTTTTTAGGACTCTTTTTAGTAAAATAAACCTCTTAAAAGTTACTGAGATTGATAGAGGTCTTTTTAGAATTACACAACCAAATATTTTAATCCCCTAAAACCATAACAATAAAAAAACGGATATTAATTTTTTCGATAAAATCCCTTTTCCTTAAAACTCTCCACTTCTTTTAATATTGAAATAAAAACAGCATCATCAATATCTTCTAGCGTTTTATAACGTAATGATTTTACAACTTTTCGCTTTTCTGTTATCAGATAAGCATCCCATTTTTTAGATAAGTGTGCAGAGTGCCAAAACCCAACATCTACATAATCTTTACTTCGATTTAGATAACACATTGGTCGTTTTTCAATGTAATAACACGGCATTCTCCATTTGTATAATAAATCTGCTTCTGGCAAAGTGTGTGCTATTAAAACCTGTAAATGCAAAAAAATAGATTTGTATGGTTCTGGTTGTTTAAGGATGTGCACTTCTGCTGGATTCATTTATTGTTAATTTAAGTTATTAATCATTATTCTATTAAAAAAGTCGCGTTCACCATCCCACTTATCTAACGTTGCTAATCCTAACAAAAATCCACCAGAAATATTGGCTATCGCTAAAAGTAATTCAATCATATTGCTTTAATATTTTAACTGATAAGTCATAAATCTAGTCAAATCTCTAAAATAAATTTGTTGAAATCGAATATTTCACTTTACTTTGTATTTCAAAGTACTTTAATTATGAGTGACAAAGATTATTTAAAAGATATCAGTGAAATTAAAAATTTGATGAATAAATCATCTCGTTTTATTTCATTAAGTGGCTTGACTGGAATCTTAGCTGGCATTTACGCGCTCATTGGTGCTGCACTCACCTATTATATAGTAACAACTTATAGTTACGGAACACTTATATTAGATGGTTGGGTTTTTAGAACTGTGATGCTCATCTTATTCTTAGTTGCATTTTTTAGTGCCACAACAGGAATTTTTCTAACAACAAGAAAAGCAAAAAAGAATGACGAGAAAATATGGGATAACTCTTCTAAGCGATTACTCTTTAACTTTTTAATTCCATTAGTTGCTGGCGGACTTTATATACTCATTATTTTAAGTCAAGGAAAATATGGCCAAACAGGTGGCTTAATGCTTATTTTTTATGGTTTAGCTTTAATAAATGCTTCAAAATATAGCATTGGTGATATTAAATACTTAGGATTTATTCAAATAATTTTAGGTCTTATTGCAGCGCTGTATCCAGGATTTGGATTTTGGTTATGGGTTATTGGTTTTGGTATTATGCACATTATTTATGGCACTTGGATGCATTTTAAATATGACGTAAAATGAAACTAAAAAACGTTTGGGTTTACATCTTAAGCATTTTACTTTTGTTTTCGTGCCGTTCTAATGAAGGAAAATTTATGATTACAAATAAGAGTAACTTTAATATAGATTCCTTAAGTATTTTACCCGATTCTAAACAGCAGTTAATCCGTTTAGGCAAAAGCAAAACGATTGATTTTTTCACAAAAATGAATAAGGTAACTTCTGATGGTAGTTATGTCATATCATTTAAAAATTCTGAAAACAACACCATCATTTCTAAACGTTTTGGATACTATACAAATGGGTATCAAATTGAAGACGTTATTAATATTACGGTTTTAAATGACACTATTATGATTAATAGTAAATTTGACACCCCTTATGAAATTAAATAAATTCCTGTTTTTACAGGAAACAAGATGAGTATAATAACAAACATAAATAAACTTTTTGATCATAGGATAAGACTTGGTATTATGTCTGTTCTTATGGTAAACGAGTTTGCCGATTTTAATATGCTGAAAGAATTGCTTGGTGCTACAGATGGTAATTTGGCAAGCCATACCAAAGCTTTAGAAAAAGCAGACTATATTTTAGTAGAAAAACAATTTATTGGCCGAAAACCAAACACAAGATATAGTGTTACTAAACTCGGAAAAGCAGAATTTAAAAAACATATTGAAGCCCTAGAAAAATTAATACACAAAACATAATATATAGACTACGCTCAGTATGTCTCCTTTTTTTTAACTATTCACTTTGAAAAACAAAGTACTTTATAACATAACAAATTAAATACACACAACATGGAAAATCCTGAACACCCAAACACCGAGAATCAAAAACCCATACACCAACCTAACAAGTTTGGTCAATGGTTAAAAACCTCAATCACAGCAAGAATGCTAATGGTTGGTACTTTAATTCTCGTATTGCTTATTCCCTTAACTTACGTTAATTTACTCATTGAAGAACGCTCTTACAGACAACAAGATGTTGTACAAGAGATTAATCAAAAATGGGGAAATGAGGTGATGATGTATGGTCCTATTTTAAAACTACCCTATAAAACCTATTCAGAAACTTCAACCTTTAACGAAAAAACAAAGACATATTTAAAGGAAACCAAAACACACATTAATTACGCTTATATATTTCCAGAAAAACTAGATATTGATGCTTCAGTGAAATCAAAAACCTTGCATTTAGGTAATTTTGAATCTGCTGTTTTTACTTCTAACATGATAATAGAAGGCAATTACAAGCAACCAAGCCTTAAAGATAAAGGCATTAAAAATGAGGATGTCATTTGGGAAAAAGCTTCAATTTTATTTAGAACAACCAACTTAAAAGGCATTAAAAATGAAATGGCAATAAACATAGACGGCACTCCTTATCTTTTTGAAACTAACTATAATGACAATACATCAGGCAACCAATTAGATGAATTAGAAACAGGATTTATAAACGAAGCGCTATTAAAAACCAATTTTAAGTTTAACATGAAAGTAACTTATGATGGTAGTGAACAAATACAAGCCATTCCTGTTGGGAAAACAACAACTATGCAAATGACATCAAACTGGGCAGATCCTGGATTTATAGGCAACTATTCTCCTAATGATGAAACCAGAAGCATAACAAAAGAAGGCTTTAAAGTAGACTGGAAAGTGTTATCTATAAACAGAGCGTTTTCACAAAAATACTTAAAGAAAGTTCCTAGTTTAAAACCGTTTGCTTTTGGTACTAAATTCGTGGTTTTAGTAGATGAATATCAAAAAAGTGAGCGTTCTGCTAAATATGGATTCTTAGTTATTGGGCTCACATTCTTAATATTTTTCTTAATTCAAACCATGAGTAAAATCCATATTCATCCATTTCAATATTTAATGATTGGTTTGGCTTTGGTAATGTTTTACACCTTATTAGTTTCAATCTCAGAACATAGTAATTTCTTAAAAGCATATTTAATAGCTGGTGTATCTGTGGTATTACTTATAACACTTTATTCTAAATCTATACTTAGAAATTTTAAATTTTCGGCATTAATTGGCTTATCACTGACTGCTTTGTATTCATTTATTTACGTCATTATTCAACTTGAAAACTACGCCTTATTAGTTGGCAGTATTGGATTGTTCTTAATCTTAGCAACGGTAATGTTTGTCTCTCGTAAAATTGATTGGAATAACGGATAATTAGTTAGTGTGATGATCCTCGCTCCGCTTCTATCCCAAAGGAATGAGCGAGGTTTTTTAACAGAAAATGTATGAAAACTTTATATCATATTATTAATACAGCCAAACTCATTGGTTTAATCAGTTTTGTGCTTGGCACTTGTTTATTGGTTTCGTTTTTACTATTTCCAAATACAAACTCAATAGTTATTACCGGCTTGTATTATGTTGGCTATGCCACAATAACCAATGCTATTATGTTTCTGATATTAATAATTACAGCATTTGTGTACTGGACTTACAGAAGCCTAGTTTTTAGAACGTGTGGTTTGTTACTCTTAAATATTCCTATTGCCATTTGTTATTTTTTTATAGTCATTAAATAAACATTTAATATGTACCTACAATTCAATAAAAACTATTTAGTATTAGCACACAGTCTTTTTCTTGTAGAATTAGCTATTGCCTTTATCGTTAAAACCGGATTTATTCGCTATACATTTGGCGATTATCTATGTGTTATTTTATTATATGCAATTATTAGAGGATGTACCAATCTGAAAATTTGGGTTTCGGCATTAGTCGTCCTCTTAATTGCTTATCTCGTAGAATTCCTTCAGCTTACCCCATTCTTAACCTACTTTAATTTACAAGACAGTTTTACAGCTAAACTTATTTTTGGAAGCACATTTCAGGTCACAGATTTGCTTGCTTATACTTTAGGAATACTAACCGTATTAGCGATTGAATCTTCAATTTCAAAATTACAAAACAAAAAAATATTAGATTATGGAAGCTATAAAAATATTGATTCAAAGTCGATTTAAAACCCTCTCATTAATAACTGTAGCCTTAACTTTTAGCGTTATTTTACTCATGGTACGTATGAAACTAAACAAATCCTATTTCTTTTTATTTTTAATCTGGAATGTCTTTTTAGCCATCATTCCCTATGCAATTACTATATATCTCAATACGACACCAAACCTAAGTAAGCTAAAACTGATTTTTTGGTCAATTATTTGGTTGGCTTTCTTACCAAATGCACCATATATTGTTACAGATCTTATACATATTAGAATAGGAAACGACGCGCTTTTATGGCTCGATATTTTAGTGGTTCTATCATTTGCATTAAGCGGGTTATTAGTATTCTTTATGTCTATTATAGATATGCAAAGGCTTGTTAAATGTAAATTTGAAAAAACACCTATTGCAACACTTACTATTATTATTCTCTTTTTGTGCGGTTTTGGTGTATACTTAGGACGTTTTTTACGTTATAATTCTTGGGAAATTATTAGTCAACCACAAATTTTGTTTTTAGATGTTTTGAATATTATAATTGCACCATTTCAAAATTTTGATGCTTGGCTGTTCACCTTAGGTTTTGGAATGTTCTTAGTGGTTGGCTTTTGGATGTTTAAGAATTTGAATCAGTTTGAAAAGAATTAAAATCATGAAAAAAGCAGTTATTCTTATTTTCGTTTTCACCATTTGTTCTTGTAACCTTTTTAATAAGAAAGGCATTGATTTTGTTATAAAAAACAATTCTAACGTTGAAATTGAAAACATAAAGCTTTATACCAGCGAAAACTTAACAGTAAAAGATTTGGAAAGTCTAGGTCCAAATGACAGCATGGAAGGTTTTCTGCCTATGACAAACAATAAAAAGGATGGTAGTTATATTTTAGAATTTAATAGACTAAATAAAGATAAAGAGACACATAAACAGGGCTATTATTCAAATGGAAGTCCATTAAACAAATGGATCCAGTTTAATATTAAAACAGATACCACGATCACTAGACTTAGTAAGGCTAGCATCTATTTAGATATTTAATGGATTAACATTCACGATTCTTATCCTGAATTTTCCTTACAATTTTAGTCGTTCTATTTCGAGTTAAAACTCGTGGCAGAAAAGATAAAAATTTATTAAACACACCGGGAATTGCTATGACCTTACCTTTTTGCATTGCTTTGTAGCCATAAAGAGCAACTTCTTTTGCGCAGGCCATATTAAAAGCTATTTTATTTTCTGCAGTATCTTCAGATACAGTACTTTGAAATGCTGTTTTTGTTGGACCAGGACATAATGCTGTCACTGTCACTCCTGTGCCCTTTAATTCGTTAGAAATAGCTTCAGAAAAAGATAAAATATAAGCTTTTGAAGCATAGTATAAAGCCATTAATGGACCAGGTTGAAATGCGGCTAAAGACGATAAGTTTAAAATTTTACCCGAACCACGTTCAACCATGCCTGGTAAAATTAACTTTATTAAATGCGTTGTTGTTAAAATATGAAGATGCAGCATTTGCGATCCTCGCTCCCAATCTGTCTCGTAAAAAGTACCAAACAAACCAAAACCTGCATTGTTTATAATAACATCTATGTTAAGCGTATTGAGATCGTCATAAATCTCTTGAGCAATATTTATAACACTCAAATCCTTTACCATTACGATAATTTGAGTTGGATACTCTTTTAAAATATTAGCTTTTGCCGCTTCTAATTTTGCTGAATCTATATCAATTAAAACCAGATGGTAACCATCCTTAGCTAACAAAAGTGCTAACTCAAACCCTAAACCTGAAGCTGCTCCTGTTACTAAAGCTGTTTTAATATTATTGTTTCCCATCAATATAATCCTGTAGATAGCTAAAACGTTTTGTTAACTTACCGTTTTCTGTGATTTTTGCGCGTTTTAAAACTTCGTTTTTATCATTATTAAAAAATGCAGGAATCACATGTTCTAAAAAGGTAGTACCAAAACCTTCACTGGCATCTTTTGGTAATTCGCAAGGTAAATTATCTACAGCCATAACTGTAATGGCATCTTTTGCATCAAAATCTACTTCGACTTCTTTTTGAGGATCGTAACCATAAAAAGGGTCTGCTATTGTTGATGGTCTAATAGTACTTGCTACAGGGCCATCAATATCACAAGATATATCTGCCACTAAATTTATTCTAAAATCAGGATGTTTGGCGTCTTCTCTTGTAAATAAATAAGGTGCATTATTACCATAAAAATGACCTGCTATAAAAAAGTCAGTTTCCTTAGCATAAGGCATAAAATTACTCTCGTAACCTGAAGGGTCTTTATAAAACTTGTACTTATCTCCTACTTTACCATCTTTTCGTTTGGCATACTCCATAACATCTGCCATAACATAAACAGGCTCTGTAAACTGAGACGTTAAATACAAGGCGTCGCTAACTTCTTTAATACCTAAATGATCTAAAATCTCTTTTGCTCCGTAAGCCACTTTCCCTGTTCCTGTAAGTAATATTTTGATATTAGGAAGTGTAATTTTATCTAACTCTGCTTTTACAGCATCTAAATCGGCAAGTGTTTCTACTTTTGGTAAATTGAATAAATTATCTCTCAATCCTAAAGCTCTAAAACCATTGTAAGCTCCAACTAAACCTGCATAGCGACCAAAACCTATAAGTCTTGCTCCACTCTTCTTCACTATAGTTTCATGATCAAACATTTCAATATTCTTCTCTAGCATAGCAACTAGAAGCTTTCTATTGTAAGGTTGTTTTTTTATGGTATGTGAAAAATAAAAGTATTTCTTATTTGGAATTAGATCTTCTATTGGCACTTCTTTTACACCAATCATTACATCGGCATGCGACACATCTTCTAATACTTCAAAACCTAACTTTCTGTATGCCTCATCAGGAAAAACACGAATATCTGAAGATTCTATTATAAAATTAGCTTCAGGAAATTGAGTTCTAGCTTCAGCTAAAGTTTCAGGAGAAAAGACAACTCGTCTGTCTGGTGGATTTTTACGTTCTTTTATGATAGCAAATGTCATAGATAAATTTTAAAATTGAGATAGTTCTACATTAAATATTGCCAGTATTTATATTACAAATACATTATTAATTTCTTTAAATAGACTCAAAGAAATTCAATAATTCTAGCATTTAATTTTGAAAATATTTTCACGAAAATAAGCGGATTTGCATGTTTTCGCAAACATTCTTTGGTTAAAAATATTTACATGCCTTAAGGTCCGCAACAGCATTCATTAAATATTACAGGCTTCTGGTTTACGGTACTTTAATTATTGTTTTTTTTACAAACGCTGTTCAAATAACTTATTACCAGAACTATCGTTGTAAATAAAACCACGATTAATACAGTTAAGCTTTAGTTTTAAGCAACGCTTTTTCATAAAATGTAAGTCTAATTCCAAAGAGTAATACAATACCTCCAATTACCATTTGTAAGGACACTTGTTCATCTAGTAGCCACCAAGCTAAAATGGAAGCCAATACAGCTTGTCCTAACAAACTTACAGAAACTCTTGTTGCGCGCATGTGCTTTGTTGCAAAACTAATAAGTAGCCATGCTAACAACTGACACACCACGCCTTGAACCACTAATACCAACCACCCAGCATCTGAAAATCCCGTAAACGGTTCATTAAAAACATAACTAAGTACACCTAAGGCTATAGTAGAAGATAATAGGCTAATCATCATAAAGGTCATGACCTCCATTTCTTCTAAAATAGTTTTACTTAATAGCATATAAACAGCATAGAGCATTCCTGACAAGACACCAAAAATAAAAGCGATATTAAAATCAAAATTGAGAAACAAATCAAATCCGACTAAAAGCACCATACCTATAATGGCCACAACGGTACCCATCCAAAAATTCTGTTTTGGTTTATCTTTTAGAAATAAAAAAGCTCCAACACCTACCCAAACAGGAGACAGGTTAGTCAGCAAAGTTGCTTGTGTGGCTGTTGATTGCTGAATCGCAATATTCCAAACACCAACATCTAAACCAAATACAACTCCACAAATCATAGAAAACCCTAATGCTTTTTTAGACGTTACCTTAAACTGTTTTGTTATAAGAACGTAAGGCACAATAAAAAGAGAAGCTATGGCCATTCTGTAAAATGCTGAAACAAGTCCTGGTGTAAGATTTAGCTTCACCAATATTGGAAATATTGATATACAAATAATGCCAATCGCAAGTGCTATTCTTGGTTTTGTCATGTGTTGTTGAATTAGTAAATTGAAGTCGGCAAAAATAAGCTTTAAAACAACTATTCCTTAAAACTCTATACCCAATTTATAATGTTAAAACACCTATAGAATTTAGAGAGGTAAACGTAATAAATTTTATTGATGGATTATGTGACTAAAATTCTTTTTTCACTTTAGAAAAACACTTCCTTCTGATACCTAAAGATTAAATATATATACTGACACTATTTCTGCAAATACATATAAAACAAGATTGGTATAGCTTTTGCATTAGTATTTTTAGTAATTTTGCAGCCCTTGAACTTATACTATAGGTTTCTTGGATTAGTGCGTTAGGGATGGAAGCGGCATCCTTTTGCTTTTTTGAGCAAAAGATATAGCGGACAGCCCGACCTGAAAAGGTAACGCCCAAAATATTATTATCATTTATGGATGGATGAGTTCCTGAAGCAAGTTTAGGATTAATTCAATGACGTAAATTAAAAATTTACTATTTCATTATGGGGTCGACTGGTTTTGACAGCGAGATTAATTAGATGGTAAGCACGTGGTGTAATGGCATTGAAACACCTAAAAGGCTAGACCAAATTTTAAACGGCGAGAATAACTACGCTTTAGCTGCATAATCTGAATTATAGTAAGATTCGTGCTCATTCCTACTAGGTAGGAAGGCTAAATGTCTCCAGAAAGCCTTGGTTAATGGCGTTCTTTTTTGAGGCATCGTAAAAATTAACTAAGATTAGGTAGCGCTTTGATGCCTTTTCGAGATTAAAAAGCTAAGTTGTAAGTGGGTTGTCTTTAACCAGCTTGCAATCGAAAACCCAAGAAAAGAATAAACGTGTAGAAAGCCCTTTGGTTACTTGTTTGGACGAGAGTTCGATTCTCTCCGACTCCACAATTTAAAAGCCTTAATCATTTAACCCAAATGATTTAAGGCTTTTTTTTGGTTTTAGTATCTTTAAAAACCATAAAAAAAAGGAATACCTATTTCGTTACATCACAAAAGTGAGGTGATTAAAAACAAATCGTATTATCCTTCATTTATAAAAAATGATAGTAAAGATCACTTTATTCGACTATTAAAACAATGTAAATTTGTAATATGAAAGAAAAGCTGTTACTCGATGTAGAAATATATGTTGCAGAGCTGTTAAATAAACAGCTAGCTTCAACAAACTATTACCACAACGCTATTCATACTAGAAACGTTGTCACTAGTATTACAGAATTAACCAACAGAGAACAATGCACAGAACAAGAGACTTTAGCCTTATTATTGGCGGGTTGGTTTCATGATACGGGTTATATTTATACAGATATTGGTCATGAAGAAGAAAGCGTTAAGATTGCACGTTCTTATCTAAAGGAACAAGATGTTCCTGAAGAACTGCTAGACCAAGTTGAACAGTTAATTCTAGCAACAAAAACGGATCTTAATCCTAACAACAAACTCGAATCTATTATTAAAGATGCCGATTGTGGGCATATTGCTTCTGATGACTATTTAGATATTTCGGAAAATTTACTAAAAGAGATAAATGCTAAAAATGACCATACACTTTCTGATATAGAATGGATGGAACAGAACATCGCCTTTCTTAAAAACCATTCGTTTTATTCCGATTCTGCTAAACAAATTTGGCAACCTAAAAAGGAGCTTAATGTATTAGAAATTCAAAAAAAGTTACATAAACTAACTGCTAAGGAGAATAAAAAAGATAAAAACACAAGGTTTGGAAGAGGTGTTGAAACGATGTATCGTGTGCAATTAAAAAATCATATAGAATTAAGTGCTATTGCAGATACCAAAGCCAACATACTACTATCTGTAAACGCAATAATTATTTCTGTAGCCTTATCTAACTTAATTCCTAAACTAGACAATCCTTCCAATTTATTTTTAGTGTATCCTACCTTAATCTTAATGCTTTTTAGTGTTGCCTCTGTAGTCTTATCTGTATTGTCTACACGTCCTAAAATATCTAATGTAGCCATTACAAAAGCGATGATTAAGGAGAAAAAAACCAATATTCTATTTTTTGGAAATTTTCATAAAATGAATTTGCAAGATTTTGAATGGGGAATCGACTATTTAATGGATAATGAAGAAACGTTATACAATTCACTTACAAAAGATTTGTATTATTTAGGCTTGGTGCTAAATAGAAAATATAAATTATTACGTATCACCTATACCGTTTTCATGTTCGGAATTATTATCTCGGCAGCAGCATTTATTTATAGTTATTATATAAACATGCCTGTATAATATTAATTTAAACGCTATGAAAAACAAAACTACAGGACCTTTTAAAGTAAATATATCTTTACGCTTATTAAGGGATAAATTTATAGACTTATTAGACTCTAATAATGTTTCGGTGCAAACACAAGCGAAGCAAGCTTTAAAATTATTTGATAAACATCCTATTTTATCTACTGGAACAAATACTACAGAAGATTTTCTGAAGCATAAGCCTATCATAGACCAGTTGATGTCTTATATTTTCCCCTCAGCCTTAACGGATAATGAGATTAAAGCTGCGGTTACTCCGTATGCTAGTGATGTTTTTTACTGTAGTTCAAGATTAGAAAGCATTATTAAAAATGCAGAAGCAAGCGAAAATGTATTTAATGAACTGTATAAGGATTATGAAGACTCTTTCGATTTGCTTACTTATGCTATTATATTGAATATCCATTACAAATTCAATGTCGATTTTGAACGACCAAAAACCTTATCTATTACAGACAAAAATGGTGACAGAAAGCGTTATCGTGTGGCTTTTAATGCCGACTTCCTAGACATCTACCCTAACGAAAATGCCATTGAAATTACAGAAGAAATTTTAGATGAATTATTAAGCAATGCTAGTGATATTGAGATTTGGAAAAAATACTTCCCAAAAGATTCATGGACTATTGAAGGCTTTGGCATAGTAAACCTTATAGACACCTCGTTAGACGAACGCATTGATGATTTTAAAACCCATTTAATACAACCTAATAACGAAAGTTTTCAATATTTAATTGAAGACATTAGACGCATATTTAACAATCCAGATTTGCAACTTGGAAGCTACAGTGTAGAGCACGACAAGATTATCTCTCCTTTTGATAGGAATTTTAATATGCTAACACTAGTACCAGATGAAGATGTAAGCATTAATGAATACGCCTGCGAACATGTTAACTGTCAACTATTTAAAGATTGTAAACCAATTATTATTTCCAACGTAGAAACATATCATAAAAGAACTAAAGGCAATAGGCTAAGTCGTACGTTATTAAAAAAAGGTTTAAAAAGTGTAGCCCTCATTCCTGTTCCTATTAATGGTGAATTAGGTTTTATTATAGAGTTAGCAGCATTTAAGCCCAACCAGCTTAATGCCATTAATATGGTAAAGTTAGATACCATTTTACCTTTTATTTTAAGTTACTCTAAACGTACGTTTTCAGAACATCAAAATGAAATCAGTGCCATTATACAACAAGAATGTACAGCTATCCATCCCTCTGTACAATGGCGTTTTGAAGAAGAAGCTAACAAATACATACAAGAACGAAACTTTGGAGAGAATCCGGTTTTTCAAGAAATTGTATTTAAAGATGTCATTCCTCTTTTTGGACAAATAGACGTGGTTGGCTCATCAAATGCACGAAACGAAGCCATTAGAATAGACCTAACAAGACAATTAGAAAAAAGTAAAGACATCCTTAAAAATAGGATTAAAATAAATTTACCATTTTACGAACAGTTAATTTTTCAAATTGACAATTATTTAGCGGAATTAAAAGACAATTTTCACACCAATTCAGAACAAGAAATTAATATCTTTTTCGAAAAACAACTCTTTCCTTTATTCGAACATTTTCAGAAAAATTCTAAAGGCATTGAAGATGTCGAAGAATTTCTTAAAACAATTGACAAAACAACAAGTAGTTTATATGACGCTAGAAAAGCCTATGATATTACTATTGAAAAAGGAAACAAAACCCTATCTTCATTTTTAGACCAACAACAACTAAAAGCTCAAGAGATATTTCCACATTATTTTGAAAAATTCAAAACAGATGGCATTGAGCATAATTTATATATCGGACAATCTATCTCTAAGCATTTAAACTATCATCCCACTGTATTGTACAACTTACGTTTATGGCAATTACAAGTGACTTGCGAAATGGAAGCGATGTACTACGAAAAGCAAAAAGAATTCCCTTTACAATTAGAAGTAGCATCCTTAATTCTTGCTTATGATATCCCGATTACTATTCGCTATCGCATAGATGAAAAACAATTTGATGTTGATGGAGCATATAATGTACGTTACGAAATGATTAAAAAGCGTATAGACAAAGCCCACATTAAAAATACAAACGAGCGTTTAACACAACCACATAAACTTTCTGTTGTGTATTCTAGTAATGCCATGGAGAAAGAATATTTAGCTTATTTCCAATTTCTACAAGCCAAAAATTATATTGGAACTAATATTGAAATTGTAGAATTAGAAGAGCTTCAAGGAGCTAGTGGCATAAAAGCAATTAGAGTAGACATTAACAGAAAGCTAAAAAAAGTATCGGATATTTTTACAATAGAAGATTTACAGGCCGTATAAGAAGAAATCACAGAATGAAAACAAAACTATTAATTGGTTTAATTAGTATGGGACTTATTATAAGTAGTTGTGCTACTTATAATTCCCACAATGTTAATGTTAGCGCTAAAGAGCTTAAACAAATAGATAAGAATACCACTAATGTTTTTTTAATAGGAGATGTAGGAAAGCCTGAAGAGGATGGCACAGCTCCAAAAACATTATTAAAACTACAACATCAATTTGCTAAAGCAGACAAAGATGATTTCCTATTGTTTCTTGGAGATAACATCTATCCTTGCGGTATACCTTTAAAAAATGACAAAGCCATTAAAGCGGCAGAACACGCATTAAAGCTTCAATTAGACGTTGCCAAAACATTTCCTGGAAATGTTTATTTTATTCCAGGAAATCATGATTGGTATAGTGGTTTAAAAGGTCTAAAGGCACAAGAAAAAATGGTTGAAGATGCCTTAGAAAAAAACACCTTTCAACCAGAAAACGGCTGTCCAATTGAGAAAATTAAAATTAGCGATGATATTGTTATGCTAATTGTAGATTCGCATTGGTACATTACCAATTGGAATAATCATCCCACAATTAATGATGATTGTGACATAAAAACTAGAGCCGATTTTTTAGATGAATTTAGAAGTGAAATAAAAAAAGCAAGAGGAAAAATTACCTTAGTTGCCATACATCATCCTATGTATAGTAACGGACCACATAATGGCCGTTATGGTGTAAAAGAAAACATAAAACCTATACCTATACTTGGCACCTTAAAAAATATTTTAAGAACCTCTACTGGTATTGTAAATGCAGATTTGTCTAATCCATTTTACAATGAATTAAGAAAAAACCTTATTGCTGTGGCCCAACAAAACGAGAATGTTATTTTTCTATCAGGACATGAGCATAATTTACAATACTTAGAGTTTGATAATGTAGCTCAAATCATCAGTGGCTCTGGCTCTAAAACTACACCTGTAAGAATGCGTAATCCTAATAATTATGGCCATGCTATTCCTGGCTATGCGCTACTTAACATAGGAAACAATAAGGCTGTAGATGTACAATTTTTTAATTCAAATTCTGAAGAAGTCGAATTTTTCAAACAAATAAAACAGCCAGAACAAGTTTCTGAAACAGAATATGCTAAAATAATTACAGATTCTATAAGTGCATCAATCTACTCAAAAGAAGACACTAATAAATCTGGCTTTTATAAGTTCTTATGGGGAAACAGATACAGAGACGACTATAGTACAAACGTTAAAGCAAAGGTTGTTAACCTAGATACCTTAATGGGTGGCTTAACACCTTTTAGAAAAGGAGGAGGTACACAATCTAAGACGCTTCACTTAAAAGCTTCAGATGGGAAACGCTATGTTATGCGTGCTATGAAAAAGCAAGCAGATCAATTTATGCAAGCCGCTATTTTTAAAGACCAGTATGTCGAAGGACAATTTACTAATACAGCTTCAGAACATTTATTAGAAGATATTTTTTCTGGCGCCTATCCGTATGCACCTTTTGTTATAGGAACCTTATCTGATGCAATAAACCTATCTCATTTAAATCCTAACTTATATTATGTGCCCAAACAAAATGCCTTAGGCTTATATAATAAAGATTTTGGTAATGAACTATACCTTTTTGAAGAACACCCTTCTGATGGTCATGTTGAGTTAGCAACTGGGAATTTTACAGGGGAGATTGTAAGCACAGTAGATATGTTAAAAGACGTATTAAGTGACGAATCTAAAATTATAGATGAAAAAGAATTTATTAAAGCGCGATTGTTTGATATGCTAATTGGAGATGCAGATAGGCATCAAGACCAATGGCGTTGGTTGGTATTTGAAAACAAAGGAAAAACAATTTACAAACCCTTACCAAGAGATAGAGATCTTGCCTTTTCTAAAATGTCTGATGGTTTTTTGTTTGGAACAGGTGTAAAGCTGATTCCTGCAGCAAGAAAATTTAGAAAATATGAAGCCGATTTAAAAGATGTTAAAGGGTTTAATGTCTCTGGATTTCCATTAGATGTTGCATTTATTACAGATTCTAACAAATTGGCTTGGGATGAACAAGTACAATTTATTCAATCTCAAATAACAGATGCTGTTATAGACAAAGCGTTTAACAATATTCCAAAAGAAGTAAATCCGCAATCTATTATAGAAATTAAAAAGCTTCTAAAAGAAAGACGAACGCACCTTCAACAAATTTCAGATAGATATGTAAAATTAATAAGTAAACATGCAATTCTAACAGGAACGAATAAAGACGACTACATTCATGTTAAAGCTTTAGAAAATGATGACGTAGAAGTATCCATATACCGTAAAAAAGATGATACTATTAAGGATCGTTTTCATCATAAAATCTATCACCCCAAAACAACTAAAGAAATATGGATTTATGGTTTAGATGATGATGATAGCTTTGTGGTTGAAGGAAAAATTTCTAAAATCAAAGTGCGTTTTATTGGTGGACAAAACAATGATGATTATAAGGTCGCATCTGGCAAAAACGTTATTATCTACGATTACAAATCGAAGAAAAACGATTTATCACAGGCTAAAAAAGCTAGAATTAAATTAACAGACGACTATAACACAAACGTCTATGATTATAGAAAAATAAAGAATAATGTCAATCAAATCATTCCTACTCTAGGTGCCAACCCAGACGATGGTTTAAAATTAGGTTTTACAAACACCTATACGGTTTATGGTTTTGAACGCAACCCATTTACATCTCAACATGAAGTAAAAGCGGCTTATTATTTTGCAACCGATGGTTATGAATTAAACTATAAAGGTGAGTTTGCAAATATTATTGGAAGCTTAAATTTTGGATTTCAAGCGCATTTTCAAAGCCCTAATTACAGTGTCAATTTCTTTGGTTATGGTAATGAAACTGAAAATAATGATGACGACTTTGGTTTAGATTATAACCGCGTAAAAACTAGAATTTTTCGTTTAAGTCCTCAACTGGTCTGGAATTCTAAACGCGGAAGTCTTATCCATTTTGGTGTTAGTTATGAAGTCAATGAAATTCACAATAGTGATAATCGTTTTGTATCAGACTATAGTTTATTACCAAATAATGTGTTTGATGAAGAGCATTTTGGTGGTATAAATGCAACGTATAACTACTCTAACTACGATAATAATGCCTACCCAACCAATGGAATGAATTTCTCAATTGTAACAGGTTATAAAGACAATTTAGAAGTCAGCAATCGTGATTTCGGATATCTGATTACTGATATTGGCTTTGCAAGAAAACTAAATCCTTCAGGGCGATTAGTACTGGCTACTAAATTAAAAAGTCATGTAAATTTTGGCGATGGTTTTGAATTCTATCAAGCAGCTTCAATAGGAGGTATTGATGGTTTAAGAGGCTACAGAAACCAACGTTTTACAGGAAAAAGTGCCTTTTATCAAAATACCGATTTGAGGTATAGTTTTAACCGCATGAAAACAAGATTAATTCCAATAAAATTAGGGATCTATGGCGGCTTTGATTATGGTCGTGTTTGGATTGAAAATGAAACCTCAGAAAAATGGCATAATGCGTATGGTGGAGGATTTTTTATTAATGCTGTAGATTTATTGTCTGCTAATTTGGGTGTATTTAATTCTTCTGATGGTGTTAGAGTAGCCTTTGGAATGGGCTTTGATTTTTAAAAGACACCAATGTGTTACAATTTTTTAATAGGAAGTAAATTGCTATAATAGTAGTAACTTTTAGTTTCTACTATTTGTGATAACTAATTATTAATGGGTTATCATTAATCGTAATACCATTACTTAAAGGTTACAAGGATATCTGCCACCTTTTGTAAATCAGACTCATTGATTTCTGTTTGCAGTGCTAATGGAAATAATTGTTGACCAGGTCTAGCGACAAATGCAGCTCTCCAGCCAGCCCAAAGCGCTCCTGCAACATCCCAACCATGTGCCGCAATAAGCATACACGCTTCTGGTTTCACACCCATTTTACGAGCTCCCCAATTATAGACATCTGTAAATGGTTTAAATTTCCCAATACCTTCTACACTTAAACATTCATCAAAATAGTCTGTTAGTCCTGCACTTTCAAATTGTTTTTTTACACCTTCATTAGATGAATTAGTAAACGATACCAATTTGTAACCGTCTTTTTTTAGTTGAGCCAATGCGGCTTTAACTTCTGGATGAGCAGGCAGTCCTCTTAACGAGTTTAAGATGACGTTTCGAGCTTCGTCTTCAGAAATTGTAATACCATTATTTGCAGCAACCATTTGTAATGCTGCTGCACCTATATGACCAAAATGTTCGTATTGTCCACTAGCAGTAGTTACTAATGAGTATTGTAACATCGTAGTAAACCAAAGCGATAATAAATCTTCTCTACCATTTAGGGCTTCACCAACTTGCTTTTTCATTTTAGTGAGATCTAAAAGCGTTTCGTTAACATCAAAAAATAATACTTTTGGTCTTGTTTTCTTCGTCATAGTTGTTGTTTATGTCCTAGTCTTTTAATGGATATATATCTAATTACTCTGCTGCAATTAATTCAGAAAGCACTTGTTTAAAAGTATCTACAGGTTGCGCTCCAGTAACGGCACTTTTTCTATTAAATACAATTGTAGGCACAGAGTTTACTCCTAAACTTTTCCAATAATTCTGTTTGTTTCTAATGTCTAAACGCGCCTCTTCATTATCTAATTTTGCTAAAGCGTCTTCTGCATTTAAACCCACTTCTAAAAGCGCTTCTTTTAAGATTTCTTTTTTAGAAACATCTTTACGGTCACTAAAAAATGCTTTTGTTAGCTGCATTTTTAATTCGGTTTGCTTGTTAAAGTCTTTGGCATATTCTAATAAAATATGAGCATCAAAGGTGTTTACCATGCGCATGTCATCAAAATAATCGAATTTAAAACCCAACTCATCACCTGCAGCTTTCATATGCTGTTGTGATGCTTTTTGTTGTTCTAAAGTAGCGCCGTATTTTTCTGTAATATGCTCTATTACATTCTGACCTTCGGCTGGCATATTCGGATTCAATTCAAAGGGTTGCCATTCTATGTCTATTTGATTTTCTATTCCTAATTCTGAAATCGCTTTTTCTAGACGTTTATAACCAATGGTACACCATGGACACACGACATCTGAAACGATATCTATTTTTAATTTCTCTTTCATATTAAAAGGGGATTAATTCACTAATTTGAAGTTCTGCTTGTACATTACTGTAGTTTTTTACATCGGCAGCAAAAGTCGCTGCATGAGGACCAAAAGCCTCTTGAAAGGAAGCAATATCATCAAATAATAGATGTGCAATAGCTACATAAGGAGCAGATTCACCTGGAACTCTACTTGCTAAATCTAATTCTAATCGTTTTAAAGCATTCCCTACTAATTTTGTTACCATTGGTAAGTGTTTATTTTGGTAATAATCTGCATCAAACTGAACATTTTCGCTGTTTGGGTACATTACAGAAACTTTTATCATAATTGTATTTTTTAAAGATTAATAAACCTTCCGAATACACGGAAGGTTTATAGCTATCAATCAATCTGTGGCTTTAGGGTTTAGGATACCACATTGTCTTTAGACCACTCAAACTTTTTAAAACCAGCATCTACAGGTGTATTTGCAATATGGTTTACATAATTACTTATTGTTTTTTGAGATAATCCTAAAATAATTTCTAATACTTGTGCTTCACCATAACCAGCAGTATAAAAAGCATCTAAATCTGCTTGCGTTACATGCCCGCGATTTCTAACAATGGTTAATGTCATTGTTCTTAAGGCTTCCAATTTTTCGTTTTCTAAAGGAGTTTCGTTACGTAAAGCCTCGGTAATAGCATCGTCGACTTTCATCATTTTTGCGATTCCTGTATGTGCAGGAACACAGTAATGACAAGCGTGTTCTACATTAATTGTTTGCCACACGACTGTTAACTCTTCTTCATTAAAAGAAGTTTCCGTAAATAACTGGTGTAAGTTTTGGTAAGCTTCTAAAATTTTTGGAGCGCCGGCTAAAACACCATGTAAACCAGGAATCATTCCGTAGGCTTTTTGAGAGTTTTCTAATAGTCCTTTACTTCCTTCTGGAGCTGTTTCAATATTGTGAACTTTTAATGTTGTCATAATTTTTCTTTTTTCAGTTTATTATTAATTTTATCTAAACGTACGTTTAGTTATTTTTCAAAAAAAATGTTTATATATTTTTGAAGGTCATTTCAATATAATCTTCAATTTCTGCTTTAGTGTTAACTCTTGCTGCAGCTGCTAAACCATGCTTTGCTAACAATAAATAGTTGGCTTGTTTTTTTATTGTTTCTTCATCTTTTGAAGCATCCATTTGTAACTTTTCTGTAATTAGAGCTTTTAAATTATCCATAAAAAAATGCATCTGTTCTTGAATTAATTCATCATCTTTTTCTGAAAACTCATTATACGTATTTGTTACTAAACAACCTTTTAAGTTGTCGTCTTTAAAATTAGAACTTACAGAATCGTAAAAAAACTGTTTAATGTCTTCTACTCCATTAGTTCCTTTTTTTAATTTATCTAGAATAGCATGTACTTTTGATTTGTAATACTTTAGACTTTCAAGAAATAAGCCTTGTTTACTACCAAAACTAGCATATATAGAAAATTTATTAATGCCCATTTCTTTTTCGAGCATTTGCATAGAAGTGGTTTCATAACCATTTTTCCAGAAAAGCCGCATTGCTTTTTCTAGGACTTCTGTTTCATTATATTGTTTTTTTCTAGCCACTAATTCTAATTACACTACAAAACTAAACAATCGGTTAGTTATAAAAAAGGTTTTAACACTAGTTTATGTATTTGAAACCATCAATACAGTATTGCCTTTTCAACACCTGCTGCTTTAAACACTACTATTCAAACAGATATACAAACCAAACTACCAACTACAACACACATTGTTTAAAAATCTCTTCTAAGGTTTTATTTGGGTCGCCACATAAACCTGGATGCGTTTTAGAGCTTTGGATAATGGTACTTCGGCAAGCGGTTAACCATCTAAACCTATCTGACAACTCCATTTTTCCAATTCTTCCACCTTGAGGCTCACCTTTACATACCTGTTGCCAAGCATCTAAATAGTTTTCTAGCATTTGAACCTCAATGTCAGTTGAAAACGCCTTCAATTTATCTTGATTGATGTGATATTTTATTCCTAGGAATTTTTTTTGTTTAGAGAATAGAATGACTCCTACATTAAAGAATTCTTCGCGTTCTACTTTAGGAACAAACCTAATTATGGCATATTCAAATGTATATCTATCTTGCATCTTCGGCTTCTTTAACTAATACATCAATTTTTGCAAATCTTGTATTTATAAACTTAATATATGCATCTCTCATTTCTGTTGCTGTCATCGTATCTGCTTCACTTAACAACCAATCTTCTGGTATATTTGAAACAATTTCAGCTATTTTATCACGATTGAGCAATTGTTGGATTTCTTTTGAAGCTTCATTTAATTTAGTGGCGTTTTGTAAAAGCACATGATCTTTTACAAGTGGAAACGTTCTGGTAAGATGATTCTCCCAATTTTTCCAATCGTGATGAAAGTAAAAACTCGCACCATTATCTATAATCCAAAGTTCTTTGTGCCAATGCAGTAAATTTGTGTTTTTAGCGGTTCTATCAATATTACTAATTATGCTATCTAATAGTACCACTTTTGATGCTGTTAATGCATCTACTGTACTAACTAATGGATCATAAGTAATAGCTTCAGATAAAAAATGTAATCCAAGATTTAAACCAACACTAAACTTAAGTAAGTCCTGAATTTCTTCATCTGGTTCTGTTTTACTAAACGAATCATCAAGATTCATAAACACCAATTCTGGTACTTTTAAATTAATTGCACGTGCAATTTCACCTCCAATAAACTCTGCGATTAATGCTTTTTTACCTTGTCCTGCACCTCTAAACTTAAGCACATACAAAAAACCATCATCTGACTTAACTATAGCAGGAAGTGAACCACCTTCTCGCAAAGGCTGTACATATTGAGTAACATTTACTGTACGGATATCGATTTTACTCATAATTACTAATAATGTAATGCACTAAATTAAATATGACACATATCTAAATTTAATAAGATTATATACGGAATGACTCTTAACGTTTATTAAAATGACTAACTTATTAAGTTAAAGGAAATTTTAATTCCCTGAATAATCATACCTGTTCCAATAATTGCAATAATTAATCCCATTATTTTTCCAATCACAGAAATTACATTATTACCAACTATTCTCACGATTAAATCACTTAGCCTAAAGGTAAAATAAGTTAACAAACTCATTGATCCAAATATAAGAATTACTAACATGATATGTATTGTTTCAACATTAGCTACAAAGTTCATCGCTGTAACAATGGTTCCTGGTCCGG
Source organism: Winogradskyella sp. ECml5-4 (assembly GCF_036903175.1). Taxonomy (NCBI): domain Bacteria; kingdom Pseudomonadati; phylum Bacteroidota; class Flavobacteriia; order Flavobacteriales; family Flavobacteriaceae; genus Winogradskyella; species Winogradskyella sp. ECml5-4. Next base: position 29,972 of record NZ_JAYJLF010000003.1, on the reverse strand, counting down.
CTAAAATTGGAATAGCTAAAGGTGAAACAGCAATATCTTCATCAATATTTACATTGTCAATACTTTTAACATTAGACCTTTTAGATTGTAGCATATCAAAACCAATAAAAAAGATTAAAATACCACCTGTAATCTTAAATGCAGGAATGCTGATATTAAATAATTCAAAAATATATTTCCCTAAAAGAACAAATACGGTTACAATTACAAATGCAATAATATTTGATCGTTTATTTATATCTCTTTTTGTTTTTGCATCTGCTCCTTGGGTTAAGGATAAGAAAACAGTCATATTTGATATCGGATTCGTTATGGCAAAAAAGGCCGTAAAGACCGTTATTGAAAATGTAATTAAATTATCCATAGGTACATAAAATTGAATCTTGAAAGAAATTGAATTAGTTCTATTTTACCAAAGATTTTTATTTGTTTTTTTTATGAAATCGATTCTGACAATAAAAAAACCTGTAAAGAGAACTTTACAGGTTTTTCATTTCTATAGTAACTAGTTCTATTTAATCTCTACTAACTCTAAATCAAAAACTAATTCTTGACCAGCTAATGGATGATTTCCATCTAAAATAACATGATCTTCATTTACCTCAACTATTCTAAATTGGTGCTCATTTCCTTGTGCATCTCTAGATGCTAATCCTAAACCAACTGCAGGCTCCATTTCTGGTGGCAATTGTGTTTTTTCGACTTTATGAAATAATTCTTTAATGATATCTCCATAAGCTTCTGCTACTGGAATATCAACCGTTTTTTTGTCATTCACCTTCATATCGATAACTGCTTTTTCAAAACCAGGAATCAACATACCTTGTCCTAATGTGAATTCTAATGGCTCACGCTCTAAAGAACTATCGAATATTTGTCCGCTTTTTAATTTTCCTGTGTAATGAACTTTTACAGTATCATTTTCTTTTACTTGACTCATAAATTTTAATTTCATATTAAATAAGATGCAAAACTATTATTTATAATAGAGAATAAAGAATGATACTTAAGGTTTTGTATCGTTTTTAAGAAAAACTTAACGTGACCATTGAAAACCTACGAGAATTAACCATTTACCTTGTACTCACATCGAAGCTAATTAATTAACCATTCCTCTGTAATAATCTAGAACTTTTACACGTAACAAGTATTCATATTTTGCATTGGCGAGGTTCACTTTGGCATTATCTAAATTATTCTTACTGGTAATATAATTTAAGAAATTAGACACTCCATTTTTAAATCGGATATCATTAATACGATAAGACTCTTGGTAAGCCTCCACTTGTTTTTCTAAACTTTGATGACGGTTATAAGCGGCTTCCATATCAAAATAAACCTGAGCAATGGCATTTTTTATATCTACATGGGTACGCTCTAATTCTAGGATGGACTCCTCTACTCTAATTTTTTCTAAAGCCACATTGTTTTTTGCTCTAAATCCATTAAACAATGGCACATTAACAGCAACACCAACCACAGTATTTAAGTTATTATCTAATTGATCTTTGTAACTTATAGCTTTTGATGTAAAGTTGGTTTGCTCTGTCATAATTGGTAAGTCTTGACCATCAACCGTAACGAAATCACCAGTTTCCACAACGTTTGTCCCTGTTGCTGTAAACAGTTCTGCGGCACTAGAGTAATTGGTATTGACACCACCAAAAAGCGAAATTTCTGGTGTGAACTGAGACTTTGCAACACTGACTCCTTTTTTAGCAGCTTCAATACGTAATTCCTTAGCTTTAAATGTGGCTAAATTTTGAATAGCCTCTTCAAAAACAGCATCCGAACTTAAATTGTATTTTTCAAAATCTAGGATTAATCCATCTGTCGCTAGATTGACGTTTTCTTTTAAATTCATTAATTGTGCTAAGTTCAATTTAGCATTATTTAAGCCACTTTCAGAAGACAAAACACTAGTTTCATCGCTTGCCACTTGTCCTAAAATATCTGCATAATCTGCTGGATTTCCAGATTCGTTGTCATAAAAATCTTGTTGAATTTTAAGTTGTTGTTTAGTCGTTTCTAATCGTGCTTTAGTTAAACCCAAAACATCTCTAGCATTTAAAACTTGAAGATATGCTAAGGTTACATTTAATATTAAATCTTGTTGCGCGGCTTCAATTTCTAACTCAGACGCCTTTTTATTCAATCGCTCTTGTTTGGCCGAATTTAATAATCGAAAGCCATTAAAGATTGTCATATCTAAACTCAATCCTAAGTTTGAAAAGGTTAATTCTTGATTGATATAAGCGTTGGTAAATGGATCAATACTTCTTCCATCATTAACACCCAAACTAAAGTTTCCATTAAGACTTGGCAGCAAATTAGCTTTAGACTGCTGATAATTTACTTTTGCTGAATTGGCTTGTAAATTGGATGATTTTAAATCGAGATTATGCTCTAAAGCGACTGCAATGCATTCGTCTAAAGTATAACTTTTGTTCGGTTTATTTTGAGCAAAACCAGCCCAGTTCATCAGTACAATGATGATTAGTATTACAAGTTTATGTATCATGATTTGTTTCTTTTAGAACACCCCTAAAGTCCCCTCAAGGGGACAATTTTAAAAATGTTATTATATACCTATACTATTTTTCCGTCCAAAAGATTAATAATTCGAGAGCCATAAGCGGCATTACTTTCTGAATGTGTAGCTTGAATTATGGTCACACCTTCTTTATTTAACTGTGCAAAGAGTTCCATAATTTCTTCACTTTGTTTAGAGTTTAGATTCCCTGTGGGTTCATCCGCTAAAATTAATTTAGGTGTTCCTATTAATGCTCTCGCAATACCCACTAATTGCTGTTGCCCTCCACTTAATTGCATAGGGAATAAATCTTTTTTACCAACAATATTAAAACGATCTAACATATCAGCCACCATGGCTTTGCGTTCAGAAGATTTTACATTTTTATAAAGCAAAGGGGTTTCAATATTTTCGTAAACGGTGAGTTCATCAATAAGATGATACGCTTGAAATACAAATCCGATGTATTCTTTATACAATTTGGATCTGTTCTTTTCTTTCATGCTATGCACAGGCTCTCCTAAAAACGTATAGCCTCCATCTGTAAAATGATCTAACATGCCAATACAATTCAACAAGGTAGATTTCCCAGAACCCGATGGCCCCATAAGTGAGATAAATTCGCCCTCGTCCACATTCAAATTGATATTATCTAATAACGTAACTTTATTGCTTCCTGAGTTTACCGTTCTAGAGGCTTCGTTTAGACTTAATAGTGTGTTTTTCATTTTTATTGATGTGTTAACTATTGTATTCTTTGGTTTTTTTATTATAATTCTCTCTAAAAAAACACCCCTAAAGTCCCCTCAAGGGGACAATCTAACTAAGACTATTTTTAGGAAAATATAATATTGTTTCTACTATTTATAACTTAATCTATTCGTTTAATTTCATAGTCGCCAAAACTCAGTCCTTTATTGACCTCAGCATCGCCTTTATATCGTAATGTCGCTTCTCCATAGGCTGTAAATTTGATACTTTTTGAAGCTTGAATTTTAAACACCGCTTCTCCATAAGCTTTAAGTTTAGACGATTTATTATCCACATCTACAAGATTGATGATTCCTGCTCCATACGCCGTAATATTCTGCTTAACTGTAGTTCCTTTTTTAATTATCAATTCACTTTCTCCGTAAATATCCACGTTAAATGTGTCAAAATTTACATGATTAAAGGTCACTTGAGATTCTCCATAAATATTGAGTATGAACTTTTTTTCATCGATAAGACTCTTACAAAGCGTGCGTTGCTCTCCTCTTAAGGATAGTGCGTTAATATCTTTATAGGTTACTAAAATGGTGAGCACTTTTCCTTTATAAATGGGCATTCTCATCTTCTTGCCATCTTTTGTAACACTTTCGTTTTTTGTAATTTCTTTAGCATCATCTAAGTACACGCGAAGCGTTCCTCCTTTAACTTCAACATTTATCTTGTCTTCTGGTTCTGAGCTCTCTATTATGGTTACAGATTCTTCATCTCCTTGAATAAATGTGGTTTCTATATGTGGACTGATAATAACCTTATTAAAAGATTCAACCATATGTTTTGTTTGTGCTAGCACCATTTGACTTATTAAAATCAAACTAAGTATAGTGATGTGTTTTATAATTTTCATAGTCTATATTTTTATATTTTATTCTGTTTTTAAACTGTCTACAGGATTTGCCAATGCTGCTTTTACAGCCTGAAAGCTTACCGTTACCATCGCAATTACAATAGCTACGGCACCAGCTATGACAAAAATCCACCAATTGATTTCTATGCGATACGCATAATTTCCTAGCCAATTATCCATAACATACCAAGCCATAGGAATGGCAATTACAATGGCAAGACCAACGAGTTTTAAAAAGTCTTTAGATAATAATTTTACGATGCCTGCAACACTTGCTCCTAAAACTTTACGAACTCCAATTTCTTTACTGCGCTGCTCTGCGGTATAAGCCGCCAATCCAAAAAGTCCCAAACACGAAATAAGAATGGCTAATAAAGCAAAGAGTTGAGATAACTTTCCAACGAGTTGTTCGCTTTTAAATTTGGCATTAAAAGCATCATCTACAAAGCTGTATTCAAAAGGAAACGCTGGATTGTGTTTTTTCATTACCGCTTCAATTTTAGACAACACATCGCTAGTTCCTATTTTAGGATTTGTTTTTAAATACATATAACTCGCTTCACCATGATAGTTAAAAAATAGCACAGGGTCGCTTTGTCCATACATGTCATCAAAGAGGTAATCTTTTACAACACCAACAACCGTATACACATCTCCTCGATTTACCTTTTTACCAATAGCACTGCCTTGTCCCATCAGTTTAGCAAATGATTCTGTAATTAAAACACTTGCACTGTCTTTTGCCATATTTTCATAAAACCCACGACCTTCAACGATTTCCATACCTGCAGTTTCCAAGAAATCGGAACTGACATATCTAAAGAAAATTAAGACGTCTTCAGTATTTGTGCCTCCTGTCCAAGTTAAGTTAGAACCATTATTACCTCCATTTAGAATCCCAGAATTATTTAAACCGACGCTTGAAACCGCTCCTGTTTGTATTAAATCTTGTTTGATGACATCAAATTTTTCAATCATCGTCCCATTGACATTCAATGAAATCAATTGATCTTTATCAAAACCTAAGTCTCTATTTTTTATATGTTGAAGTTGTTGATAGACTAGAATCGTACAAATGATAAAAACGATTGAAATTGTAAACTGACCAACAACAAGACCTTTTCTAATGTAGTTTGCAGAACCTTGTGTAACTTTTAATCCTTTTAAAACCTCAACAGGCTTAAATGAGGATAGATAAAAAGCCGGATATAATCCTGCGAAGATGCCACACACCAACGTAATTCCTAACAAAAAGACCATATGTAATGGCTTAGCCAATCCTAAAACTAAATCTTTCTCTATGAGTAAATTGAATTGTGGTAATAACAGAAAAAGCAATAATACACTCACTAAAGTTGCTATAAACGCCAGAATTAAAGCTTCTGAAATAAATTGAAAAATTAATCGTGTGCGACCAGAGCCCATGGCTTTACGCACTCCAACCTCGTTAGCCCGTTTTTCACTTCGTGCTGTGGATAAATTCATAAAATTGACACACGCAATAAGTAAGATAATTAAAGCAATGATGGTAAATAGTCGAACCGAATCAATGCGTCCTCCCACTTGCTTTCCATTTTCAAAATGATCTCTTAAATGCCAATCTTTTATGGAATGTAAAAATGCTTTTGAGTCACTATCTCCTGTTTTTTTCTCTAATAAATGTCTTACTTGTGCATCAACAGCATTAAAATTAGCTTCTGGTGATAATTCGACAAAGGTATCTGCGAAAAAACTACCATAGCCATTGGTCCATTCTTTATCTCCACTCCAACGTTCAAATGGCGCAATCCAGTTGACAGGAAACGTCACGTTTTTCGGTAAATTCTCAATCACTCCAGTAATGAGGTATTGATCTTTATTATCTATAGTTAAGACTTTGCCTAATACTTTGATGTTTTCGCCATAAAGTTGTTCTGCGGTTTCTTTAGTAATAACGATAGCTTCTGGATTCTTAAAGGCGTCTTTAGCATTTCCTTCTACAAACTTTAAACTAAAAATCTCTATAAAATCAGCATCTACAAAACGTCCACCGCTATTAATGGCGTTGTCATTAACTGCAAATAAAAAATCTCTATGTTTCGTGCGCGCTGCCTTAACAATTCCCGGAATTTCAGTTTTCATAGCTTCCGCTAATGGTCCTGGTGTAGAATTAAACGTTCGCCATTCTCCATCATATTCTTGATGCGTTGGCACGTAATACACTTGATCTTGTTTTTCAAATTCCGAATTGAAACTCAACTCATCTTCAACCCATAGAAAGATTAAACTGGCACATGTAATTCCTATCGCTAATCCGAAAATATTCAGAAAGCTATACCCTTTATTTTTACGTAACGTCCGGAATGCTATTTTTATATAATTTAATATCATACTATTTTTCAACTGAATTAATTATTGCTACTCACTATATAGTGAAGATGATGCCAAAACTACAAAACACTAAAAATCAATTAATTAATTTTTATTTTAAAATCCATAGTGTTCGATTTTGATACACTTTTTGTTCGTTAACGGACAGTTTAGAACTAAATTTAAAAACACCCCTAAAGTCCCCTCAAGGGGACAATCTCAAATTGATTTATTCTGAACGCAATGAATCTACAGGATTGGCATTTGCAGCCTGAAGCGTCTTTACACTAATAACTAGTAAAGCAAAGAAAATCATAGCTAATCCGCTTACTAGAAACACCCAGAAACTAATACTCGTTTTATAGGCAAAATCTTGCAACCAATTATTAATCCCATACCAAGCAATTGGTGCCGCAATTACAAAAGCAATCGCAACCAAGATTAAGAATTCTTTACATAGGATTGTGTTAATTTGAAATAATGAAGCGCCTAAAACTTTACGCACGCCTATTTCTTTTACACGTCGGTTTGTGGTATAAATGACAAGACCCAATAAGCCTAAACAGCTAATGAGAATAGACAAGCCAGTTGCCCAATTTAATAGTTTAGAAATTTTACGTTCGCGATTATAAAAATTTTGAATGCTTTCGTCTAAAAACTCTACGCGATAATCATCTATTTCTGTATAGACGGATTTATAAGCATGTTCAATTTTCGACAATGTTGTTTTTAAGCCTTCGGAAGATTCATTTTGCAACGCTAAATGTAGTCCCTGAAATTGACTCCAATCTGGACGGTTCCAATCTCCACGAAATGCCATAGGTTTAATATTACTTTTCAATGAACGTTGAAAAAAATCGTCCATGACACCCACAATCGGAACATTCTCTCCACCTAACAAAACGATCTTACCAACGGCTTCCTCTGGACTTTTAAATCCTAGTTTTTTTCTACAGGTTTCGTTTATGACCAATTCTTTAACCGTATCATTTCTTATACTTCTTCCTGCTAAAAGATCTAACTCAAACACTTTTGAATAATTAATGTCCCCAAAAATAAATTGCAAGTCGGTATTAATCTCATTTTCGCCATTATTGTACGTAAGAGACGTACTATTTGTGGATATCGATGCAGGAGGTGTACCACCAATACTAATTTCTTTTATTTCTGGAATGGCTCTTAATTTTTCAGCATAAAGCTCTTTTTTGGAAACTTCACGCTCACCTCTTGGACTATAAACAGAAATAATAGCATCCGTTTTAAAACCCATATCTGTAGTGAGCAAAAAATTAATTTGTTTACCGACCAATAATGTGGCAATTATGAATATCTGAGCAATGGTGAACTGAAAAATGGTTAAAAACTTTCTTAGTTTCACCTTTTTATCGCCAACCGCTAAATGATTTTTTAATACGGAAACGGTATTAAATTTTGATAAAATTAAGGCTGGATAAAATCCTGATAAAAATGTTACGATGATTAATAAAACGATAACACTAACAACAATTAAAGGCGATTTAAAAAGCTCAAAATTTAGACCATCTGGCACAAAATCTGAAAACACATTTATTAACCATTTAGAAAGTAAAACAGACAGCAAAGCAGATATAAGCACCAACAAAAAAGTCTCACCCATAAACTGACTAATCAATTGCTTCCTAGAACTCCCTAAAGTTTTTCGAATACCAATTTCTTTGGCACGTTGAGATGCTTGTGCTGTATTGAGGTTAATAAAATTGATACAGCCTAATAATAAGAGGAATACAGCCACTAAAGCCAAGTTTGTCTGTAGTGATTTATTGGCTTGCCCTTTTGTCCAATCATAGATACCATATTTTTCATTAAAATGAATATCTGACAGCGGTTGTAATGCAAACTTTTGCTCATCACCATATTTTTTTGAATCTTCATCTTGGTGCGCTGCAGCTAAATTATCAAGACGATTTTGTATGGCTGATACATCGGCATTAGAAGCTACTTTTACAAAGAGTTGTGAAGCATCATTTGTATTATTCCAATTTAAATTGAGGAAATTTTCTCGTAATCGGGTTTGCAAAAGAAGAGGTTTTGCTATAAATTCTTCGAACACAAAATCGGTTCTTTCTTTAAAATTTTCAACAATACCTGTTACAGTAACATTAAGAGAATCATTATAAACTAAAGTCTTTCCTATGATATCTGAAGGCAACGTATTTGGAAAGTAATCTGCTGCTCTATTTTCAGTTAGTATAACACTATTTGGATGTGATAAGATGTTAGTTTCATCTCCTGCTAAAAACGTGTAATTGAAAATCTTAAAATAATTGGCATCTGTAAAAATGACGAAGTTTGGCCACTTAAATTGCGAACCTAATTCTCTATTTTCAACTTTAAAAGGGCGTTCTATATAAAAGCTACCAACCGTTTCAAAATTGGAATCTTCCTTTATTTCATTTTCTAAGGCTAAGGTGACTCCAGAAATAGAAAAGGTATCTTCTGGACTAATTAAATCTGTAACCACTCGATAAATGCGGTCACCATCTTTATGAAAGTCATCAAAAGTAGCATCGTAATACACCATTAAACCAATTACAAACGACGCACTTAATCCTATGGTAAGACCTATGATATTAATTAGAGAAAACACCTTATGCTTCATAAGGTTCCTCCACGCTATTTTGAAATAATTTTTAATCATGATGTGTATGATTTAATGGATTAGTTATTCCGTTCTTAAAGATTCTACTGGATTAGAGGTTGCGGCTTTTATTGTTTTTACAGCTATGGTTAGCATGGCTATTAATACGGCAATTCCACCAGCTGCAAGGAAAATCCAAATATTAAGATCAATACGATACGGATAGTTCTGTAACCATTTATTCATGGTCCACCACGCAATAGGTGTAGCCATAAGAAATGCAATAACAACCAATTTTAAAAAGTCTTTGGTAAGCAATACCGTAATTGCAGAGACACTCGCACCAACAATTTTACGTACACCTATTTCTTTTCGTCGTTGTGCCACAATAAGCAACGACATGGCAAATAAACCTATACAACTTAAGATAATCGCTAGTATTGATCCACTACCAATCATGGTAATCATGGTGCGTTCGTTGCGTAAGGTTCGTTCTATATTTTCATTTAAAAATGAGCCCTGAAATTCTACATTAGGTTCAATAGTATTCCAAGCTATTTTTACATCATCATAAGCCTGTTCTAAATTTTGAGATGTAACTTTAACGTAGGCATTTCTTAGATTCCAATTAGGTAGTGCAAATAAGGTCATAGGTGCAATATGCTGATCTAATTCCTGAAAGTTAAAATCCTCAATTACTCCAACAATATTGTATGAAGCATCATCTAGTGTGATTTGAGACGCTAAAATATCGTCTTCATTCATCTGTTTGGCCATTGCTTGGTTGATAATAACCGATAGACTATCGCTCACCAGATTCTTTCGAAATGAACGGCCTTCAATAATATTCAAATCTAAAGTTTCAACATAATCGGCATCAACAACTAACATATGCGTATCCACTCCACGCCCTTTGTGCTCAAAACCTAAGACACTCGTTGTTCGATTACCATCTTTACCAATTCCCAAAATATTATTGGATGCTGTGATGCTCACAATATTCGGCTTATCCTGAAGCGTATTTCGAAGTAATTCTATAGCCTTTTGGTCGTTGCGTTTTCCATTAAGCGGAAAAGCAATGACCTGATCTTTATTAAACCCTAAATCTTTAGTTCGCATAAATTCTACCTGATCCCAAAGTACAAGCGTACCACTTATCAATAAAATAGCAATCCCAAATTGTAAAACCATTAAACTATTACGTAAACGATTTTTACCATTCACTTGTAGCTTTCCTTTTAAACTTTGTAAAGTTCCAAGACGACTCATGAGTAATGCAGGATAACCACCTGCAATTAATGTAATAAGCAAAACACTAAAAATTAGGAAAATCAGTAATGATGGATTTAGTAATGTTGCCAATGAAGCTTGCGTTCTAAAGAGTGTTTGAAAATAAGGCAGTAACACCACAGCTAATAAAATTCCTAAACCTATAGACATTAAAAACACTAAAATGCTCTCTCCCCAAAACTGAAAGAAGAGCTGTTTTTTATTAGCTCCAAGTGTTTTTCGCATACCGATTTCACGCAAACGTTGAGAACTTTTGGCAATACTCATATTTATAAAATTCACACAAGCGATAAACAGAATTAAAAAAGAAATTCCCAAAACTAAATACGGCATGGTACGATTGACACTAACCACTCCTTGATTAAAATTCGCAAAGCGAACATCTGCCAACGGTAATACTTTTATTTGTCTGTAAAGGCCATCTGCATTAGGCTCAAAACCATCACGCTTGGCATTATCAATCTCATTTTTATAGTGTAATTGGGTAAAATCTGCTGTGCTTTTCTCAAATTGCTCAGGTTTTAAACCTTCAGAAAGTTGCATATATACCTCATGATTCTCCATGTCCCAACGTCCTACAGTTCTGGCATAGGCATGTTCATTTTGGCTTTTAAAATTGAGCACGATATCAAAACCTATAGAACTTGTATCGGGAAAATCTTCAATAATCGCGGTGACATTAAAAGGCACTTCGACTTCATCTCTTAAAATCGTAACGGTTTGCCCTATAGGATTCTCATCTCCAAATATACGTTTTGCAGCCTGCTCTGTCATTGCAACTGAAGACTCTGACGTTATTGGATTTTTCGTATCTCCTTTTACAATGGGAAAGCTGAACATTTCAAAAAAGTCGGGATCCACATAAGCAGTCCCCATACCGAGTTGCTTGTCTTGATACGTTAACAAAACTCCAGAACCACTATAACGTGTAATTTTCTCTACTCCTGTAACCTCATCTCGAAGTGCTGCCGCAAAAGGTTCAGATTTTGAGGTATTCGCTTCAATACCGTATGGTCCACTATCTTCTGAATACACTTTATAAATCGTATCTCCATGGTCATGAAAGCGATCAAAAGACAATTGAAAAACCGCAAACATGCCTAATAATAGAGCTACTCCGAATGCTACTGTAAGACCTACGACATTGAGTGCTGTAAATGTTCTGTTCTTCCAGAGGTTTCTGAGTGCTATTTTGAAATAATTTTTAAACATAGTTTCTAAGAATTACTGTTCGTTTTTTGATTGATTGATTGATTGATTGATTGATTTATTCTGTTCTAAGTGATTTCACAGGATTTGACGTAGCTGCTTTTACGGCTTGGAAGCTTACAGTGATTAGTGTAATGATTAATGCTCCAAAACAAGCAATCGCAAAGACATCCCAACTTACGGTTGTGCGGTAACTAAATTTCTGCAACCATTGTCCCATAATATAATAAGCTAACGGTGATGCAATTAACAATGCTATGATTACAAGCGTGATAAAATCTTTTGAAAGCAATAACCATAACTGACTGATTGATGCTCCTAATACTTTTCGGACTCCAATTTCCTTAGTGCGTTGTTCTGCGACAAACGATGCCAATCCAAAAAGTCCTAAGCAACTTATAAAAATCGCTAATGCTGTAAAGACTCTTGCTAAACTCGCTACACGTTCTTCTGAACTAAATTTTGCACCATATTCTTCATCCACAAACTGATAATCAAAAGGTGTGTTTGGGAAGTTCTTTTTAAAGACAGTTTCAATAAGCGCTAAACTTTCACTGGTGCTTTTTTCAGGATTAAGTCTTACATTATAAAACGCCGTATTATCTTCGCTATCAAAAACATACATCGCTTGTTTTACTGGACTGTAAGGCGATTGAATAATCATATCTTCAACAACGCCTACAATTTTTAAAGGTGGACTTGGGTCTTCAGTATCAGAATCCCTTATATATTTCCCAATAGGATTTTTGATATTCATATATTTTACAGCGGTTTCATTAAGAATTACCGCATTAGAGTCTGAAGCAAATGCTCTCGAAAACCCTCGCCCTTCTAGTACTTTTAAACCTAAAGTTTCAACAAATTCATAAGACACAGAAGTGTATGCTAAATCTTCTTGAAACCCCTCAGGCTTACCATCCCAAGTATAGCCAGATCGGTTGGACCACACATTAGTCATTGGCCCACTTGTACCCGTCATTTCTAAAGCACCTCCAGAGGCTATAAACTGATTCCTCATGATATCTTTTTTTCCGATAAACTCGTTACTCATTACAGGAATTTGAATCAATCCTTCTTTGTTATATCCAACTGGGCGATCTTTAGAAAATTGAATTTGATTCATTACCACCAATGTTCCTATAATTAATGCTACTGAAACGGTAAACTGTGCTACGACTAAAATTTTTCGAGGTAAGGATGAATAGCGACCAGATTTAAAAGTGCCTTTTAATACCGCAACAGGATTGAAAGACGATAAATATAAGGCAGGATAACTTCCTGCTAAAAATGCTGTAATAATTACAAACACTAATGCTATCAACCAGAATTGAAGACTTGTCCACGGAAAAACAATGGCTTTACTCGCTAGGTTATTAAATCCATTTAAGAATAACAACACTAAACCAAGTGCAACAATAAATGAGAGAAAAACTATTAAAAACGATTCACTTAAAAATTGAAAAATAAGCTGACTACGTTGTGAGCCAATCGATTTTCTAATACCAACTTCGGTCGCTCGTTTTTCGGAACGTGCGGTACTTAAATTCACAAAATTGATACAGGCTAATAACAAAATAAACAAACCTATAATACCAAACAACCAAACGTTTTCAATACGTCCGCCAGATTGCACTCCGTTTTCAAACTCACTTCGTAAATACCAATCTTTCATTGGTAATAAAAATAGTTGCGGATTAAATTGAGCTGTTTCGGATGAGGCATTTTTCTTTACATCACTAATTTTAGAGTTTACCACATCCATAGTGGTATTCGCATTGATTTGCACAAACAACTGAAAAGAATTGTTTCCCCATGATTCTTTAGACCATTCTATCCAATCTTGCGTGGTGACATAATGTTTCCATGGAATGATATATTTCATGTCGCTAAACGAATTATTAGCTGGTATATCTTTATAAATTGCAGTGACCACTAAATCATCTTCGTTATTTACTTTTACGATTTTACCAAGTGCCGTATCACTCCCAAATAAAGCATTGGCAGCAGATTCAGAGAGCATGATTGAATGCTTCTCTTTAAGGCCATCTTTAACACCTGCAATAATATCCAAGTCCAACATATCGGTTGCTCCTTCTTGCATCGCGTTTCCTGTTCTGTAAATGTTGGTTTCACCAAATTTCAGGTATCTTGGTTGCTCCCAAGATGACATCACAATATGTTTAAAGTTATCTTTATGATCTTGACGCAAAGCAAACTCTAATGGTCTCGGAATTGCTGGACCTGTTCCAATGGTATTATTTATAGTCTGACTTTGAAATATTTGAGCTATAGTCTCTTTATTTTTAAAATGATTATTAAAATTTAATTCATCAGTAACCCATAAACCAATCATAATCGTCGCTGCCATGCCAACCGCTAAACCTGAAATATTGATAAATGAATACACCTTATTTTTAATAAGATTCCTAAACGCTATTTTGAAATAATTTTTTAGCATGATTTCTATAAATTACTGTTCGTTTCTTGATTGATTTGGTTTCAACACTTCAGCACAGATTGGTTGGTTTATGACGTACTGAAGTATTTCCACCTGATTGATTGATTGATTGATTGATTGATGAAAGTCGATTTATGCTAATATATTTTCAGTTACTTTTTGTCCGTCTAACATTCTTATAATTCTATGACTGTATTTAGCATCATGCTCACTGTGTGTTACCATGATGATGGTTGTTCCGGCTTCATTAAGATCGATTAATAAATCCATAACCTCGTTACCATTGGTACTATCTAAATTTCCTGTTGGCTCATCGGCTAAAATTAATTTTGGTTTATTAACCACTGCTCTAGCTACAGCCACACGCTGTTGTTGACCACCAGATAATTGTTGTGGAAAGTGATTACGACGATGCATAATTTGCATTTTCTCTAAAACCGCTTCTACTTGTTTTTTGCGCTCAGCAGGTTTTACACCGGTATAGATTAATGGTAATTCTACGTTTTCAAAAACGGTAAGTTCATCGATAAGATTAAAACTCTGAAACACAAAACCAATATTGTGTTTGCGTAACTCGGAACGTTTGCGTTCGTTATAGCCTGCGACTTCTGTTCCGTTAAACATAAAGCTGCCTCCATCTGGATCATCCAATAACCCTAAAATGTTTAATAAGGTTGATTTCCCACATCCTGAAGGCCCCATTATGGCAACAAACTCACCTTCTTTAACATCAAATGATAATTTGTTTAATGCGATGGTTTGTACCTCTTCCGTTTTATAGAATTTTTCTAAGTCCGTAATTTGTATCATTGTATTTGTTTTTACTATTCCTGCGAAGGCAGGAATCTTTATTATTTATCTATATTGTATTTACTTTATTAAAAAAACACCCCTCAAGTCCCCTCAAGGGGACAATCCACATAATGATCATTAGAGCAATAATGTGTTATTTTTTATCAATTTCAATTTTATATTATCTTTTATCTCTACTCTTAACTCTATTTCAAAATCAACTCTTCCGTATCACCAAAAGCATCATAACTCGATGTTACTACTTTATCTCCAGGATTTAATCCCTCCAGCACTTCATAGTATTCTGTGTTTTGACTTCCCAATCTAATATTTACCTTGTATGCTGTATTTCCATCTTCACTCACTTTAAACACCCAATTACCTCCTGTTTTTTGAAAGAACCCACCTTTAGCAACTAACAGAGCTTCTTTCTCTGCACTTAACGCAACACGTATCTGTAAATTCTGCCCTCTTCTTATATCTTCTGGCACCTCTCCTTCAAATTTCATATCCACTTGAAAACGACCATTCGTTACTTGTGTAAATACTTTTTTAATGACTAACGAGTAGGTTTTATTATTCAACGTAAAAGTTCCGATTTGACCATTATAGATTCTAGAAATATAATGCTCATCGATATCAACTCTTACCTTGTAACCACTAGTGACATCAACTTGTCCTAATCGTGTTCCTTTATTTATAGATTGTCCGATTTCAGCATCAAGAGATGTTAATTGCCCATCAATTGGTGCTCTAACCACTAAATCTCCTACTTTTTTTCGCATTAATTCTAAAGCACTTTGGGTTCTGGCATAAGAGTTTTTTGCTTGGCTTACTTCTAATTTAGACGAAATAGTATCTTCAGTTAAGACTTGTTTAGCCAGTTTCATACGTTCTTTTTGGTACTCATAATTATTCTGAGACGACTCGTAGTCCATTCGTCCTATGGCTCCTTTTTCATATAAGCGTTTATTCAAATTATAAACACGTTCCGCTTCAATCAGATTATTTTCTACATCAGTAAATTGATTTTGTCTGTTTATGGTATTTTGACGCGCTGCATTTTGAGAAATCTGCATTTGCGTTAACAAGTTATATACGGATGTTTCTTGGTTCACTAAACTCAATTCTAAATCAGTGTTCGATAACCTTAAAATAGGCTCTCCTTTTTTCAGCATGGCTCCATCTTCAACAAACTTCTCTTCAACACGTCCACCTTCTAAAGCATCTAAATAAATCGTCGTCACAGGAAGCACGATGCCATTAACCGGAATATTTTCTTGAAAGACACCTTTAGAAACGGTATTGATTGAAATACGTTCTTTTTCAACATTCAATTTTGAACCACCTGAGGTTTGGAAAATAACATACACGATTAAAGCCACTATGGCTAAAATCCCTAAAGCTAATCCTAGTTTTTGATTTGAAAATTTCTTCTTCTGAATTGGAACGTCCATTATATCTCTTTTATTTATACCATTTATATAGTGAAGATGATGCCAAAACCACAAAAGACTCATTTACAATAAATTATATTCAAACCCAAAACTAAAAGTGTCCGTTTTTGATACACTTTATGTTCGAAAACGCACACTTTTGAAGGCTACAAAAATTTAGGTTTTGTAATTTTTATAAGCCCAAGATAAAATCGTAATATTGTAAACACAACCTTAGAATGAGCTCTATACGTAATTTCCGAAGAATGACGTCGGGCTTTGAAAGGACTTCCTAATAAATAAACCTCGATTATCGAGTGATGGTATTAAAAAACGCTACAATATTAGTTATAGACGATGATGTTGATGTATTAACAGCATTACGCCTGCTTTTAAAACCACTGGTTAAGGAAGTGGTTACCGAAAAAAATCCGAGTAATATTGCGTCTCAAATTGAGCGTACCTCCTACGACATTATCATTTTAGATATGAACTTTAATGGTTTAGTCAATACGGGTAACGAAGGTATCTTTTGGCTAAATAAAATTCGGAAACAGAAGCCTGAAACCTCAGTTGTTTTAATGACCGCTTATGCTGATATTGATTTAGCGATAAGAGGATTAAAAGAAGGAGCTTCTGACTTTTTGATGAAACCTTGGAAGAATGAAAAAATTGTAGAAACGATTACAACGATTCTAAGTCAAAAGAAATCCCAAAACACTCAGAAGAAACAATTTAATAGTAATACCGTTGAAATCATTGGAGACAGTGACGTTATGACGGATGTCTTTACCAAACTTAAAAAAGTGGCACCAACAGATGCCAACGTTTTAATCCTTGGTGAGAACGGCACAGGTAAAGATTTAATTGCTCGTGCACTTCATGATAACTCCAATAGAAAAAACCAACCGTTTGTAAAGGTTGATGTTGGTGCTTTAACCGAATCCTTATTTGAAAGTGAATTATTCGGGTATAAAAAAGGCGCGTTTACAGACGCTAGAGAAGATAGAAAAGGCCGTTTTGAAGCTGCCCATGGTGGTACATTGTTTTTAGATGAGATTGGTAATATTAGTTTAGCCCAACAAGCAAGATTGCTCACCGTTTTACAGAATAGACATGTGACGCCTTTAGGTTCTAATACTTCAATTCCTATTGACATTCGCTTAGTTTGCGCGACGAATATTGACCCACAAATTTTGGCGGACGAAAAGAAATTTCGAAAAGATTTAATTTACAGAATAAACACGGTGGATATTATTGCGCCACCACTTAGAGATCGTGGCACAGATATTACCGAATTAGCACATCATTTTGTTACCTTATATGCCGAAAAATATAATAAAAGTCCGTTTTCATTTGATTCCGGATTCATTTCAAAATTAAAAAATCACGATTTCCCAGGTAATGTTAGAGAATTACAATACGTTTTAGAACGTGCTGTGATAATGACCGATGGTTCCGTTTTAAAACCTGAAGACTTAGTGTTTTCATCAATAGAACGTCCGTCCTCAGCAACCAGTATTACCACGAAAAGTTTAAACTTAGACGATTTAGAAAAAAACGCGATTTTAAATGTCCTTGAAAAAAATAAGGGCAACGTGTCAAAATCGGCTAAAGAACTAGGCATTACAAGAGCTGCTTTATACAGAAGATTAGAAAAGTATGAACTATAGAAGTTACATCTTTTGGCTCTTTTTTAGAATTCTACTTTTAGTGAGTACCATACTTGCATTAGCCTATACCATATACAAGGAACAGACGGCTTACATTGTAGTAATTAGCATTGCACTACTTTACTTATGTATTAATACCTACACATTTGTAAAACGACGATTTGTGGTGATGGATGATTTTTTTGAAGCAGTTAAGTATCGTGACTTTTCGAGATGGTTTCCAGAAGATAGAGGGCCAAAAGATATTCGTTTTTTATACACAGGCTTTAATGAAATTAATAGAACGATTAAAGAAATCAACTCTCAAAACGAAGCGCAATACGTTTACCTTCAAAAGATTTTAGAGATGGTAGACATTGGTATTATTGCGTATAATCTGGAATCGGGTGACGTGCTTTGGAGTAATGATTCTTTTGGGGAAACGCTAGATATGCCGTCGTTTAAAAATATTCGATTTGTAGAAAACAGAAAACCAGAATTATTCAATACTATTTTTGAAACCTACCATAGAGAACCGAATTCCATTTCGATTGCGCTTCAAAATGAAAGTATTAAAATATTAATTTCAGATACTGTATTTCAGGTTAAAGAGGATGCTTTCAAATTAATTGTGATTCAGAATATTGATGATACTTTAAATAAAAATGAATCGGAATCTTGGAAGAAACTTTTAAGTGTGATGACACACGAGATTATGAATTCTATTGCTCCGATTTCATCCTTAGCAGATACCCTTCAAAAGAACTTACAATTAGCTATAGAACAACCTGAAGAAACACGCCTTGAGTTAGACGATTTAAATGCAGGAGTTAAAACCATTAAAAACCGTAGTGAAGGTCTTTTAAAATTTGCGAAGACCTATAGAAGTTTGAGTAAAGTCACGCACCTCAACCTACAACGTGTTAAAATTGAAGACTTATTTAATAATCTTCAGTTATTAATGGAACCTTCAATAAAGGCGAAAAATATAAGTATAGCATTTAATGTCACCTCTCCTAAACTAGAATTGGATATGGACACCCATCTTATAGAACAAGTCTTAATCAACCTTATTTTAAACGCTGTTGATGCTTGTAAAGATGGAGCCCACCCCGAAATTAAAGTCCTTGCTTCTGAAAACCCAAATAGAGATATTGTGATTAAGGTTTTAGACAATGGCTCTGGAATTCCTAAAGACATTTTAGAAAATATCTTTGTACCGTTCTTTACTAGTAAAACCACAGGAAGCGGCATTGGATTAAGCCTTTGTAAGCAAATTATGTTACTTCATAAAGGTAGAATTATTGTTAAAAGTGTAGAAGGCGAAGGTTCTGTATTTAGTTTGGTGTTTTAAAAACAATTGGTTTTACGTCACAACATACACTATAATTTAAAATCTAAGTATCTATAAAATTCTTATTTATCAAAAAAAATTACTCTTTAGATAATTTATCTAAGAACATCTTAATTGACATTTCTGACGGTATATCTAATCTCTTTTTTAATCGGCTTCTAGCAACTTTTACAGTATCAGGAGTTACATTTAAGATCGTAGCCGTTTCTTTAATAGAGAGATTCATTTTTGTTAATAAGCAATAGCGTATTTGGGTATCTGATAGATTAGGATACCTGTTTAATAATTTAGCAGACATTGTTGGGTATTCTGACTCTATCCTCTTAGTAATAATAGACATATCTGAAGCAGATCTTATAAGATTATCTATTTTACGCTTAGCCTCTTCTAACTTTGGAATTAGTGGTTTTTTTATTTCGTCTAGTTCGTTCTTTATTAACGTAAGTGTTTCTATACGTTGTGATAACGCTATAGCAGAAGCTTCTAGTTCATTTTCACGAAGCATAATTTTTTCTTCGAGTAGCTTTTTCTCATTACTCTTTAAGACTTCTATAACCTTTTCTCCTTTTTTATATTTTCTAAATAATAGAACACTTCCTAATAAAAGAATGATACTTACAAGTATGGCACTAATACTTAGATAATAAAGTTCTTGCTTTTTGTTTTTTATTTCAAGTAACTCCATGTCAAAAAGTATTTGCTGACTTTTTTGTTTTTCTTTAAGAAGTTTTATGTTAGAATCAATATAACTAGAAAGGGCTTTTTTCTCATTTGACCTTAAACTATCAACTAGCTCATCTTTCTTTTTATATACTTCTATGGCATTTAAGTATTGTTTTTTCTCGGTATAGTACTCGGCAAGCCTATCGTAAGTATCTTTCTTATATTCTGATCCAGATGCTAACTGAAGAGCTTCTTTTCTATAAGCAATTGCTTTATCTAAATTTCCTGCAGCATGATAGAATGTGCTTAAATAAGCTGTGTTATTAAAAATGAGTTGATGACTATCATTTTCTATACAATATTTTCTCACAGCTAAGGCAGAATCAATAGCTTTTTGAACATCACCTAACCTAAAATAGTCATTTGCCAATCTGTTTTTAGTCCACCATATTCCATCAATATCATTATCTTTTATCGCTAAATCTAATAATGCTTTATGCATGGTATAGCTTTTTTCAGGCATGTCTTTATGAACATAATTTGCTGAAATATTTTTTAATAATCTCTTTTTTGTAAAAGACCCAATACCAACAGTATCTTTTAATAGAGGAGTGAGCACTTCGAGTGCTTTATCGTATTGGAATTTATGATAGTAAATTTCAGAAATCGAAATGTTGTAAGCTATAGATAACTTAATATTCCCTTTGGGGATTAATGGATAAACTTTAAAATAGCTTTCTAACCCTTGTTCAGGCAAACCAAAGCCATTAGCTAATATTTGACCTTTATTTAAGTAATATTCAGGAAGCTTTAACTCTTTAATTAACGAGGTGTCTGCTTGAATACTTTTTGTTGCGATTTTAGTTTCAAAAAGGTCTGCGTAATGTAAAACACTATCTAAATTTGCTCTTGAACTCACACCATGTTGCCACATTAGTGATTTATAAGCTGAAAGTATACCTTTAGTATAAGACAGTTTTTTTGATTGCCTTAAAAGTTTGTTATGTATAATATATGATTCTTCAGAAGCTTGTCCATAAAATTCATCATGCAAACTATCTAAGTCACTAATCTTAATTAGGCGTTCCTTATCTTGAGCATATAGCGAATTACAAAAGGCAAGCGATATAATGAGTAAAATTATTTTTTTTAAGACATTTAAAAACATAGTTGCTTTATAATTTTTATCAATTTGAGACGGTAATTCTTCTCAAAAAAAGAGTTGTTATTCTTGTTTTGAAATTCAATAATTCTTTAAAGCCTTTAATGATAATGAAAGTTTACAATATAATTAAGGCAATTAAATTTATTTCAGATTTTTTATGATAATCATGATTTTTTAGTATGTTTTTTGTCAAAAATGAATGCTAATCTTAAGATAATATTAAACTCAAATTTTTTCTTTACAAATAATTTTAGCACTAATAACCTCCTTCAATATTATTGCTTTTTTTATTCATAGATATTTTAATTAACGCTGTTTTTCTTAATACAAATTCAATTAAAATTCAATAACTCTACTTAATTCTCATTTTTTTAATACTGTTACTGATTTTTTTCTTGCAAATCTACGTTTTTATTAACAACCTAATTAACAGCGAATTAAAAACAATCACCTTTACTAATTTTAGCATGATTACCTTTTGATAACCTTTAAAATTCAAAAATAAGGAAGATAATGTTCAACTTTAGCTTCATAAGTTTTAAATATTTAAAAGAGCTAAATTTTAAAACTATTAAAACACTAACTTTTTAATCCAAACTTTATGAAAAAAATTACTTTTCTATTTATCGTAATGATTGCTTTTTGTTGGCGATCTAATGCACAATTTACAGAGAGCTTCGAAACCGAAATACCTGCAACTTGGACTATTTTAGATCTTTCAAGTACAAATTCTTGGGTGTGGGATGACACACCAGAAGGAGATGGTGCACAAGATGGCTCTGCTATTGCAAGGATAGAGTCTGGATATGATAATCCTAATGATGACTACTTAGTTACACCTCAAATTACGGTAACTTCTGGCTTAAACGACAGAATAACGTTCTATGTAAAATCAAGAAGTGGTACATTTCTAGAGCCTTATGAAGTACTATTATCCACTACAGCTGCTACTGCTGCCGATTTTACTGTAGTCTTACAAGAAGAAAGTAACGCGCCTGGAGAATGGACTAAGGTAACTTTAGATTTATCAGCTTATGATAGCCAATCCGTTTATGTTGCTATTAGATCAACATCACAAGATGAATGGGAATTGTATGTAGATAATTTTGTAAATGACACATTTCCTGCATGTATGGAGCCTACAGATTTAATAGTAGAAAACATATCTAATGCCACTGTTGATTTTGCATGGACAGAGAATGGTACAGCTACATCTTGGAATATAGAAATTGTAGATATTACTGCAGGTGAAACTGTAACTGGCACACCAACAGTTAGTGGGGCTACAAATCCTTATACAATAACCGGTTTAACGTCTAACAACGAATATGAAATATATGTACAAGCAGATTGTGGTGCAGAAGGTCCATCTATTTGGGTAGGTCCTATCGCATTTACAACTGCTTGTGATGCTTTTACAGCACCTTATATACAAGATTTTGATAACGCAGGTGATATCCCAGATTGTTGGTCAATGTATAGCGATTCTGGACAAGAAGACTGGTTTTTCAATGAATCAGGCCCTAGCCATGTAGGTGACGGAGGTGACATAACAGGAACAACATTATCAAGTGGTTATTATGCTGTTTGTGATGCATCTAGTAATCATGGTCCTAGATATTTATTGAGTCCTTTTGTAGATGTAAGTACATTAACAACACCTGAATTACGTTTTTACGAAATAAGTGATGCTGAAGACTCAGATAACGCACAATTAGATGTTGAAATTTGGGATGGAGCAGCATGGAATCTTATGGCTACATATAATACGAATACAGTAGGTTGGGAATTAAAAACAATAGATATCAGTGGCTTAACATTTACAGGGCCAGCACAAGCGCGTTTTACGTTCTCTGAACCTAACGGAGGGAGTGATGATGATATCGCTATTGATGATGTCATTTTTGACAATCCTATAGCTTGTATCTTTCCTGCAGATTTAACAGTTGCAAATGTTACTGCCACAACAGCAGACTTAGCATGGACAGAAACGGGATCTGCTACAGCTTGGAATATTGAAATTGTAAATATAACTGCAGGTGAAACGGCAACAGGTGTAGCAACATTATCTGAAATTACCAATCCATATACTGTAACAGCTTTATTACCAGACACCAATTATGAATTTTATGTACAATCTAATTGTGGTGCAACCGATGGTAATTCATTTTGGGTAGGACCAGTATCATTTCAAACAGATTGTAATCCGCTTATGGCACCATATACAGAAGGTTTTGATAATGGTGGTGCAATACCAGATTGCTGGAGAATGTATAGCGATTCAGGAGAAGAAGATTGGATTTTTGAAGCATCAGGATTAAGCCATGTTGGAAACGACGGTGTAATAACAGGAAGTACAACATCAGGTGGTTTCTATGCAGCAGCAGATGCTTCTCAAGAACATGGGCCTAGATATTTATTGAGTCCTTTTGTAGACGTAAGTACACTGACAACACCTGCATTGAGTTTTTATGAAATAAGTAATTCTGAAGATTCAGCAAATGCTCAATTAGATGTAGAAGTTTGGGATGGTGCTGCTTGGAACCTTATGGCAACATACAATACAAACACATCCGGATGGGAATTAAAAACTTTAGATCTTAGTGGCTTGACTTTTACAGGACCAGCACAAGCAAGATTCACATATTCTGAAGTGATTGAACCAGGTGATTTTGATGATGATATCGCTATTGATGATGTTACTTTTGATGAAGCTCCTTTATGTATGTCTCCAACAGCATTAACGGTATCAAACATTACAACTACTTCAGCTGATTTAGCATGGACCGCTAACGGCACTGCTACAACTTGGAACATTGAAGTTATTAATATAACTGCAGGTGAAACGGCAACAGGTGTAGCAACAATATCTGGAGTTACAAATCCATATACACTTACAGATTTAACAGATGATACCCATTACGAGTTTTATGTACAATCTGAGTGTGATGCAAATGGAGTTTCTCTTTGGACTGGCCCTTACACATTTGCAACGGCAATTGTCCCTCCTGCATGTGGCGGTATCTTTGTAGATGGTGGCGGAAGCAACGGTAATTATTCAGATTCTGAATTTTCATCTACAACTATTCTTCCAGATTCTGCTGGACAAGCAGTAACTATTACGTTTACATACGTTGATATAGAAGTAGACACCTTTGGTCCTGGTGAACAAGATGGATGTTACGATTACTTAACCATATATAACGGTCCAGATAACACATACCCAGTTTTAGCTCAAACACTATGTGGACAAGACAGTGGTAATGGAGACAATACTATAGTTGCAAGTAGCGAACTTCATGTAGGAGACTTTTACACTTCTACAGATCCATCTGGAGCCTTAACTATTGAGTTTACATCTGACCCTTATACTAGCTTAACAGGATGGGAAGCAACAGTAACTTGTACTGCTTTAAGTGTTGATGATGTAGTTAATGAATCTGCATTTACCTATTTCCCTAATCCAGTAAAAAACACATTAACATTGAATGCTAAAAAAAGCATTGAAAATATAACTGTGTATAATATGCTAGGTCAAGAAGTATTAAGAACGACGCCTAATAACATTGCTAGTGAGTTAGACATGTCTAACTTAAATATAGGAACATATTTTGTTAAAGTAACTATAGCAAATGTTACAGAAACGATACGAGTACTTAAACAATAAATTTGTTTGTAAAAAACAAAAGCCACTTAATTTCACTTTGTGGCTTTTGTTTTTTTAAAACATACCTGAACAGGTCACCTGTTTATAAATTGACTGATTTTTTTAGCGAATTAAATAAAAACTGAAATGAATAAGAATATCTTCAAACTGACCTTTTTAGCATTCTGCATGCTTGGAAGTTCAATAGCCTTATGTCAAACAATATCTCCTCCAGTTGGAGTCTCTTGCCCGTCTAACAACTCTACGTTTGTATTTACAGCCGAATTTGATGATTCTGATGGATGGATAGGAGATATCACAAACAATAATATTGGGGGAAACTGGGAAATACCAGGAAATTCAGATAGTGGCTCAACAGGACCAAGTTCACCATATAGTGGCTCTAATTATATGAATTTTGAAGCTTCTGGTAATGTTAACCAAGAATCGGCATCAATAATTAGTCCTGTTATTGATCTTACTACAGCTACAGATAGCGCAGAACTATCTTTTTATATGCATGCCTATGGTGACAATATGGGAGAATTAGAAGTTGGAGTTTCTAATTCAATTTCTGGCCCATTTACTAATGTATTTACATGGACTGGTCAATTACAGACATCTAGTTCTGAAGCTTGGGTACCAGTAGGTGTAAACCTAGATGCTTATCTCGGGCAATCTATATATCTTGAGTTTAAAAATACTCGAGCAACTTTTAGCAGTAGAGCAGATATGTCTATTGATTTGGTACGTGTAGAAACTTGTGGAACATTTTGTATTTCGCCAACACTATCTCTTAATTACGTGAATTCTAATGACACATATGCTTTTGCCAGCTTTGCTTGGGAAGCTAATGATAGTGAATCGTCATGGGAGTATGTTGTGATCCCTTCGAGATCTAGCATTCCTTCATCGGGTACATTCTCTTCTGTTACAAGTATTATAGAAAACAACCTATTATTTGATACAGAGTATGATGTATATGTAAGAGCAAATTGTACAAATGGCAATAGTATTTGGGCAGGCCCTCTTACTTTTACAACACCAGTACAAACAGACTTTATCATTGATTGTAATGACGGCCCATTAGTGGAGTCTATGTGTTATGGAGATGATGGAGTGGTTAATCCCGAAGTCTTTACTTTTACGAGTACAGATGGCACCCCTTTAACTTTAACTTTTCAGTCTGGTTATATTCAAGAAGGATGGGATCCATTGGTAGTTATTGATACTGATGGCTCTCCTATCGTGGCTTACACTGATTATTTCTTTGGCAATGAAGGCAATCTAGCAGGCGTTTCTTATACATCTAGCGGTAATAGAATATCATTTTATATCGCTTCAGATGATTTTTTACCATCAAGTTGTGCTAGTGGAGACTTACCTATGAAAGATGGTATTAACTATACTGTTTCTTGTGCTACATGTACAAATTCAGAGTCAACCTTCGCATTTGTGGATGATTGTGACAATGGTGATCAATATTTATTGGATGTTAATGTTACATCATTAGGTAGCGCAACATCATTAACCTTATCTAACAATATAGACCCAAATACCACTACTATTACATCAACAGGCATTTACCAAATAGGACCTTTTCCTTTTAATGTGGATGTCATATACACTTTAAATAACGATCAAGATTTCAATTGTGTATTCAACAGTTTACCAATACAACTAACAGGCTGTATTCCTGACAACAATGATTGCTCAAACGCTACAATCGCAGTTGTAAATACAGATAACAGTTGTGACCAGTTAAATTTTGGTACGATTTTATCGGCAACCCCATCTAGTACACCTGATCCTTCTTGTTCAGGAGACCCTGATGATGATGTATGGTTTCAGTTTACAGCTTTACATAACAACCAAATAATATCATTTGAAAACATAGTTGTTAATGGTAATTCGTCAGGTATTAATCATGCTGTTTACGAAGGTAGTTGCGGCAACCTTAGTGAATTGTATTGTATGGATAGTACCACGAGCACTACTCCGCAATTAGTCATTGGTAATACTTATTATATAAGAGTATTTTCAGAAGGCTCTGAAGCTGAGGATGTAACTTTTGATTTATGTATTAAACCTGGTTTTAATAGCATAGAAGTAACTGATGATTCTCATACTATTGAAGAATTGATACAAGACGTATTATTTGGAAGTGATTGTGCTAATGTTTCAAATATTACATTTTCAACAGGTACGAGCTTTAGTAGCGATCAACCAAACGGGATAGGTTATTTTACAATGGACGGAGATGAATTCCCTTTTAGTGAAGGAGTTTTAATGAGTACAGGACATGCCATAGAAGCAGCCGGAACAAACGACAATCTAATGAGTGCAGGTGGAAGCGCATGGCCAGGAGATTATGACTTAGACAATAATTTTGGTATAAATTCTAGAAATGCAACTATAATAGAGTTTGACTTTGTACCCTATGTACCAGAAATTAGCTTTGATTTCCTAATGGCTTCAGAGGAATACACCGGAGCTATTGGTGGTACTGATGAATGTAATTTCTCAGATGCCTTTGCCTTTTTCTTAACAGATTCCAGCGATAACACAATTAATCTGGCAGTTATTCCATTTTCCGATACACCAATTTTAACAACTAATGTTCATCCGCAAAATTCTGAATGCCCTGCTATTAATGAAGAATATTTTGGAGAATATATCACAGAAAATTTACCACCAATGAATTATAATGGTAGAACAACTGTGTTTACGGCTCAAGCATCTGTAAATATTGGAGAAACTTACCGTATTAAGCTCATTGTTGCAGACGATAGAGATTCGCAATACGATACTGGAGTTTTCCTTAAAGCAGGTAGTTTTGATATTGGAGAATTAAGTTTAGGTGATGATATTACTATTGATGCAGGTACAGCAACTTGTTTAAATGAACCTGTAATTATAAACACACATGCACCTGAATTTCCACATGTTTGGTATAAAGACGGATTTGTTATTCCTGGTGAAACATCTTCTACGTTAACAATTACTGAATCTAATTATTATGACGTTCAAGTTATCTTCTCAGAAGACTGTATGATAACAGATGGTATTCTTGTTGAATTTCTACCAGAACCAATAGCGAATCCTGCTCCTGATTTATTTGAATGTTCTACAACAAACCAGGCATTCTTTCATCTTACCGAAAATGATGATGCTATTTTAGGGACTCAAGATTCATCAGACTACACTGTAACTTATCATATATCTGAACAAGATGCTATAGATAACCTAAGTGAATTGACGTCGCCTTACAATAACACATCAAACCCTCAGACAATTTATGTTAGAGTAGAAGATAATGCTACAGGTTGTTTTGCCACAACAACATTTGCTATAGCTACCTCTACTCCAACACATACAGCTGCAAGTGTAGACTTTATCGGATGTGATTTTGATAACGATGGCATTGTTAGTTTTGATTTATCAGAACACGATTCAGCCATCCTTAATGGTCAAGATGCTTCATTGTATAACGTTACTTATTACACATCTCAAGCAGATGCTATATTAGCTACAGGAGCAATTTCAGGAAATTATGATAGCTCAGGTGAAACTTTATTTGTGAGAGTAGAATCTAGTAATTATATAAATTGTTATGTAACTAATAGCTTCAATTTGGTAATTGGAAGTGAACCAGTTACAAATTTCTCTACAGATTTTGACTATGAAGTATGTCCTAATGCTTCAACTCCAATAATTATTGAGGCAATGCCAGAAAACTATTCACCTTCAGATGTATCTATTGTTTGGTATCGTGATGGTGGTGTTATAGATAACGAAAATAGCTTAAGCTTAGAGGTATTAGATGCTGGGTTATATGAAATTGAAGTCATATTTAATGATACAGGATGTAATCAATTTACAGAAGTTACAGTTATAGAATTAGACAACTGTGTTATTCCTCAAGGAATTTCACCAGGAGTCTCTCCTGGACAAAATGATTATTTCGATTTAAGCAGTTTTAATGTTACCAAACTAGAAATTTTTAATAGAAATGGAACCCTTGTATATTCTAAAACCAATTATACAAACGAATGGGAAGGCCAAACTAATGATGGAGAAGAACTTCCAGTAGGCACTTATTTCTACACTATGGAATATGAAGGAGGAAACAAAACAAGAAGTTCTTGGGTATACATTAACAGATAATCAACTAACAGAATCAACTTTATATAATGAAAAAACTCTCTATTATAGCGGTTTTGCTTTTAGCATTTCAGATGCATGGGCAACAAGACCCTCAGTACACACAGTACATGTATAATATGAATATAGTAAACCCTGCTTATGCAGGTTCAAGAGAAAATCTTTCTTTTGGACTACTATACAGAAACCAATGGACTAAAATTGAAGGTGGCCCTGAAACAGGTACATTCTTTGGTCATGCGCCAGTTGGAAATAATCTTGGAATAGGATTATCTGTTATTGCAGATCATATTGGTCCTGTTAAAGAAACTAATGCTTATGTAGATGTCTCATACACCTTAAACTTAGGCGGCGAACACCGTTTAGCTTTTGGTGTAAAAGTAGGAGCTACATTCCATGACATTGATTTATCAAATGGAAACGTTGCTGTGATAGACACTAACGATCCTATCTTTGGATTTGGTATTAATGAAACAACACCAAATATTGGTGCTGGTTTCTTTTACTACACTGAAAAATATTATTTATCATTATCTGTACCTAACTTACTATCATCTGTTCATTTAGACGATGGTAATCGTAAAATAGGATCTGAAACACAGCACTATTTCTTAACTGGTGGTTACGTGTTTGATCTTTCACCAAATACAGAACTTAAACCATCGTTTATGGTAAAATCTGCTTTTGATGCACCTACATCATTTGATGTTAATTTAAATGCAAGATTCTTTAAGAAATTTGAAATTGGGGCTTCTTACAGATTAGA
This sequence comes from Winogradskyella sp. ECml5-4, assembly GCF_036903175.1. Lineage (NCBI taxonomy): Bacteria > Pseudomonadati > Bacteroidota > Flavobacteriia > Flavobacteriales > Flavobacteriaceae > Winogradskyella > Winogradskyella sp. ECml5-4. The sequence continues at coordinate 263 of NZ_JAYJLF010000003.1, read as the reverse complement.
TGATTCATTTTCTGGTTTGGTAAACTTAGCGTTAACACCAAATATTAGAATTGGATATGCATACGATGCAATTTCATCCGATATTAAAGCATATGCGCCAGCGTCACACGAGGTCATCTTATTATTTGATCTTAATTTTCCAAGACGTGTTTCTCGTTCACCAAGATACTTTTAATCAGTTAAGCTAAAAACAATTATGAAAAACTTTAAAACATTATTATTTATTACGTTGATGAGTAGCTTTTGCTTAACTGCTCAGAATA